>NZ_JBHINR010000044.1:0-145053 GCF_042195105.1 Bartonella sp. CL436QHHD | reverse complement strand
GAAGTAACAAGCCGGCACCATCATTATATTTGCCAGCTCGTGGGTGTTGCGACAGCCCTTGCATTAAGACGGTTCATAAGAACCATTTTTACTCCTTTCTTGTACAATTTTTACCCACACATCAGCCCCGCTTATGACGTGCAAGCAAGCGGTTTTGATTGATTCAAGATAAACAGATTTGAAATGAGAGAATCTTACGTTATTCGGGGGTCTAATTCAATATACAAAACAGTAAATTATCATTATAAATCAATATATTGTTATTGTGTGAAGCGTGCTTTATAGACAAATGTTAGAAACCCTATTCCCTTAACTTTACTCAGGCACCATTAACTTAAAAGTCAATAAAAAAATAGGTTACATACAACAAAGAAGAGTGTGGTGCCCAGACGCGGATTCGAACCACGGACACGCGGATTTTCAGTCCGCTGCTCTACCAACTGAGCTATCTGGGCATGCTTCATAAAAAACATAAAGCGTTTGCGGTTATAACATTAAAATTTTCTCTGTCCAGTCATCAAAAGAAAAATAATTGATTTTTTAATAAGTTTATCTCCCTATTCTAGAGCGTTATCAATGAATCTTTATCATAAAATAAATTTGATAGGTATATTGGACACTTTAGTGTATTGTTATTAGAATGCTGTCTTATCGTGGTGGTGATACGAAAAAAATTAAAAGAATCAATCGAGAAGCATGATTAAGAAAGATTTTTTTATAAAGTTTCCGTGAATTTTAAGCATACGAAATAATAGACAACATTTTTGACTTTTTCTAAAAAGATTGTTGATTAGTCTTTATAATAATTTGTTTTTCTTTATAAAGAAAAAAACATCTAAAAGGGGAGAAATAATGATAATGTTACAAAAACCAAGTAGTCGTCCCAATAATACTAATTTTTCTTCAGGCCCTTGTAGTAAACGGCCTGGTTGGACTCTTGATGTTCTTAAAAATGCAGTAGTTGGGCGTTCACATAGATCTAGAGAAGCAGAATTAAAACTTGCTGAAGTTGTTAATTTAACCCGTGAGATTCTTGAGGTTCCTTCTGATCATCGTATAGGAATTATGCCCGGTTCAGATACCGGTGCTGTTGAGGCTGCTCTATGGTCTCTATTAGGTGAGCGTGGCATTGATATGGCGGCGTGGGAAAGTTTTGGATTTGGGTGGAATAAAGATGTTGTCGAGCAATTAAAGCTTTCTGATGTGCGTCGTTTTGAAGCTCCTTATGGTGAAATACCAGATTTAACACAACTTGACTTTGATCGGGATGTTGTTTTTACATGGAATGGGACAACTTCTGGTGTGCGTATTCCTAATGCGGATTTCATTCCGCATAAACGGGCTGGATTGACCATTTGTGATGCAACATCGGCAGCTTTTGCGCAATATCTTGATTTTTCAAAATTAGATGTTGTTACTTTTTCATGGCAGAAAGTTTTGGGAGGTGAGGCTGCACATGGTATGGTGATTTTAAGTCCTCGTGCTGTTGAGAGGCTTGAGAATCATGTTCCAGCTTGGCCTATGCCTCAACTTTTCTATATGACAAAAAATGGAAAATTGAACGAAGATATTTTTAAAGGAAAGATAATCAATACACCTTCTATGCTTTGTGTTGAGGATTTTCTTGATGGGTTGAAGTGGGCAAAGTCTCTAGGAGGTGCAGCGGCATTAAGAGCACGGGTTGAGAAAAACTTTTCTGTACTTGATGCTTTTGTTCGCAAAACGCCATGGTTAGAATATTTGGCAAAAGATCCTGAAGTGCGTTCTAACACCGCTATTTGTTTAGATATTGTGGATCCAGTGATTACTGCTTTGGATACGGAAAAGCGAGTATCTTTTATAAAAGCGGTTGTGAAACGTCTTGATGAGGAAGGGGTTGCTTATGATATCGGTTCGTATCGCGATGCTCCTCCTGGGCTTAGAATTTGGGCGGGTATAACAATTGAGGCTTCCGATCTTGAAATTTTGACACAATGGCTTGAGTGGGCGTTCCAAGTTGAAAAAGCACAGCTTTAAATAATTACTGGTGATTTTCACAACGTATTTTTAAACAAAAAAGGATACGAAAGATTATGATGATCTTTCGTATTCTTGTATCAGACAGACAGCATCTAAATATTACGTGAATTGTAAAAGATTAAGAGAGAGAATGAATGCTCTGTCAGGTGTTGGATACGCACAAATTAAAATCTCTATTTTTTTTACTTTGTTGTAGCAAAAATAACAGATTTAAAATATTTTGGTATTTGCTTATCTTTATTATCATAAATTTGAAAATTTAATCACTTGAAGATTGAGAAAAATCTGAAATGAGGAGTCGCACTTGCTCTAAGGTTTCGTTATAAAGAAGTGTTTGTTTTTGAATGCTGGTTTTTTTAACCAAACACGACGGAGAAAGTTATGGCCAATGTAGTTGTTGTCGGTACACAATGGGGTGATGAAGGCAAAGGTAAAATTGTAGATTGGTTATCTGAGCGAGCAGATATCGTGGTGAGGTATCAGGGGGGGCATAATGCTGGCCACACATTGGTTGTTGATGGAGTCAGTTATAAATTATCACTTTTACCGTCTGGTTTAGTGCGTGGCAAGTTATCAATTATAGGCAATGGTGTTGTTGTTGACCCTCATCATTTTGTTGCAGAAGTAAAAAAACTATGTGATCAGGGTGTAAAAATCACACCAGAAATTTTGCGTATTGCTGAAAATGCTCCTTTGATTCTTTCTTTGCATCGTGATCTTGATGCAATTCGAGAAAGCGGTTTATCTGGTTTAAAAATTGGTACAACAAAGCGTGGTATTGGACCGGCTTATGAAGATAAGGTGGGACGTCGTGCTATCCGAGTGATGGATTTAGCAGAAAAAGATACACTTATGGCTAAGATTGAGCGGCTTTTGAGGCATCATAATGCTTTGCGTCGTGGGATGGGTGTTGCAGAGATTGATTCTCGAGCACTTTATGATGAATTGATGCAAGTTGCGGATAAAATTTTGCCCTTTATGGATTGTACGTGGCGTCTTTTAGATGAAGGTTATCGAGGAGGGAAACACATTCTTTTTGAAGGTGCGCAAGGTGCTTTATTAGATAATGATTTTGGAACTTATCCTTATGTAACGTCATCTAATACAGTTGCTGGGCAAGCATGTACAGGTTCGGGGATGGGACCTGATGCAATTCATTATGTTTTGGGTATTGCAAAAGCTTATACTACACGCGTTGGAGAAGGGCCGTTCCCGACAGAGCAGATAAATGATATTGGTGAATTTCTGGGAGTGCGTGGACATGAATTTGGTGTTGTAACGGGTCGAAAGCGTCGATGTGGTTGGTTTGATGCTGTCTTAGTACGTCAGATGGTAACAATTTGCGGTGTTCAAGGTATAGCATTGACAAAACTTGATGTTTTAGATGGTTTGGATGAAATAAAAATTTGTATTGGTTATGAGCTTGATGGTAAAAGAATTGATTATTTACCTTCTTCCATGGGAGCTCAGGATCGGGTGAAGCCTGTTTATGCAACATTAGAAGGTTGGAAGGAAGAAACAGCACATGCATTGAGGTGGGAAGATTTACCAGTGCAGGCTATTAAATATATACGCTATATTGAAGAACTGATTAATACAAAAGTGGCTTTATTATCCACAAGTCCAGAGCGTGAAGATACTATTCTTATTACGGATCCCTTTGTTAATTGATTATTATTTTTAGATTTCTATATATGTTCTCTGTGCGTTTTTGTCTCTTTTTACAAAAAAGTTTTTAAGAGCATGTGAGAGAAAGGTGCAAAATAGCATTGTTTATTTTTCATATTCATTTTACATTATTGCGATAGTTGTACCAATATTAAATGGCAATCAATTTAGATATTAAATGGCAATCAATTTAGAAGGCTAAAATAAAGTTTTTTGGCTTTACTATTGATTTTTTCTCAATTTAAGAGAGATTATAGAGGAAATGGTAGATTTCGTTGGAATCTTAAAAAAGACAATTAATGCACAAAATAATATTACACCACAAGTGCGTAAGCGGATTTATAAGCGTGCTACCGAAACACTAGAACATCAATTTTTAACAGCAAAAATACCACAAGCAATAGCGGATGAACAGAGAAAGGTTCTTCAAAGTTCTATTGCAACTGTTGAAGGAGAATATTTAGCAGTTGAAAAGAAGCGGCTTTCTTCAGTTATTGGGTGGAATCCCACAAATATAAATGAAGATAAGAAATATACAAAAAAAACTATATTACCAAAGAATAATGAATTTTCAGAGGTAAATATAAAAAGAAAACAGGATTTTGTTACGCGTTCAAAGGATAACAAGGTATTTGATGAGCTTTGTGTATCAGATATACCAGATGCAGAGCCTGTTAATATGGAGGCTGATGTGCCTTCTCAGCATGTTAATAGCAGTGTGTTAAAGATTTCTCCTTCGCAGGAAGATAATCCGCATATTGTTTCGCACATTTTTTCTCAGGCTTTACGTCGTGCTAATAAATCGTTAGTGCAAAGGCGTATTGTAATAAGTGCTGTTTCTGTTGTTAGTTTTGTTGTTTTAATTGTTGGTATTTTTTTTGTTGGTGAGCGTGTATTTGTATCAAATGATCATCAGTTTTTAGAAGAGAATCTTCAAGCTTCTCACAGAGTACCAAAGGCATTTCCAATTAAGAGAAAGTTAACACAACGCTTATTAGAGGATGGAAGTGAAATTGATGTTGGTTTAAAACAAGCGATAGATTCTTCGGATGAAGAAGTACTCTCAACAGTTGTTGATAGCAATTTGCAATCGCTTGAAAAATCAGGTGAAGCTGTTTTCTATCAAGCACGTACAAATTATGATGCAGAAAAGATAGCAACGGGAAGTGCTCGCTGGACGCTTATAAAAGAATCTCAAGTGAAGGGGGCTCCAGAAGAAACAACTATACAAGGTGATATAACAATTCCTGATGAAGGGGTATCATTACGGTTAATTTTACGTCGTAATACCGATCAGTCATTTCCTGCTGCATATATTATGGACCTTGTTTTTATTCTTTCTGATAAATTTTCAGGTAAAGCTATAAGCAATGTTCAAGCATTAACCTTTAAAGCAAGTGAACAATCCATTGGACAGGCTTTAACAAGAACCATTGCTGCAAAGATTAACGATGACTTTTTTCTTGTCGCATTGAGTGGTAATCATCCATTTCTTGATCGAAATTTACAATTGATGCGAGAATTAGATTGGATGCGTTTGGTGTTAACGGATAAAAACGGGCGTATAAGTGAATTAACCTTTGCAAAAGGACCAACAGGTAAGTCTATTTTTAATGAAGTTATTGGACAATGGCTTGCACAACAAGATAAGTTAACAGTTCTTGGTCAAAAAAATAAAACATAGATGCAAAAAAATAAACGGCTGTGAAGAATTTTCTACGACCGTCTTTATCAATTATATACCAAATATATTCAATAAAGCTTTACATATCAATAACTTAAAGAATTCGATAGGCTAATTTACAAATATAAAGCCAAGGCATGCTTTTTTTCATTTTCACATTTAAAGAATGTGCAAACCATTGGCTTTATACTTAACTCTAGGTTTTATACTTGACTTTGAGATAAAGTAGAATCTTTGATAGAGTTTTGCACTTTTTCAAATGCACGCATTTCAATTTGTCTTACTCGTTCTCGACTAATATTAAATTCACCAGAGAGTTCTTCTAGGGTTAGTGGTACATCGTTTAAACGACGCGCTTTAAATATACGCTTTTCGCGTTCATTGAGATTGTCCATGGCATTTATGAGCATGGAACGGCGATTTTCTAATTCACTTTTTTCAATTAAAATTTGTTCTTGATCGTTAGATTCATCCACCAACCAATCTTGCAACTCACTGTTTTCCCCTTCTTTTGTTCGAATTGGTGCGTTGAGTGAAGTGTCACCACCAAGCCTACGATTCATTGATACAACTTCATCTTCTGTGACATTCAACTGGATTGCAATTTTTTTCACTTGTTCTGCATTGAGATCGCCACTATCAAGTGCTTGAAGTTTACTTTTTAACTTACGAAGGTTGAAAAACAAACGCTTTTGATTAGCTGTTGTCCCCATTTTCACCAAACTCCAAGAGCGCAATACATATTCTTGGATTGACGCTTTAATCCACCATATTGCATAGGTTGCAAGACGAAAACCCCGCTCTGGTTCGAAACGTTTAACAGCTTGCATGAGTCCAACATTGCCTTCTGAAATGACTTCCCCAATGGGAAGTCCGTAGCCCCGATATCCCATCGCGATTTTAGCTACGAGACGCAAATGGCTGGTTACTAGCCTATGCGCAGCTTTTAGATCATTATGCTCACGGTAACGCTGAGCTAACATATATTCTTCTTTTGGCTCAAGCATTGGAAAACGACGCACTTCTTCCAAGTAACGGTTTAAACCACCATCACCTGTCATTACTGATAATAAATTCATATGGGCCATATAGCACCCTCCTTTTGTTTGAATTCCCTGATAAGGCAAATTCTATGTTTTAGATAGCTAACTATCCTCATAATCTCACTCTAGCATATTTTTCAATTTTGTTCAAAAAAAGATATTTTATTGTGAAATCTTGAGAAGGGGAAAAGTTTCAATTCACTTTTTTAAAAAGTTTAATAAGTTTAGCCATATCTTGAGGCAGTGGTGCGGAAAACGACATAACTTTACCGGTAGAAGGATGTTCAAAAGTAAGACTTGCAGCATGGAGTGCATGTCGGTTGAATTGATCGATTGCATTTCTAATAGTGGGGTTGAATGTGTTTGATTTTGTTTTAAAAGCGTTTCCATAAACTGTATCGCCTATGAGTGGATGCCCAATATGAGTCATATGAACACGGATTTGATGGGTGCGTCCAGTTTCCAAGCGACATTCCAGAAGGCTAGCAAAAGATGTTGAGTCTGCATGAGAGCCATATTTTTCAAGCAGAGAAACATGTGTAACAGCATGACGAGCATAAGGGTTTTGGTTATGGATGACAGCTTGCTTTGTCCGGTTATGGGGCGAACGGCCAAGTGATGCATCAATTGTCCAGACATTGCGCTGAGGTGTTCCCCAAATCAAGGCATGGTAGCGTCGATCTAATGCGCAGGTACGTCCATGATCAGAAAATTGAGCACTGAGACTTTTATGAGCTAGATCATTTTTTGCAACAACCATAACACCGCTTGTATTTTTATCAAGACGATGGACAATGCCAGGGCGTTTAACACCACCTATACCAGATAAACTATTCCCACAGTGGTAAATAAGGGCATTAACCAATGTACCGGTCCAATTGCCATTCCCAGGATGAACAACAAGACCAGCTGGTTTGTTAATAACAATGACATGATCATCTTCAAAAAGAATGTCCAATGCAATGGCTTCAGCGCTAGGTTCTGCATCACGAAGGTCAGGCATTTCCAATTCAATTATTTGGTTAGGTTTTAATTTTGTTTTTGGTTCCTTTATGAATTGACCATCAATTTTAAGACAGCCTTCACGGATGAGGGTTTGCAAACGCGAACGCGAGAGCACATCATGATATTGTTTTGCGAGCCACTGATCAAGACGTTGCCCAAGAGCACCTTCATCCGTTATTTTCTGTATTACCATACGATTCCTATTAAGTTTTTAATAAGATTTTACCAGTACGAAATTGCTTTACTATCGAGAAATTCTTTAATTCCCCAATGTCCTCCTTCACGAGCGCGCCCAGAAAATTTTACACCTCCAAAGTAGCTTCCACTGGGTAATCCATGTCCATTAACTTCTACCATACCAGAGCGTACTTGTGCCGCAATACGACGACATTTGTTGCGATCTTGCGATTGAATATAGTTTGTAAGACCATACTCAGTCTCATTCGCTAAAGCGACGGCTTCTTCTTCTGTACTAAAAGAAAGAATCGAGAGAACTGGACCAAAGATTTCTTCTTTAAAAATACGCATATGAGGTTTTACATCAGCAAAGACTGTTGGACGGACATAATAACCGCGTTCCATTCCTTTTGGTAAACCAGTCCCGCCTGCAACAAGAGTTGCACCTTCATCAATTCCCGATTGGATAAGATCTTGAATTTTATCATATTGTTTTTTTGAAACGACAGGTCCAATATGATTTCCTTCTTGGCAGTTTGGTCCTACTTTTGTTGTTTCTGCAATATCTTTGGCTATTTTTATGGCTTTGTCATAGATGCTCTGTTCCACAAGCATACGAGTCGGTGCATTACAACTTTGTCCACTATTATAAAAGCAATGTCGTGCACCACGTTGAATAGCATCTGAGTCGGCATCAGCAAAGATAATATTCGCTCCTTTTCCACCAAGTTCCAGACAGACTCTTTTTAAAGTAGCGCTGGCATTTTTAGAAATATCTTTTCCTGCTCTAGTTGAACCAGTAAAGCTGATCATTTCTAAATCTGGATGTGCAGAGAGGTAAGAGCCGACAGTCGCACCATCACCATTGATTAAATTAAAAACACCGGCTGGAAGTGCGGCTTCATCTAAAAATTCAGCAAAAAGCATAGCAGAAAGAGGCGCAATTTCAGAGGGCTTTAACACCATGGTACAGCCAGCCAAGAGAGCAGGAATAACTTTAAGAGTTACTTGATTCATGGGCCAATTCCATGGCGTAATTAATCCTACGACGCCGATAGGATCGTAGTGAAGGATTGCTTGCTCATTTCCCTTTATTAAAGTTTCTTGGAACGAAAACTCTTTATAAGCTTCGATAAAATTGCGAATATGGGAACTTCCGGTTGCAGTTTGCGCATTAAGCGCCATATCAATCGGTGCTCCCATTTCCATTGAAATGGTTTTTGCCATGTCTTTGGAACGTTTTTCGTAGATCTCTAGAATTTTTTCAACAAATCCAAGACGCTCATTTGGTGACGTTGTTTTCCATTTTTGAAACGCTTCTTTAGCCGCATTAATTGCTTTATCGGCATCTTTTGTACTTCCAAGGCTAATGACAGCACAAGCCTCCTCTGTTGATGGATTAATGACGTCAAAATCGTGAGGAATGCTTGGCTCATCCCATAGACCATTGATATAAAATTTCCGTTTATTAAACATAATTCACTCCCTTTTTTCTATTTGTATTTATGTAATTATGATTGTCTTAGTCTAAGCCTTTTTAAACGAGGATAACAAGGGTAATCTTATAAAAACGCGAGAAATTAGATTATATCGTGATAATTGAGCATGGAGAATTCAATAGAGCAATGCTTATTGTATTATTGAGACTAGTTTCTTTTATGAAAAGGGAGAGAAAGAGAGGCATAGACAATTTTCTTGAAGCTTTTTTATCATGAAGTTTTCTTCAAAACAAATGAAATACGAGCTCTATGACACCATAAACTGAGCAATTTATATCGTAAATATGCAAAAGGCAGATTATGAATATGCATTATGGCATTATTTTTTTCATTAAAAAGTAACCATCAGCAAAAGGTTATTAACCTTCGTATGATAGTTTCTACGAATTCTTTTTGAAAAGGTTATTTTTCTCATTGCTATAAATTTGTTGGGTGCCATGCATAATTCGAAAACAAAATCTATTTCTACGTCTTCTTTTTCTGATGATAGTACGGAAGGTGCATCAAGAGAAGATTTATCTGTTAAGATTACTGAGATATTTCCTTATCCGGAAGTGTGGAAAAAGGCATTTGCCCTCGGAAAAAACGTCCGTTTCACGAGAACCCCAGAAGTTGAGATTTTGCGTCGTCGTATAGAAACAGATCCAGTTTTTGCAAAACAGTTTAAAATTTTTACGAAGCAAGATCAAAAAAAAATTACAGATACAGATATTGTACGTTGTAACAAGAAAACAACCAATATTCTTTCGACAAAAAAAGTCATTAATCCTCAATCAATAGAGAATAAAACATCAGTTTGTCATTCAACGGTTCTGAAGCAGTTGTCACGACAAGCTATTCATATGCCGTCAGCAAATATTCCACTTGAGGAGGATGAACAAGAACGTAAATTACAAGTGGAAAATGTGCTACAAAAAATAAAACCTGCTTTGCATCTTTCCGATGATGCATTTTTTGAGTGTGAATCTTTGATATTTGAACATGTGGAGACTCAAACGTCAAAAGAGGATGGAATATCAATTGATACGACAAATGAAATTACACCGGATATTCCCACAGCCTTTGATGAGTCAATAACGGCTCTTTACCGTGTTCTTGAATACCGCTTTCCACAACTCTATGATTCAATTACATCAGAATCTCCAGCGGAAAGGATGCGAGGCGTTGAGAAAATTTCTGATTTAATGCATACAAATAATGATACTACTAAAGAGAGTCATTCTAAGCTTTCTGTTGAAGATTCTGCTCATACGTTAAGTAATACAGGGGCGTTAAGCGATGCAGGGGCGAGTATAGAGACTGAAAATAGCAATAATACTGTCGCCAATAATACTGTTGATTGTATAAACAAAGCCGTCACAAAGAATTCAAAAGATTTTTCTGTGATGCAAGCAAACAGTAAAACTAAAACATTACAATCTACTCGTATGCCATTAGGTAATTATGATTCTGCTTTTATGCAAAATATTCAATCTATTGACTGTGATGTTTATGAATTTCCTCCGATCAACTTATTACAGGAACCTGTTTTTCATGAAGGTACGATGATTCCTCAAGAAACATTAGAACGTGGTGCTGGACTTTTGGAAAGTGTTTTGGAAGATTTTGGCATTAAGGGTGAAGTTATCCATGTTCATCCAGGGCCAGTGGTAACAATGTATGAATTTGAACCCGCCGCGGGCGTAAAGTCATCGCGCGTTATTAATCTTTCTGATGATATTGCGCGTTCTATGTCTGCTATTTCTACACGCGTTGCTGTAATTCCTGGACGTAATGTTATCGGGATTGAGTTACCCAATGCGGTTCGTGAAACCGTTTATTTACGGGAATTAATCCAAACACGTTCTTTTCGTGAAAGTGAATTTAAACTTGCTCTTGCTTTGGGGAAGGGGATTAATGGTGAACCGGTCATTGCAGAATTAGCAAAAATGCCTCATTTATTGGTTGCAGGAACAACAGGATCAGGCAAGTCTGTTGCAATTAATACAATGATTTTGTCGATTCTTTATCGTATGACACCAAAGCAGTGTCGTTTGATCATGGTTGATCCTAAAATGTTAGAGCTTTCTGTTTATGATGGCATTCCACATCTTTTAACACCCGTTGTCACAGATCCCAAAAAAGCAGTAACAGCTTTAAAATGGGCTGTTCGTGAAATGGAAGAGCGTTATCGCAAAATGGCTAAGTTGGGTGTGCGTAATATTGATGGTTTTAATGCACGCGTTGCACTTGCAGCTCAAAAAGGCGAAACGATCATGTGTACTGTTCAGTCGGGTTTTGATAAGGAAACAGGGGAAATGCTTTATCATGAAGAAGCCATGGATCTCACGCAGCTTCCTTATATTGTTGTGATTGTTGATGAGATGGCTGATCTTATGATGGTGGCAGGGAAAGAGATAGAGAATGCCATTCAGCGTTTAGCGCAAATGGCGCGTGCGGCAGGTATTCATCTTATTATGGCAACGCAACGTCCTTCTGTTGATGTTATCACCGGTACAATTAAAGCAAACTTTCCTACCCGCATTTCTTTTCAAGTAACGTCAAAAATTGATAGTCGTACGATCTTGGGTGAACAAGGTGCTGAAACGCTTTTAGGTCAGGGGGATATGCTTCATATGGCTGGTGGTGGACGCATTGTGCGCGTTCATGGACCTTTTGTCTCAGATGAAGAAGTTGAATCCATCGTTGCACATCTTAAAATGCAAGGAAAACCTGATTATTTGGCAACGGTAACGGATAATGAAGACGATAACAAAGAGGATACTTCTGTTGATTCAGCGGCTGAAATTTCTGAGGAAGAAAATTTTGATGAAGAGGGTGAGGAACTTTATAACCAAGCTGTAAAAATTGTTATGCGTGATAAAAAATGTTCAACATCTTATATTCAGCGCCGACTTTCAATCGGCTATAATAAAGCAGCTTCTCTCGTCGAGCGGATGGAAGAAAAAGGCATTGTTGGAGCCGCTAATCATGTTGGAAAACGTGAAATTTTACTCAATGAAGGAAAATAAACAAACGCATTTAAAAATATGCAATTTTTTAAATATCTGACAGTTATTATTTAAATGTGCTTGTTTTATTTTTTTATATAATATTAAAAATTTAAATGGAGAGTAATAAAGCAAAAGCGATCTTTTGTATTAAGACTTCTGATGAGGTAAACAAGCTGATATCAAAGGAGATTATGAGATATTTTAACATTTCTAAATGATCTGGAATATAAAAAAATTAAACAAATCTTTATATGAAGACAGATAATTTGTGTTCTCTTTTTTACAGAGAAAATTTTTAATAAAATAGTGCGGTGGTATATTTTTTGTTTGTTCTTTTGTAGCGATTCTAATGAAAGAAAGATCTTTGTATGAATGCCTTCAAATGCCAAGAACTATTGGTAACATTAGGGGCTGAAATTAGTATAATGATGGTGCTAACCAGCTCTTTTATAAGTATAAAAATGGTAATGCACAATGCCTTGATATCCTCTATAGGGACTTTTACATTACACCATTTACAGATGACGTCGTAAAATAAGCTTGGGGATCTTGGGAGATATCTTTTCAAAAAAGGCGCATGAATGTGTAAAATAAGTGTATTCTTTTTGAGTACTATTTATGCGAGGGAGATGTTACCATTATTGTAACAAGATTTATTACATAATGGGTGAATAAGCAACAAGAGCTGGAAGCTTCTTTTTATTCTTGTTTTGTTGATGAAACAGTCAAAATTTTGCTACAGACAATTTATATGAGATATCAAGTTATTTTAACCAGAACAGATAATTGTAAACAAATTAGCATTATTCATTTGAGAGTAAATCCAACACTTTTTAGTTTTAGTTATGCCATTAAAAGCAGATGAGTTAAAGTTAAATACAAATGAATTAAAATCTCAGCAAGAAGCTTTTCGTTTTACACCAGAGCTTTTGCCACGGCCTTTTACGTGGGAAATCGATCACAATGGTTTGTTTTGTGAAGTCTCAAAAGAGCTAGCTGAAGTTGTTGGTCCTCTCTCTTCCTCTATTTTAGGGTGTAGTTTTCATGAACTTGCTCATCAATTTAATGATGATCGATATCTGGTTCTCAGTCGTTTTATTGAAGCGGCTATGCCTTGGAGTAAAGAGATTGTTCAATGGCCTGTTGATGGTTGCTTACAATGGCTTGATGTTGAATTGTCGGCTTTGCCAATTTTTGATGTTACAAAGCAGCTTAAAGGGTTTCGTGGCTTTGGTGTTTTAAAAATACAAAAAAAAGTCCAAGAAAAAAGAAATGAAAAGCTAGCAACAGAAATACCATGTCTTACGGAGATAGAACGCTCAGCTTTTCATGAAATTGCAGAGCAATTGCGTGATGAATTGAATTCATCGGTAAAAGAAGAAAATTTAGTTGAAGAAACAGCTATTCAGTTACCATATGCACAAACATTGCCGGTAAATGCTATAGAACAAGCTCTCGTAAAAGAGCCCGCTGCAGTTTTATCATTGTTGGATACAGCAACAGATGGTGTTTTATGGTTGGATGAAGAAGGCTTTATTCAATCAGCGAGTAGGGCAGCCTTAGCATTAATGGGTTATGAAATAAATGAACTGCGAGGACAGCCACTCTCTTCATTATTTACTTTTCAAAGCCGACTTTTGGTTGAAAAATATTTTAAATCAATCCGCATGGAGGGAAAAAATCAGGTTTTAAATCGCAGAGAAACAGCTGATTTAATGACGAAAAATCATAAAAATATAACCGTTTTGATAACGATTGTATTTTTGGCAAAGCAAGGAAATTATGCTGTTATGTTGCGTGATAGGACACAAACAGTTCCATCAGGAGAAAAAAAAGCAGAAGAGGATAAAATCGTTGGAGTTGTTCATGAAATACGAACACCTTTGAATGCTCTTATTGGTTTTGCAGAAATTATGAGAGAAGGTCGTTTTGGTTCGATAGAAAATGAGCGCTATCATGGATATTTACGCGATATTATTTCCTCTGGAAAACATATATTATTGCTGATTAATCAATTACTAGAGTGCTCGAAGATAAATTATTCTGGTTCCGATAACCAGATTGATTCTTCCCTTATTTCTGAAACATTTGATGTGATATCTTGTTTACGTGCGACGATAGCTTTTCTTGAGACTCAAGCCAATCAGAACGGCATTATCATGCGTATTGTTGCTCCACCTCATGTTCCATTTATTCCTGTATCACAACAAGTGTTTCGCCAGATTATATGGAATCTTCTTTCCAATGCTATTCGTTTTACACCTTTGGGTGGACAGATTATTGTTCACGTTTCTTATAGAAAAGAACGTGTAAAAATTTCAGTGAGTGATAATGGTATAGGGATGAACGAAGAAGAGATTATACAGGCACTGCAACCTTATGGTCAAGTAGAGCGCAAGGATGGCCGATCTGGTGATAGCGCTTTTATGGGAACAGGTTTAGGGCTCCCAATGTGTAAAGCAATGGTGGAAGAAAGAGGGGGACAATTTTTACTGTTCTCCAAACCCAATTACGGAACAACTGTGGAAATGTTTTTTCCTCGTGTTCCATGATGTAAATCTTGCATAAAATTATTTTTTCTTAGCCAAAAGATCTCTAATTTCTGTTAACAGTTGTTCTTCTGAAGACGTTTTTTGGGGGCTTTCTTCTTCTTTTCTACGGATTTTGTTCATAGCTTTAACGAATAAAAAAAGCACCCAAGCAATAATGAGAAAATTGATAAGTAAAGTAATAAAGTGTCCATAGCTAATGGTTGCTCCAGTTGCTTTGGCGGCACTCAATGTTGCTTGTTTTTCGCCAGCAAGTTGAATAAACATATTAGAAAAATCAATTCCACCTGTAATCAATCCAATGATTGGCATAAAAATATCATTGACAATTGAGTTGACCAAGCTACCAAAAGCACCCCCTATAATCACACCGATAGCAAGATCAATCATATTACCTTTTAGGGCAAATTCTTTGAATTCTTTAAGCATTGCATTTTCCCCTTTATGTAAGTGATATACGGTAATTTACTTACCGCTTTTGATGAAAAAGGAAAGGGCAGATTTTGTTTTTATGATTATATTACAATATTAATATTATTTTCAAAGACTTTATAAGGTTTAATAAAGAGCTTTAGGGTTCTATTTGGATTTTAGGGCTCTATTTGAATTTACATAGAACCTTTCCTAGAAAAAAGCTTTTTTAATAAAAACTATATCTGCTTTTTCAACAGAAAGTAGAAAACTGTAGCTTAATTTATATAATTGCCTCAAGATTTTTATGTTAACATTAAAAAGAGAGATTTTTACACAATACCACAGTAACACTTATAATTTAATTCCTCTTAATTTAGTAAGCGATAATAGAAATTAGGAGGGCATTATGGCTTATCTAAAAGCTATTTGTACTGGGTTGCATGAGCTAAAATGGAGATAATTCCGATGGAAGAAACACATTTCATCTGCTGGAAGATTGTATCAGTTTATAAATAGCAGAGCTCTAGGGTTTGCAAGATCATTTTGGTTTGGAAGTCGTTGGTATGATAGGTGTGAGTTCAACAATCAACTGTCATTACTTAAAATATATGTTAGACAGAGCACTTAATAGATGCAAAATTGTATTTAACGCATCAGAAATGGCAAAGGAAACAACGCAGATTCTTCAAAATTCTATCAATAGAGTACAAATTGATTGAACATTCTGTTGCTAATAAATGGTGCAACAATAGTATGAATTTAGATGTTTTTATGAACCATGTATTCTATAAATGCTAGGAAAAAAATAGCTTGAGCAAGCTCTGTTTCTATTGGAAACAATATTACACAGAGGAACTTTGGGAATAGAGGGCATTTGCATGCATATTTAAGAGAATTATGAGCTTGCCTGCATAAGATGCCACAAAACCATGACTATGGTAAAGAGCCATTGATGTTTCAATTCATGCTGCATTTTATAAGATTAGGATTCATATTTTAATCTTTAAAAAATGTCGAAAAAGAGAAACGTTTTTTAAGAATAAAAAGTGCTTTACACAGTATATATCAATATAAACATGTATGGCTATTATATGATGATTTTTCTTCTAGAAGGGGAATATTATTTGGATAATATGCTTTCTTTGATTGGAAATCTTTTGTGTTAAAAGATATAGGTGAGGTGCGATGGATCATTTTTATGTTGTGGAGAAGGATTAATGAGTTTTTTTCGTTGTATTGGCCGTTCTGCCTTATTTATGTTGGATCCAGAGCAAGCACACGGTTTAGCGATTCTCGGGCTGAAAAGTGGATTAAATGGTTGTCAAAAGGTTATCGACAAACGTTTGTGTGTAACTGTTGCTGGTCTTGAGTTTGAAAATTTTATTGGTCTTGCAGCGGGGTTTGATAAAAATGCAGAGGTTGTAGATGGTATTTTTCGTTTAGGATTTGGTTTTACTGAAATTGGGACAGTGACACCAAAGCCTCAGATTGGAAATCCTAAACCACGGCTTTTCCGTTTAAAAGAAGATGAAGCGATTATTAATAGAATGGGCTTTAATAATGACGGACATCAAGTTGTTTACAATAGATTGCGTGCGTGTAAAAAAACTGGTGTTATAGGAGTCAACATTGGAGCCAATAAGGATACGTTCGATAAGATTGATGATTATACTGTTGGTATTGTTCATTTTTATGATGTTGCTGATTATTTTACGGTTAATATTTCTTCTCCTAATACACCAGGTTTACGTGATTTACAGGCCCGTGACAGTTTGCATCTTTTGTTGAGTGCAGTTTCGAAAGCGCGAAATGAGCAAGAGAACAAGCATGGATTCTCCATTCCTATTTTTTTAAAAATTGCTCCCGATTTATCAGAGAAAGAATTAGATGATGTTGCTGAAGAAATAAAACTTTCTGATTTTAATGGACTGATTGTTTCTAACACAACTCTTTCACGCCAGGGGCTTAGCAATAGTCACTTCAGTAATGAACAGGGTGGGCTTTCTGGACGTCCACTTTTTGAGCGTTCTACTATTGTGCTTGCAAAAATGCGTCAAAAATTAGGGAAGGAGATTGCAATTATTGGTGTTGGCGGTGTAAAGGACGCACAAACCGCTTTGGAAAAAGTAAAAGCTGGTGCAGATTTAATTCAATTATATAGTGGGATGGTTTATGAAGGTCCAGATCTTGTCATAACTATTCTGCAAGAGATTTTGCAGATGATGCAACAAGATGGAGTTGATAACATAAAAAGCTATCGTGATCATAGTCTTGAACATTGGGCAAAATTTCCTTTGTAAAAAAACGCTTTTTTCTTCACAAAAAATTGCGAGATTTTTTTTAAGGGGCTTGCAAACTTTGTTGATTTTCCTTATGTCACATAAGCAAAGAATAAATGTTTACGAAATCGTGAACAGTTATGATACATTTATTTTATGCGGTTGTAGCTCAGTTGGTTAGAGCGCTGGTTTGTGGCACCAGAGGTCGTAGGTTCAAATCCCACCAACCGTACCATTTATCTTGTTACAACTTTTCTAATTCTTATTTTTGGCGTTTTGTGAGGCAGTTAAAAGCCGTGCTTGGCGGGCTTTTTTGCGTGTGAGCCGTCACGGAGCAGAGACCTTGCGCGGATGATTTTCCTCAAATTTTGCCCAAAACGGAATGATACGATCAATAATCGCTTGAAATATAAACGGGTTAACTAAATCTATGATTCTGATTGCAATTGCAACAATAAATATCTCTCTCAGTATATTTATATACTTTTAGTATATTTTGTAAACCAAGAGAATCTTATTTGACTTTCATTATTATTGCTCATAATGTAAACTATTAAGTTCAAACACATAAAATAAGTAAGCATAAATTTACTAAAATATGCCATATTTTTGACACAATGCCCTTGATTTTGTCAACTATATATTATAAATGTGAACTTGCATGAAAGTGCATTCATATCTCCAGGGGTGTTTCGGTGGTTGATTATGGGTAGGCCATTCTGGCGCGGGGACATAAGTAACCTTGGGGGATTTATTTATACACTAAATTGGAGAAAATAAATGAGATTTTCAAGTAGTTCGTACAATTATTGCAGTGCCGATAATTTTAGTAGCAAATATAACTCTGGTACTGTGTTTGGTAGCAAGTATGGTGGTAAGGTTGGCCTTGCGGGTGGTTTTTTCGCAGGATGGGCAGCGGGGCGTGATTATAAGGCTGGCATGGCCGTAGGAAGCTTTGGGGAAGCTGTAGGCAATCAATTCGGAGACATCATAGGCGGTTATGCTGGTTATGGTGTGGCTGCTGCCCAGTGTGGCACACAGTTTTTTGGTCAATCTATTGCTAATTCAGGTGGTTTGTACGGTGTTGGGATACTGACATATTGACGGGCTTTTGATGTAGTTCTTTGGGTTATCCTAAAGCCTAGAATGGTGGTACTGTAAAAGGTGCCACCTTTATGTTTGAAATATTGCACAGGAGGAGCTATGGGCGAGTTTAGTATAGTGCTCGTTTATTTTTGTCTGTGGTTTGGCATGTTGTATCTATTCCTCAAAACTATTGCTATTAATGGAAAAAGCATGTTAGGCAGGGAGAACACGGTTACATTCATAGTGGCGGCATTGGTTGTTCCTCCCATCATATATATCTTTGAGTATTTTGAGTATATAGTCGGTGTGCCGATAACATCTTCTCATGTTGCTATAATTATGTTCTTTCTTTCTTTTTGCATTGAATTTATACCCAATATAGTAAACAATATAAAATGCTTTAGTTTGGCCATTATCGCAAGTTGCCCCATTTTTTTCATCGCAGCTGGTTTTATTGTTATGAGTGATGACCTTCTGTTAGATTTTTTTGATCTGCAGCTTTCGAGCTATATTTATCTGCTTTTCATTATTCCGTTGATGATAGGGGGGGCTCGCTATGTCCTAATTGCTAAAGCTTTGAAGGAAAAATCTATGTCAGTGCTAGATTTAAGCATTTGTATTGGCTGTGGGTTTGCCATAGGCATCTTTTTTGTGTCATCACTGCTTTTATCAGACCTTCGAGAAATCTATCAACAGATAGGTTTTGCAAACAGGGAGGCAGTGAAAAAAATGTTTGATTATGCGGTGTTTGGTTTTGCTATTCTAACGGGCCAAGTTTTTTTGACATTTTTGATGGTTCTCTTTGTTACTACAAAGAAATATTATTGGTTGGTCCTTGATGTTCTTGCAGAGCTGTTTTTTAGCCTCTTTGTTTCTTATTATGTAGCGTTTGTTCATACAGATGATGACTATGGAATGGTTAAAAATTGGATTTGTTTGATGTTTGTTGTTTATGTGTACGCGCGTTACATTAAATCAAAGAATGTGAAGCTTAGCGTGATTAACCCGTTTAAAAGGAAAACTGAGTGAGAAGACAGGAGGCTATAGTTCTTTGGGTTTATCCTAACAGCCTAGAGCAGCCAACCCAGTAGGGGCAGTTTCTGGAGCAATAGTAGGCGGGGTCCCGTGGCGCAGCCGCGGGTATTGCTAAAGTTGGTTGGGATTGTGTTCGCTCTAAGTGGTGAAATTGTTGTTTGACCTGGCTTTTTTAACAAGGTAAAGGCCTTGCTAAGGGGTACACTATCAGCCTCTTAGCAGGGAGTTTTTCTCCCGCAATAATATCTTGGTATGCTTGGGAGGGCAAGGCGCTTTAAGGAAATTATATGTCTGACTTAATTTTTGGAATGTTGCTTAGTTTTGGGATAAGTTCCAGCCCTTGTCTCCTTAAAAACAATGGCTTGTTGGGCGAGCGTGTCATTTTTTTGGGGGGGGCTAGCTGGCCTTTCCTGCGCTATCATCTTCGCTTATCCACATAGTGAAAGTGGGCTTCCAGACTTATCTTTGCTTTTGGTATGTTATCTTGGCATTCTTTTAATTCTGCACGAGCACTACTTATATAAATATTTAGTTCTTGGGTTCTGTGGTGCAGTTGCTACCTTGTGTATTGGGGCAGGTTTTATATATTTGAGTTCTTTGTTGCCATTGCCTGCTTTGTCTGCTGCTAATAATAGCCAGCAGCAGGTGGTGCATTACATGAGTTTGGTTGCTGCAAACTATCCCTTTTTTATCCTTTTGATATCAGTTTTAACTGCGGAGCTTTTGCGTTTGTGGTTGCTTCGCGTATATAAGCCAGAATTAGCTGCGCGTGAGGTCCTTTATTTCGGGCTGGGCTGGGGTGTTCTAGACTTATGCTATAAGACCCTCCCAGCTCTTTTTCTTTACTTGAATTACCGTGTTGATAGGGCGCCACAAATGGTGGGCTATGTCGCATTTGAATCTTGTCCACAAGCGATCAGCTATCTTATTGCCGCGGGCATGATTGTATTGATGCATGTTGTAAATACGCGCCTTTATGTATCTTGGTTTCCAAGATAAGCGCAAGGTCTATTTCTATCTGCCTTTTGTAATTCATTTTGCGGTTGGTCTTTTGTTTATGTTTGACATTTCTTCAGGCTATGCAATATTAATAAATTCTATTTTTGAGGCTTGCAATAATGCTTGACAAATTGACATTATCTGTTATCGGCGCCGTTTTTTGTCTGGTGCTGATTATTTTTCCTTTGATGAAGAAAAAAACATTGGTTGAACATTTAGTTTTCTTGCTCGTTGTTTTGTGTCTTGTTTTTCTTTATGTTTATGGCGCTACGAGTTATTTTCCTTATTATGTTTTGGCGCTTTCGCTTATATTGGGGTACCGCTGGTTACTCTCTTTGGTTAAAACGTTTAAAGGCACGAAGGCGATTATTGGGTCAAGCGCTGGTTGTTATGTGCTTTTTATTTTTTTTCTATACGGCTTTATGCGTATGATAGGCAGTTTGATTTTAGATTTTTCTGCTTATAGTACGCCTAATATTGTTTTTGCTGTTGGTCTATTCCCTATAGGCATGGCGATTATGCAGTTTTTTTTGCTCTCTCATTGGGTGGCAGAAGATAATGGCAATGGTGTAGAGGCAGGACTGGGCGTGGGAATGGGGATTTGGGGGGCTGCTATAGGGCTTGTACTGCTTACATCTCTACCAGAAGCTGTGAAAATCCTAAAAGGGGCCTTTAGTCTTGATAGGGACGCCTTACTTTCTTTACTTGAGACGGTAATATATTATGCGTTTATTATAGGTCTGAATCTTTTATCAACTTTCTTAATGCTTGTGGTTTTCCTTGACAAGAAATGGCGTTTTTTTGTTCTTATCCTGCTTTTACAATGCTTGGCGGCTTGGGCGCGCTTTTCATGGCGGGCCGCTGAGCCAGAACTTCTTGCAATTGGGCATTATACAATCGCTACTATTCTTATGTTTGCTCTTATGCGGCAAATTTATGATTTTGTGCAAGACAGATTATCCATGAAGAAAAATAGCAGTTACGCTGTAGTAAATGAGGGGGCATAATAATGTTGGTTTTATTTATTACTTCGCTTCTCGCAGGCCTTATTTATGGCGCTGTCATTTATAATTTTTTTCGCTCTACGTTTAGTTGGATAAATGTGCTGTTGAGCGGCATAGTTTTTGGGGTGATTGTTCTGTTAGTATGGCGTTACTCGGAAACAGAACATAAACTTGATGCCTTACGTTTACTGCAAGTGCTTGGCGTTGTTTTTCTTCTATGTGTGTTTCATCATTTTCTGAAGTTCAAATTGGTTGTCGCTGGTGCTGTGGGATGGTTTGTTGCTAGCTGCATTGCTGGCGGGTTTCTTGCTTTTTGGGAGCAATCTGTAATAAAAACGCTTTATATGATGAGTATTGTTGAAACCAAGAGTCGTGCAGAGCAGGGGCTGGCGCTTGTTTTTTTATTTTTAACATTTACGGTTTTTTTTGTTGTAGCAGAAGAAGCTATGCGTCGTTGGTTAGTTACTAAGTTTTATCGGTGCTCGCCTAGTTTTTTGTGGCGTTTGCCGCTGAATATTGGCATAGGCTGGGGTTTATGCGAATTAGTTTATAAGGCGCTAGGGCCTTTCCTTGTTTATAATGGCTGGCCTATTCGATCTAGGTTATTAGCCGGTGAATATGTAATTTTTTATTCCTGGACGCAAGCGAGTATTTTTTTGTGTGCTTTAATGAGCGTCATACTCATGCATATTTTCAATACATGCTTGGCGTATCGTGGTGTTGTTACACGCTCTAAATTTTATGCGTGTGCACCTTTTTTTGTCCACGCTATTGTTAACTGTTTCGGTGCAACAGTGCTGGTTACAGAGAAGGTTTGGTTTAATGTTGGGGGCAGCTTGTTTATTCTACTTTGTGTGATGTTGTTCGTATATTTTGAAAGCAAAAATCCTTTAATACAAAACATAAAACTGCGCGCTTAAAGTGTTGTAGAGTGATGAATAACTTTGCGTACTCTAAGTATGGCTAGAGAGCCTGATACGCGCTTTCTGTTCTGCAAAAAATAGAGAAGGTTAGCACCGACGTAACGCGTCCAGTACCAAGAGCGACGTCATTTCTGCACTAATTGGGGGGAGGGTGTGCCACTGTCCACGCGCATATGGGAGTTTGCAAATATGCTATCATGTAACTTTCTAGTGTCCTCCTTTCTATTATCCTCCATGAGATTGAAGATGGGAATCTTGAAGCGGCGATATGAGACTTAAATTTAAACAACAAGAATTTCAAAATGATGCCGTTAAAAGCGTCATTGATTTGTTTAAAGGCCAACCACAACGGGATTCTTTTTTTTCTTTGCATTCAGAACAAGGACAATTAGCGTTAAATGAATTTGGTTATGGTAATCAATTATTGATCAGTGATGAAAGCATATTAGCAAATTTACGAGAGGTGCAACAGAACAATAAACTCTTGGCGAGTGAGACGCTAGAGCAAAAGCAGTTTTCTATTGAGATGGAAACGGGAACAGGCAAAACTTATGTCTATAGCAAGACGATTTTTGAGTTAAATCAACGCTATGGCTTTATCAAATTTATTATTGTCGTACCAAGTGTTGCTATTCGCGAAGGGGTGTATAAATCACTTCAGGTAACAAGGGAGCATTTTCAAGCAGAGTTTGATAATCTGCCCTATCGTTATTTTATTTATAGTTCAAAAGATCTTTCGCAAATTCGCCAATTTGCAAGCTCTACCAATATTGAAATTATGATTATCAATATTGATGCATTTAAAAAAGCAGAAAATATTATCAACCTTCCGCAAGATAGACTGAATGGCGAAAGTGCTATGCGCTATTATCCAAGACACAAATCCGATTTGATCATAGATGAACCGCAATCGGTGGATAATACAGCAAAAGCGAAGGAGGCTATTGCGAGCCTTAACCCGCTTTGTGTTTTCCGCTATAGTGCCACGCATAAAGATGAGATTAATCTTTTATATCGTTTAACACCTGTTGATGCTTATAAAAAAGGACTGGTAAAGCAAATTTGTGTCTCTACGAATCAGATAGAGCAAAATTTTAACCGTCCCTATATTGCCTTGAAATCCGTATCTCACAAACATGGCTTTAAGGCGCGCTTAGAGTTGGATATTGCGGGAAAGAATGGCACTGTGAGCCGCAAAACAGTTACAGTGAGACAAGGCGATGATCTGTATCGCGTTACGGGCGGGCGTGAGCTTTATGGGGGTTATATTGTTTCGGGTATCAATTGCATGGCGGGGGATGAAGCTGTTGAGTTTTCTGATACTGAAATTGTCAAATTTGGCCACGCCCTTGGTGATGTGAATACAATAGAGCTTAAACGCGCGCAAATTTATCGCACTATAGAAACACATTTAGATAAAGAATTGCGGCTTGCGCCTTTAGGGATTAAAGTTTTATCACTTTTTTTTATTGATGAGGTGGCTAAATATCGTAGCTCTGATGAAGAGCCAGCACTTTATGAGCGTATGTTTGAAGAATGTTATGAAGAGCTGTTGGCGAAAAAGAAATATGCCTCCTTGCGAACTAAGTTTGCACAAAATGTTCGAAACGTGCACGGCGGTTATTTCTCGCAAGACAAAAAAGGCGTCTATAAGGATACAAAGGGCGACAGCCAAGCTGATGATGACACTTATAACACGATTATGCGTGATAAGGAGTGGTTATTATCTTTTGCATGCCCCTTGCGTTTTATCTTTTCGCATTCGGCCTTGAGAGAAGGCTGGGATAATCCGAATGTGTTTCAAGTGTGTATGTTGATTGAGCAAAAATCGAATTTTACCGTACGGCAAAAGATTGGTCGCGGTTTGCGCTTGTGCGTAAACCAACACGGTGAACAGGTAGAAGATAAAGATATAAATGTGCTGCATGTCATGGTGAATGAAAGCTTTGCTGAGTTTGTGAGTACATTGCAAAAAGAATTAGAGGCGGATATTGGTTATAAACTTGGTACATTGCAGATGGAGCATTTGGTTGGCCGTATTTATGAAGATGTAAAATATGTGGCCGCTAAAGTGGAAGTATCGCAAGCACAAAAAATTGTTAAAATACTTGTTGCAAAAGATTTTATTGATGAGGCAGGTGTCGTTAAAGTAGATCAAGATTTAGTAGCGAGCGAATTTGATGCTATAGGGGCGGAGGAAATGCCACGCGAATTGCGTCAAGAAATTGTGAAAAAAACTGATGCGGGCGCGCTTATTAATGTTGAGACGCTGCAAGATCTGATTTATATGACAACTGTGACAGAAACAAAAATTCTGTCTTCGCAAGAGGCTGCTGATATATTGGTTGAGTTGCGTGAAAAAGCCTTGCTTACATCAGCAGGAAAAATCACAGATACATTAAAAGCGCAATGGGCGACTGGGACGTTAGATTTAAGTGAACGTTTTAGTAAAGGGCAGAAGCAGGCTGTGCTGCAGGCGCTAGAAGCGAGCCAAGCCATGCCGATTATTCGTAATGCTACGCGCGAGGTGCGGGTTAAGCTTAAAAAGCAAACAGTGGCTTCACCAGAGTTTTTGGACTTGTGGGAAAAGATCAATAAAAAGACCACTTATCGTGCAAAGCTTGATCGCACAGAGTTTGTTGCCAAAGCAGTGGATGCAGTGGAAAAAATGGCGCCAGTTGCGCCCGCGCATTTGGTTTATCAGACAGCAGAGATAGAACTGGATAGTGCTGGTGTGACCTATGAAGAGCAGTTATTAAAGCAGAGTGCGCTTGATTATAGTTTTTGTGCACTGCCGAACATTGTACATTATTTGACCTTAAAGCTGAAATTAACCACAAAGACAATTATTGGTATTTTGACCAAGAGTGGCCGTGAGCATGAGTTTGTAAAAAATCCACAAGCTTTTTTAGAGCGCATAGAAGAAATACTCAATAAAACCCATGTTAATCTTACAATTGATGGCATTAAATATTTAAAGCTGGTCGGGCAAGAATATAGTGTGCAAGAGCTTTTTACCAGTGAAGAGCTTGTGGCAAATTTAGAGCGTACAGCTGTTGTGAGTGAGAAGAGTGTGTATGATCATGTGGTTTATGAAAGCAGTGTGGAGAAAGAGTTTGCACAAAGTCTTGAAAATGATCCTGAAGTCAGATTGTTTTTTAAACTACCAAGAAGTTTTAAAATAGCCACTCCCATTGGTTCTTATACGCCTGATTGGGCAGTTTTTTTAGAGCGAGATGGCGAACAAAAGCTTTACTTTGTGCTGGAGACAAAAGGGGCAAATAGCGAGTTTGATTTGCGACTTAAAGAAATACTGAAGATTAAATGCGGCAAAGCGCATTTTGCTGCACTGCAAACGAGCGTTGCGTTTAACGACCAGCCGGTGATAAATTGGCGTGAATATAAGCGTACTTTGCCCGAAGGGGCGCATGAGTTTCCAAGTGCTGCGGTGGTTGTTACAGAATGATTGGAGCATGAAATACTTAAGGGGGAGGGGAGAAAAGCTTTTTATATCAAAATAATAAATTGATAAAAGGTAGTTATAATGTACACTTCATGTTGAATTTAATTGTTTTCATTTAATACAGGAGGTAAAGTTATGAAAACTAAAGATATGTATAAACCACTGAAAAAAAATTAAACGGGTTGATGTTGCTGCGCTCAAAGCCCGAGCAAGTGAGCAGAAAATGGCTGCTTGAGGCGCTTCTATGAATTGAAGTTTTAAAATATACAAAGCTGGCGGCAAAAAAAGCTGCCAGCTTTATAGCTTTTGGATATATTAATGACGATAGATTATGAAGTTAAAAAGTTGCTCTATGGCTGTGGGGCAATGAGCGGGGTTCGGCTGATTACAGGTTCCTTCCATGCTTTTTTTTTCTTGTCTATGGGCGTTAGTATAGCACAGTTAGCCTTATTACAAATTGTATTTAGCGCGGCTATTTGTATTTTTGAAGTGCCTTGTGGAATTTTAGGAGATAAAATTGGCGTTAAAAAAAATGTTATCTTATCATGTTTCTTTTTTTCGCTCTTCTTCTTTTTATGTATTTACGCGCCTAATCTTTCTGTCTTAATTCCGGCAGAAATTATATATGCTTTAGGCTTTGCTTTATGTTCTGGCGCTGATAGTACATGGATTAAAGGCTTAATCGATAGCGGTGGTTACAAGGGTAGTTTGATCTACCACCAAGTAAACGTTTATAAGCGGGAACTGACGGCATTCATGAATATGGTTGCTGGTGCGCTAGGTGTTCTTATTGTTTTGTGTATGGATAATTATCAGTCGGCATATTATTTTTGTTCTTTCGGGTTTCTCGTGCTTGTATTCTTGTTTAGTCGGGTGACGGGGATAGGTATTGCATCCGCTTCGGATAGTCAGTCAATAGACTCGGGTTCTTTGTTGCATGCAACAGAAGCTTTTACTTATTTAGTTACCTCAAAAATCGGATTATATTATATATTGATATGTGGTTTTATTGTTGCTGCATTGCAGCCAATATTTCATTTTTGGCAACCTTTTATTTTGGGACAGACAGGAGTATTAGACAATGCGACAGGAAAGACTAAAATTCTTATTCTTGGCCTGTGCTTTGTGTCTTATACTCTCGTAAAATACTTATTTAATCGCTTTGTAATTAAATATTTTATGCAAAAATATGCTCCTATGGCGATAACTTTGTGCTCACTCGTCCTAAGTGCTGTTGTTATGCTTGCTCTGCTTCTCGTTGCAAACAGTTGGGCTCCTATTATTTTATTCACCGTATTTCACAGTTTTTTTTCTGTTCCTATGACGCAGTTTGAAGCAGAGTTTTTTAAACATATTCAACAAAAGAATGCAAATACGGTTTTATCCATGGTTAGTTTTCTTGCGCGTATTTTTGGTATTTTAGCGCTTGTGCTGATTGGTTGGTTGGCAAATAATGTTTGTATAGAAGCAGCTTTTTGTTTTGCCTTGGTTTGTATATGTTTAATTATCCCGCTTAATTTGGCTTGGCTTTATACTGATAAAAAGTTAATAAAAAACGAAGAGGTCTGAGAGTGAAGATACAGTTGAATAGGGCCTTGCCTGTGACTTACATAAAGACACAGGAAAGAATAGTGTGTGGGTCATCTTATATGGATTGAGTCGAAATTAATAGCTGTCCATCGTTTTTAGTAGAGATGCTTATCGATTTGAATACACCAAATGATTGTGCTGCTATTAGCCAGAAATATCGCGAACGAGCATATCAAGAGGATATGATATTGATGTGTTGTTAAATGAATACTTCAGATTGGATTCGGAGGTGGACAAAATTATTATTTTTGGAGAGGGCAATCATTCATATGAAGTCTCTATAGTTTTGTGATGTGGACATGGTGCGTATAGTTATAGAATGCTCTCCTAGTGAGTGCTAGATGGTGCTTTTGCGTCCGTAAAATATTGTGCGTTGGTTGTTGAACTAAAGTTTCATAATTTTAGATCGTAGAGCGGTGGGGCATCGAGGTGTCTTATGTATCATAAACGCTCTTTTTTAATTGGTGTATAGGCACAATGGATTGTAAAAATGCTAATGCCTGTGTTTTTTGACAACTTGGTCGGCTTTGTTTTTTTACATATGTAAGCAGCGAGTAAGCAAAGGTTAGCACAGGTGTATTACTTGCAGTACCAAAAAGTTTGATTAAAAATACTAAAAATGGATATACAAGACGAACAAACGGCTCGCTGAGGATCTTTTATCAATGACTGTAGTTGCTTGGTGGCATAATATTGTACAAAAAAACGCATGGCATAAAGTCCAAAAAACCAATAAAGGTGCATTGCGCTTCTTTTTTAAGAACTGGGCATCTCCTCTTACCTTAATGCGTTCTCATTATGCATCCTTTACACAAGACTTGCGATGGAAAGACTTTACGGAAAAAATCAATGTGTTTTGTTTAAAAGATCCGAGCTTAATATGCCCTTCAATATGGAAAGATATTTCACAATGTTTGTTGTGATGAAGCAATTGCTCTCTCTTGGCATGCCACTGGCTATAGGGTTTATCATCTCAGATGATGATTTCCTTCACAGATGCAGCGCTTGTAGCGCATTTAGGCGTGCAAGCCTTGAGTGGTACAATGTTAGCTCTGAGTATATTTAGTTTTGTTATGTTGTTTGGGCTAGGTATTATTACCGCGGTTGCACCAAAACTTGCGGAAAGTTTTCGCAGACAAGATAGATATGCATTAAAGGCATGGTTTGATCAAGGAATATGGCTTTCCCTTGTGATTGGAATGATGAGTGCAATCATTTTACTCAATACGAGGAATATTTTGTGTCTTCTCGGCCAAGATGAGACAATTGCCAATATAGCACAGGAATATAATAGTGGCGCTGCTATAGGAGTGGTGTTTTTTTATCTTTATGTGAATAGCCGAGGATTGCTGTCAGCAATTGGTAATCCAAAGCCCTTAACCTGGGTTATGCTTGCGGCTATCCTCGTAAATTTTCTTATCTCTTGGCTGCTTATTTTTGGTATAGGTTCTGCAAGCGGATTAGGTGTCTTTGGTGCAGGAATTGCGAGCAGTTTGATCCGTATTTTAATTGTTATTGCAGCAGCAATAATATTGTCCCGCAATTCTGCTTTTCATTCTTTTCGCTTTAATTATTTGAGACCAAAGTTAGAGATTTCACGAATAATAAAATTGCTGCGAGTAGGGCTACCCATTGGTATACGTATTCTTATTGCGGAGGGTTTTCCTTCGGTCATTGCATTCATGATTACGGCTTATGGGATCGAATCTTTGGCCGCGCATACGATAGGGATGCGTCTCGATATGCTTATTTCTGTGGTGGCTTTGGGATTTCCAGCGCAGCTGCGACAATAGCAGCGTGGTATAGAGCAGATAGGAATAATATGGCTCTAAAACAGCTGCGTATGAGTGTCACAGTTTTTGCTGTAGCTTATGTCTTATTTTTATCAGTGGTTGTTTATCTCTCTTATGAATTTATCCTTACAACCATCTTTAATATTTCTGAAGACAGCGTTGTTGTTTTCTCTTGGAAGTTGCTTCCGTTCATCTTATTGTCTTTTGCTTTTGGCACTTTAGGAGCTATGCTCAATGGCATACTTGTGGGTTTGCTTGATACGTTTTGGTCAACAATTGTTGTAGCAATAAGTTATTGGGGGTTAGGCCTATTTGGGGGAGCGCTAATGGCAAATTTTTTTGAATATGACTTTATTGGCTATTGGCTTGGCATGATTGGTGCAAGCTTAATCGTTTCTCTCTTTAATTATATGCGCGTGGGTTATTTAATAAAATGCAATCCTATGTTTGGGGCAGAGTGAGTGTTATAAAAGCGCTTGTAAAGCACTAGCTGTGAAGGCTTAGCTACTCACCATCCATAGAGGCTGTTTTTACTTCTATGGAGATAACAATATAGGTTACAAAACTTGCTTAATATTGAAAAGAAGTGTCTTTGATTGTAGCCTCAATATTATTTGTTGAGTTTTTAAAATAATATGGGTTTATTAAAATCATTTGGCTACAATTTAAGAGTAAGTTCGGTAGATTGGAAGAGTTTAATACCTTAAAAAATGACGAGAAAAAACGTGCTTATATTCATACGCCGTTGAGGAGGCATTTAAAAAAGTTGTTGTTTTTATAAGTCATTACCATTGTGATGCTAAAACGCATGCATTTGTCAAAACAATCGCAGACGCTAACGATGTTATTCTTGCAAGCCCTGTTTATCACGGGTCTTATTCAGGGGGGGATTGAAGAATGCTCTTGATAATTTAGAGTATAATGCTTTTGGGATAAAGTTTTTAGTCATCTCTCTCATGACAATATAACCCAAAATGCGCACTGCCCTGTGTATATTTGGTACCAATTGTGCATAAGCTTTATGGACAGGCGCTGCAATATCAAGTTGCTTCGGCTAAAGATGATTTTGCGTTTGAGAATGAAAACCGCACACGGAGACTTAGCAGCGTAAATGTACGGGCTTGCTGCGCACATCTTGCTGATAAAATGTACAATAAGGGTGGAGGATATGATCAAAAATGATAGGAAATACCGTTATTTAGTCATTGGTGGTGCAGGAATATTGGCTCCCTTCGCCGGTTATTAGGGCTGAACAACGTGATTATCGCAGCGCGTTTTCGTTCTCATCAATCCAAAATTGAGTTATTTCAGACAAGGGCTAAATGTATATTTTGGAGATTATTATAAGCCATAGGCACAATTTTTAAAAGGGGTACCCCTATGGACGGGCTTGAAATATTGCATATTATGGGGGGCATTCGCTTGCACATGCATTTTCGTGTAGGTTGAGATTGAGCGGTTGGCCTTCTTACCGAAGCCTCTGCGTATTGTTCATGTTTTTGGTTCTAATGCAGAGGATAAAATAATCTCTGGATGTGCGCATCACAATGAGATTGATCCCATATCTGTAAAATTAGGTCGGAAAAGGCGATCATATGGCCGGCGGTGGTCAATGAGAAGAGTGTATATGATTATGTGGGGTTTATAAGAGTAATATTGAGAAAGAATTTGCGCAAAATTAATGATAATGCCTCCGAAGTAAAATTATTTTTTAAATTGCCAAGGAGCTTTAAAATCGTGGCGCTCATAGGCTCTTACACGCCGGATTGGGGGGTGTTTTAGAGTGAGATGGCGCGCAAAAGCTTTATTTTGTACTGAAAACAAAAGGAACGAATAGCGAGTTTGATTTGCGCCTTAAAGAAATGCTGAAGATTAAATGCGGCAAGGCGCATTTTACCGCCCTTGAGACTGGTGTGGTGTTTAACGAGGCACCGGTGATGAGTTGGCGCGATTCTAAGCGGGGGATGGTGGTAGAGAGAGTTGGGGGGCTGTGGTAGGAGTGGGGGGCACGAATGACGCTGTCTTTAGTTGCGTACCGCCAAGCTAATTTTGTGCTTTGCGAAATTAGCCAAGGCTTTTGGACGTACCGCGTTTACCGCGTAATAAAATCTTATGAATATCATGCAGAAGGCGCACAGAAATGGGTGATTGCGTGTCTAGCATTCCCAATGCCGTAATTAAGTACAGCCACAAATGAGATAGCTCTTCAATATCATCAGTCGCACTAATACTTTTTCTTTATTTTCAAACAATAATAGGTCAGATGGTAACGATTATGTCCTTTCTATCTGAGAAAAGAGTAGCACCGCTTGCGTATATGCACGAGTAAAAGTCAATCAACATTGGTCTGAGGTAAAAACAGCCAATTATTTCTAATACACCTAAGGATTTCATAGCTTGCTCTAACGGTTTATATAAATCCGCCCTTTTAAAAGGTGGATTGGGTGGAAAATTTATTGGGATATAGGCTTTATGAATCTCTCGAACTAAGCTTCCTACTATGCAGGCCCTAAGGCGTGATTGCATATATGGTCGCATCTGTTGCTTGTTGTGTAGGCAGAGATCCTAAATTAGGAAAGGAGGGCTGGTCTTTTAATTACAAAGGAAGAATACGGCGCGTAAGTGCAACAAAATGTATTTTGAGGAGCAGTAAAGGGGTGAGGCATTTGATGTCCAGCGGATGACGGATTAACTGGAGTATAAGTAGGCATTGCTAGGGCGGAGTTTTTAGTTAAGAATTGCGCTCTGTGCGCTATAAGCTCTCTGCATCCTTCATATAGGCGTTGAGATCATCGCCCAATGCAACGTAAAGGGGCTGTTTTGTCTTTAGCGCTTGTTTGGCTGCTTCTATAGTGCCGCTGGCTCTATCAGCCATTATGGTTATAATTTCCTCGTCCAAAGAACAGATCAATCGATTGCGTAATAGGGTATGTGTGCCTTTTTTGACCGTGTCTTTTTTTAAAAGCAGCTGTTACCTCGTGGCAGGATTGGGTGTGTTTATATGATCAGCCTGCCAAAGAAATGGAAGCGTTATCGCGATAGCCACCAATAGTAGTCCAGCGATAAAGGCGGCAGCAAACTGCAATGATATAAAAGAACCAAGGACGCCGACCAAAAAGCTTCCGACCGGCATTCCAGCATAGCCTATCACCCGAAAAGCAGAATTAGCTCGCCCGAGAAGTTGCTTTGGTGTGAGGCGCTGCCTGAAGGCGGTAACACCAATAAACCATAAGCTTGCTCCAACGCCAGCGATAAAGGTGACGCCCCATACGACGACAGCACTTTTTGAAAAGGCTGGAATCAGCAGCAAGACAACCGTTCCTAAACCGTCAGTGAGAACAGCTAGGCGCACCGGTGCATAACGTATACGCGGCGCAAATAGGGCACCTGCCATTGTTCCAAGCGCGTAGGCCGCAAACATCACGCCATATTGGCTGCTATGTAGGCCCAGATACCGACTGTCGGTAACGAAGAAGATGAACGAGGTTAGGAATGCTCCAAATACCACCGATAGAAAGAATGTGAGTAATGTAAGGGAGGTAAGATGCCGATTTGAAAAAATGAAACGAAAGCCGGCAATAATATAACGGAAAGTGATGTTTTCTTTATCAAGTGTTGGCGATGTCGGAACAGCACGGCGAGCGGTAAAAATCAATGTGATAAAAAGCACGATTAACAAGCCAAGAAATAGCAGTGTGCCATGCCCTAAAATGCTGCTTGTTATGACAGGGGCAAGAAAATAGGAGACCCCGAAATCTAAAAACAAGACAATTGAGTAGAAGGTCATCAATCGCTCTCCCTCCATGATAAGTGGTGGAATCGTCATTATATAAGCTTCGGCAGAAACGACGATGAATCCAGCAATGGTTGCATAGAAGAAAATTTGTTCGGCTGGAGCAATCTGTATCATGAGCAGTACGAACAGGACAATATGCAGTAGCATGAAGATGAGGAGAGCCGAGGTGGCAAGTTTTATTTTGTCGCAGCGATCAAGTAAAGCGCCTGCAAGGATGCCGAAAATTGGCCACGCTAATGAGAAGAGACCTTGCGCCCAACTTACTCCGACTACGCCATATCCAGATTGTCTTGCTAATAGCGGGATGGCAGTGCGCAAAGCACCGCTGAGTAAGGCGAGCAGACTAACGGTTAGGCAAAAATAGCGTATGTTCCTGTTGGCAAAAAGCGTGAACATTCTTTTCTCCTTAAGATGCCATACAGGTTTCCGCTGTTCCATCAAGTACGGCGGTTGTATTCAGCATGTTTGCGACATAGCCGTCCAAGATATTCCTATCTGCCTGAGGTAGAAGAAAATACATAAGGTTGGAATACCATTGCCAACCACGCTGAGTCAGCTGGAGATCGTTATCACTTTCTACGATGAGACCTGCACCTATGAGCTGTTGTAGGTTATTGTATACGAAAGAGGGGAGTGCGGTCCAGTCAATTCTTTCTTTTTTGGCATAGCCGTTATAAGGTAGCCGCATACACAAAGCTTTGGAGGCTTGTTGCTCCGCTGATACCCAATTGTAGTATACTTTGGATTTGCCTTTAAGTTGTATGTCGGTAATGTATCCGCTTCGACTGGGATTGGCTCGTGTGACGAGTGAGCCGAGAATCGACAGTGCTGACGCCCCGAAGCCAACCACATAATCGTCATGATAACCATACAAATATTTGTGATAGCGGAAATAATTAGCTGAACTCGTTTTAGCGAGCGTTAGAGGAGTGTTATTGGCAATTTTGATATAGGAATGCCCATTACACGGCGCATAGCCGCAGCTGCGCATAACGATATCGCTAAATAATCGAAGCATTTGTCGATGCTGTAGGCTGGACGGTTTTAGCCCTTTTTGTGCGTAAGACTTATGCAGTTGCGACGTGATAGCCAGATTGTTGATTGCATAAAGGTTGATGGTTTCAGGATGAAGCTCGCTGGCTTGCTTCAAATCGTATAATAGTTCTTCGGCTTGCTGGCTGTGCTGCCATATAGTAGGTCGAAACCGACATGTCCCAATTATCTCTTGTGACCAAGCCATGGTATTGTTGATTTGTTCACGTGTTGAGGTGAGGTTAAACAATGATCGGAAACGCTCAATGAAACTCTGTATACCGAAGCTGATCCGGTTAACGCCGATCTCACGGGCAGCATAAAGTTTATCACGTGTGACGCTCTTCGGTTTGCTTTCCAGTGTAAATTCGGCTAAGGAAGAGAGCTCAAATTCAGCATGCAATACTTTTCCGATGTGGCGGATATTATCTGCGGACAAGAGCGACGGTGTGCCGCCCCCTATATAGATGCTGCGGATGGGCCCTCTAAGCGAGCGAATGAAATTTCCTTTGGCTCTGATCTCTGTGGTAAGCGCTGACATATAAGATTCGATTTGCTTAACGTGCTTGTAGGCTCCTTTCTGAAAGGGACAGAAGGAACAGATGGTTTCGCAAAAGGGAATATGCAAATAAAGAGAAATGGTACGCGCTTGTGGAATTTGCTTACTGTGCGCTAGTTTATTAAAGTCTAGGTAATCGTAAAATTCATTTGAAATAGTGCGAAATAACGGATATGTGAAGTTGTAAATCGTCTTGAGTTGGTCGAACTTCACAAAAGGATGATCCACGAGTTGCATAACTTACCTCCCCCAATTTCTTAACTCGCACTATATTATTGACGGGCGACTGGTGACCCAATCACCCGAGTGTATTACCAAAGATTTTCACGGAACATAATGAATCCTCCTTTTGTAGAAGTTATATGTATTATACATATAACTTCTTATATGAACAGGCGAGCTTGTTTAAGAGGCAATGTAAAGATAAAAATATAAAAGAACTTTCTCTTGCAGCCTTATGGTCTGATATTGTAATTGGTATCCTGTTTTACGTGGTCGGGCTATGAATGCCTAGGGCGAGAAAAAGCAGGGTATTTTAATGGACGTGCGGGGCATCATTGTTATGTTGCTGGGACTTGGAATTTGCGTCTGGTTATGAAATATCATTAGTGCAAAAAGATGATTTTAAAGGTAGATATATATTTTTTGATATCCCTGTAAAACTTCGAGAAGAGATAGAATTATCTATTAGAAAACATATAAATGTCCAGTGTGATAATATTATCGAATTACATGACATCATCGCTCTTGCCCGCCATTTTGACATATTGCCTAAAATTTCATTGAGATTGTGCCATGTACTGGCAAACGGGGATAGATTGCGTTTTGGTATGACTGCGGCGGAGTTACGTGCCGCATTATCTTTGCTAGAATCCAATAGGATTAGGCTTAATGGGGCGCCTTTGCATGTGGGCTCTAATTTGAATTCGACTGAGTTAATAGTATCCACCTTAACTAAGGCTGGAAAGGATATTTACGCATTGAAGGATCAAAAAAGTTTTATCAGTCTAGGCGGGGGATATCCGACTTCCACAGCGTTCTGCGATGCCGTGACGATCAATGACGAATACTCTCGTAAAATTTATGAGGCATTATCACAATTGGGTTGTGATTTACATAAGCTTACGGTAATTATTGAATCTAGGCATATTATATCTGAAGATTATGGTTATTTATTTTCTATAAAAGAGCAGAGTGGTACGAACTTAATTACAATCTGGGCTCTGGGGATGTGTACTCAATCTGCACAGTATCATTAGGTCATAAGTCAAAGTATGTGAAAGCAACTGATACAAAAAAGATTTTACGATGGTGGAAGATCGACGATGAAGGACTTTAGTTCAAAGGAAATTGATATTATTGTGTTCTCATATCCTGATTTTTTGGCTTTTTAGATATAAATAACACACCTCCTAGTGGGCTGGAGACTATCAAATGTTGGATCACGCATGGCGCAATTAGCAAAAATTCCTATCTATTGGATTTGGTATGCTCTACTGGATTCTCAGCTCTAAATATTGTGTGCGAAGTGCAATGTCAAGCGGTGGAAATTGATATAAGTGCAGAGTTTGTACCATCCGCTCAGAACAAGGTTGATAGCTCTGTTATGCAGGCGATGGTTAAGTTTCATATCGGAAATGCTGAGCGTATGACTTATCCTGAAAATACATTTACGCATATTATGGCGGGGTGAGTGTTTGTAAGCACTAGCTGTAAAGGCTACTCACCATCCTAGGGTGTTTACTTCTATGTGGATAACAATAGAGTTACAAAACTTGCTTCATATTAAAAGAAAAGTTTCCTTTCTTTTAATTAAGCATTGCGACAACCAAAAGGAAATTAAATATCTCGCCTTTATTATTCTCACCAATGTTTGCTTATATATGATTATTTGAATCGGAATTAGGTTACGTACAATATGGTATTTCTCGCTGTTTTATATAAGGAGAAGGTTAGCACCGATGTATCGCGTGCAATATCATTTTTTTCACTATGGTGATAGGATAGCTTGTTGAGCGTAAAGTTCTTTTACCTTGATGGATCTTATAGTATTATTCAAAATATCAGTTGATAAATTTTTTTCGTGTCGTTTATGCATGGGCTGATACAATAAGAATAGGACTTGATTGTTTTTAAAGTTGGTATGTTATGGATGTAAAAAATGGTAAACAAACGAAAAGTAAGAATTTTAAACCTGTTTCTCGTTTTCTCAAAAGTTTACGTGGTGTGCACAATTGGGAACAAGTTTCACAATGGCTTGCTTTCCGTAAGGTAGAGGATATTGAATGTATTACGCCTGATCAAGCAGGGGTACCACGGGGCAAGATGATGCTTTCTAAAAAATTTACATCGGAAACATCATTGGCATTGCCTTCAGCAGTTTTTATGGCAACAATTTCAGGGGATTATCCGGAAGATGGTCATGGTTTTGAATATCCTAAAGCAGATGGTGATTTACGCCTTGAGCCTGATCTTTCTACGTTAAGCATTGTTCCATGGGAAGATGCTCCTACGGCACAGGTGATTTGTGATCTTGTGTATCAAAATGGTCAGGTTGTAGATTACACACCACGCAATGTTTTACGAACGGTGGTTCACTTTTACACAAAAATGGGTTTAAGCCCTGTTGTTTCACCAGAAATTGAGTTTTATTTGGTACAAAAAAATCCCGATCCTGATTATCCGTTAGTTCCACCGGTTGGTCGTTCTGGACGTTCAATTGGTGGTGGACAGGGGTATTCCATTGCTGGTGTGAATGAATTTGATGATTTGATTGATGATATTTATCAATTTTCAGAGGCACAAGGATTGGAAATTGATACCCTCATTCATGAAGAAGGAGCAGGACAGTTTGAAATCAATTTACGTCATGGTGATCCTATTGAATTAGCGGATCAAGTTTTTATGTTTAAACGAACAATTCGTGAAGCAGCACTAAAACATAATATGTATGCAACTTTTATGGCAAAACCCATTCAAGGGCAGCCGGGTTCTGCTATGCATATTCACCAATCGGTTGTTGATAAGAAAACCGGTATGAATATTTTTACACAGGAAAATGGTGAAGAAAGTATCTGTTTTCGCCATTTTATTGGTGGATTGCAAAAACATATGCCAGGGGTACTTGTGATGCTTGCACCTTATGTGAATTCTTATCGACGTCTTGTTCCTGATAATTCGGCTCCTGTTAATTTGCGATGGGGATATGATAATCGTACTACAGCTTTTCGAGTTCCCCGTTCTGCTCCTCAAGCGCGGCGTGTTGAGAATAGACTTCCTTCATCAGATGCGAATCCTTATTTAGCCCTTGCTGCTTCTTTAGCGTGTGGTCTTATTGGTTTGCAACAAAAAATTGAGCCGGATGAGCCAGCGACAAATAATGTAAACGCTGATAATATTGAGTTGCCGCGTGGACTCATTGAGGCAGTCAATTTGTTTGAACAAGATACAGTGATACGTGCTATTTTAGGGGATGTGTTTGTCAGTACTTATGCTGCAATCAAACGCCAAGAGTTTGAAACTTTTATGGAAGTAATCAGTCCGTGGGAGCGTGAATATCTCCTGCTGAATGTTTAAATTTTATGACGATGATTGATTATAATTCAATTTCTCCAGGAATTTCTTGGTATGAAGATGCTTTAAGAGAACGTCCATCGTATCCTTCTTTTTGTGAAAACAGACAGTGTGATGTGGTCATTATTGGAGGCGGATTTACGGGTCTTTCGGCTGCTTATCATTTAGCCAAAGCTGGAGTAGATGTTGTTTTATTTGAAGCATCACGTTTTGGTGATGGTGCTTCAGGGCGCAATGGTGGACAGCTGGGAACAGGGCAACGGCAATGGGTAGAAACATTAGAAAAAAAGTATGGTTTTGAGCGAAGTAAGGCTCTGTTTGATTTGGCAGAAGAAGCTAAAAGAGATATTTTAGCTTTATGCGCAATGCCTAATTGTCCGTGTGATTTGATAGGAGGACAGCTTTCTGTAACTCATAAAAGGCGTGAGCTTCTCTCTTATCAACGGCATATTGAGGCGATGCAGCGTTATGGCTATCACGCGCTTACTTTTATGGATAAGGCTGAAACATTTGAGCGACTTGGATCAACTTTTTATTGTGGTGGTATTTATGATGCGGATACCGGTCATATAAATCCCTTAAAATTGATTATTGGGTTGGCAAAAAGAGCACAAGATGCTGGTGCTAAGCTTTATGAGAAGTCACAAGTAACGACCGTAAGGCGCAAGGGAGCACATTGGAAAGTAATAACAGAAAAAGGCAGTGTAACAGCAGAGCATGTTTTACTTGCAACAAATGGGTATAAACTTGGTCTGGAGCGTTTTATTGAAAAAAATATTGTTTCTATTCGCTCTTATATTGGAGCAACGGACCCATTACCAAAGCATAGTTCAATTCTTATAGGGGGGGAATCGGTTGATGATTCCCGTTTTATGGTTCGCTATTTTCGCAAAAGCATTGATAATCGTCTCTTATTTGGTGGTGTAGAAAGTTATGATAATAAGCATCCTCTAAATTTAGATGAACGTATAAAACGGCAAATTGTTGAAATTTATCCTCAATTACATTCTATCAATTTAAGCCATCGGTGGGGAGCAACGGTTGCCATCACAGTTGAACGCATGCCTTATGTTCGCCAAATTTTTTCAAGGATGACTTATTGTGGTGGTTATTCAGGGCATGGCGTTATGCTGGCTCCTTTCGTGGGAAAATTATACGCAGAATGGTTAACTGGAAAATATGAACGTTTTTCCTATTTCCAAGACTTAAAGATTTCATCTTTTCCGGGGGGAAGAGTTTTGCGTTATCCGCTTATATTTTTAGCAATGCGTTGGTTTTCTTTATTGGATCGCCTTTAATGGAAACATTGCTTGAAATGAAGAAAATTAATGGCTTATTTAGTATCTGTCTGCTTTAATGATGAAAGCTTTTATAAGTGATATGGGATTTCATAATCGAATAGAAAAATAAACAAGTTCATGGTGCGTAAAATTATTCCAGTTTCTTCCTTTGATTGTATTGTTTTTGGTGGCAATGGTGATCTGGCGTTGCGCAAGCTTTTGCCGGCTTTGTATCATTGTCAGTGTGCTGGGCAATTCAGTGAGCCAACACGTATTATTGGGGTTTCGCGCACTTCCTTAAGTTGTGAAGAATATCAAAATTTTGTCCGCAATTCTTTAGAAAAACATATCCATTCAAAAGATCTAAATTCAACAGAACTCAATCGTTTTCTTGCACGTTTAACTTACGTTTCTGTTGATGTTTCCTCAAATCGAGGGTGGGAGGATTTAGCCCTCCTTCTGTCACAAGATTCAGCGGATATTCGAGCTTTTTATTTGGCTGTTGGTTCGTCACTTTTTGCTGATATTGCGATGAAGTTGGAAAAAAATGATTTGGTGACACCACAAACACGGATTATCATTGAAAAACCAATTGGTTGCGATGTAAAAACAGCGGTTTCACTTAATGATGTATTTGCAAGCGCCTTTAATGAAGAGCAGATCTTTCGTATTGATCATTATCTTGGGAAGGAAACTGTTCAAAATTTAATGGCATTGCGGTTTGTTAATACACTTTATGAACCGCTATGGAACTCCAATTATATTGATCATGTTCAAATAACCGTTGCTGAATCTTTAGGGTTAGAAGGGCGTACAGAATATTATGAAAGCACTGGTGCTTTACGCGATATGGTTCAAAACCATATGCTACAATTACTTTGTTTGGTTGCGATGGAAATACCATTTACCAACAGTGCTAATGCTGTACGTGATGAAAAACTTAAAGTTTTACATTCTTTAACACCGCTTGATGTCCATAATGTAGGGCAGCATACTGTACGTGGGCAGTATCTTTCTGGTCTATCAAATGGTATATCTGTAGAGTCTTATTTTGATGATTTGGGAAGAGTGAGTAAGAGCGAAACATTTGTAGCCCTTAAGGTTAAGATTGATAACTGGCGTTGGGCTAATACGCCTTTTTATTTACGAACAGGTAAGCGCATGTTCACGAGAATGTCTGAAATTGTTGTGGTTTTTAAACCTATTCCTCATAATATTTTTAATGTGGATTTAGATGAAATTTTTTCTAATCGGCTTGTAATTCGTCTCCAACCTGATGAAGGTGTAAAACAATGGTTGATGATTAAGGATCCAAGTTATGGCGGTATGCGGTTTCGTCACATTCCATTAGACATGAGTTTTGCTTCCGCATTTTCTGAACGTAATCCTGATGCTTATGAACGTTTATTAATGGATGTTATTCGTGGAGATCAAACACTGTTTATGCGTCGTGATGAAGTTGAGACTGCTTGGCGTTGGATTGATCCAATCATTGAGGGGTGGGAAGCAATAAAACAGCCTGTTCACAGTTATAATGCTGGTTCGTGGGGGCCGTCTGCTTCGATGAGCCTCATGGAACGTGATGGGCGTATATGGAACAATTTAGTTTAGAGCAATAAGTATGTATAGAATGAATATTGACCGTTTAGATTTTGAAACCCCTCAGACTTTAGCCTTGGCATTGGCAGATCGAGTAGCCGCAGAGCTTAGTGTATCTGTTCTTGAGCGCAAGAGAGCAGTTTTAGCGGTTTCTGGTGGTAAAACACCAGCATTGTTTTTTCATTATTTGTCAAAAGCGGATATTGATTGGCAAAATATTATTATCACTTTGGTCGATGAACGTTTTGTCCCTACACACGATGAACGTTCAAATGAACATATGGTACGGTGTCATTTGTTACAAAATTTTGCCGAAAAAGCACGTTTTGTAGGGCTTTATCATAAAGCAATTACTGCTGAACTTGCTGCTTTTTCAGCGGCGAGTCGTGTTAATACTTTGCCTAAACCCTTTGATGTTGTTGTTTTAGGAATGGGGCAGGATGGACATACGGCTTCTTTTTTTCCTGATGCTGATCGTTTAAAGCAAGCGCTTGATTTACGAACACAAGCACTTGTTTTACCCCTTCATGCTAAGAGTGCTGTTGAGCCAAGACTCTCACTAACTTTGCCAGTTATTATGCAATCTCGTTGTATTATTCTCCATTTTGAAGGTTTTCAGAAACGCGATTGTTTTGAAGAGGCTTGTCAAGACGGGTCTGAAATAGAAATGCCTATTCGGGCAATTTTGCGTAATTCCCCTCATCTCGTTCAGGTTTATTGGTCGCCTGCAGAAAATGAAATAAGTGAATCAAAATATGCGACACAAGGTGAATAAAAACGTAATCTCTCTCAATGAATGAGGGGCAGCAACAATGAAAGGGGGAGAGAAATATGGCACTTTCCAAGACAATTGCCACAGTTACACGAAGGATTTATGAACGGTCTCAATCAACACGAGAAATTTACTTAGATCGTATTGCAAAAGCACAAGTTCATCGCCCCAAACGAAGTTTTTTAGGATGTGCCAATCAGGCGCATGGCTTTGCTGCTTGTGGTGCAATAGATAAAGAGCGTTTGAAGGGAAATATTGTTGGGAATATTGGCATTATCACGGCATATAACGATATACTTTCAGCGCATCAACCTTTTGAAAAATTTCCTCACTTAATTAAAGAGTCGGCCCGTATGGTTGGTGGTGTTGCACAGGTTGCAGGTGGTGTTCCCGCGATGTGCGATGGTGTTACGCAGGGAAATGCGGGGATGGAGCTTTCCCTTTTTTCGCGTGAAGTAATTGCAATGGCGACAGCTATAAGCTTATCACACGATGTCTTTGATGCAGCATTGTATCTTGGGGTGTGTGATAAAATTGTGCCAGGTTTATTGATTGGTGCACTAACATTTGGTCATTTACCAGGAATTTTTATAGCAGCTGGTCCCATGACGAGTGGTCAAGGTAATGATGAAAAAGCGAAGATACGTCAACTTTACGCGGAAAATAAAATAGATCGCCAAACACTTCTAGCATCAGAAGCACGTTCTTATCATGGGCCAGGAACATGTACATTTTATGGAACAGCTAACTCTAATCAGGTGATACTGGAGATGATGGGGCTTCATATGCCTGGAGCTTCTTTTATTAATGCTAATACACCGTTGCGTGATGCTTTAACAAAAGAAGCTACGAAACGTGTACTTGAAATGACAGATCTTGGTGATCATTATAGTCCACTTGGTATGATCATTGATGAGCGTTCTTTTGTGAATGCCATTGTAGGATTAAATGCAACAGGAGGTTCTACCAATCATGCGATTCATTTGATTGCTATGGCTGCTGTTTGCGGTATTAAATTGACATGGCATGATATTGCAGAAATTTCATCCGTTGTGCCTCTTTTAGCGCGCATTTATCCTAACGGTTTAGCAGATATTAACCATTTTTATGCTGCGGGGGGAATGGGATTTATTATTCGCGAGCTTATCGAGGCAGGCTTGGTCCATGAAGATGTTTCTACGGTTTTTGGTAAAGATCTCAATGCTTATGCAATTGAAGCAAAGCTTTCTGCTGATGGTCATGTGGTGCGTGAAGCGGCTCTTAAGGAAAGTGGTGATCATAAGGTGTTAGCAGGGTGGAGAAAGCCATTTCAGTCTGATGGTGGTCTTCGTGTTTTATCAGGAGATTTGGGAACAGCTATTATAAAAGTTTCCTCTGTTAAACCAGAGTATTGGCAGATTAAAGCACCAGTCTTTGTTTTTAATGATCAAGAGGAACTACAAAAATCTTTTAAATCTGGAGTGTTGCATAATAAAGACTTTATCGCTGTTATTCGCTATCAAGGACCAAAAGCCAATGGTATGCCAGAGCTTCATAAATTAACGACCATTTTAGGCGTTTTACAAGATCGCGGTCAAAAGGTAGCATTGATAACCGATGGGCGTATGTCAGGAGCGTCAGGAAAAATTCCTGCTGCCCTCCATGTGACACCAGAAGCAGTGGATAATGGCCCCATTGCACGTCTGCAGGATGGTGATATTGTTTTTCTTGATGCTCATGAGGGTAAATTAACTCTTTTGGAGGATTTAGCAAAATTTAACGCGCGAAAAATCATACCTCCAGATCTTTCAAAAAACGAACATGGTGTTGGACGCGAACTTTTTCATGTTTTTCGTCAATCCGTTAATCGTGCAGATCAAGGGGCATCTGTTTTTATGACATGAAAAATGCAAAAATAATAAGCTGAATCATATACAATGAAACCATATACAAGGAATTGTTACAATTCTTAGAATTTTGGTATAGGCAGATTGTGTGATCGCGCAGCAGCTTTGAGTGTATTCACCATAAGCATGGCAATTGTCATTGGTCCAACGCCTCCTGGAACAGGGGTGATCGCAGCAGCTTTTTCTTTTACGTTTTCAAAATCGACATCACCAACAAGACGTGTTTTCCCTATACCTTTTTCTGGTGCAGCAACGCGGTTAATACCGACATCAATAACAATTGCACCATCTTTTATCCAGTCTTTTTTAATCATTTGTGGGCGGCCTACAGCTGCTACTAGAATATCAGCGCTTCGACACACATCATCAAGGTCACGGGTACGACTATGGGCAATTGTCACAGTGGCATTGGCTGCTGTTAAAAGGGCAGCCATAGGTTTTCCAACAATATTAGAGCGTCCAACAACGACAGCATCAAGTCCAGATAAATCTTGCCCACAATGTTGTTCAATCATCATCATGGCACCAGCTGGAGTGCAGGGAATAATTGCATCTTCAAGTGCATTTGCCGCGAGTTTTCCTACATTAATATAATGAAAACCATCAACATCTTTTTGGAAAGCAACGGCTTGTGTTATGCGATTTGTATTCATATGAGCAGGGAGAGGCAGCTGTACCAAAATACCATGAATTTTAGGATCAGAATTTAATGTTGCAATAAGTTGAAGGAGTTCTTTTTCTTGTGTTTCTTTGGAAACGGCATGTTTGATTGAAAGAAACCCACATTCTTCGGCTTTTTTATTTTTTGAGGCGACATATACTTGACTTGCAGGATCATCTCCAACGATAATAACAGCGATACTAGGTTGTATATTATAGTGATGGCGGAGCTTTGCTGTTTCGGCCTTAACTTTCACANATCTCCAACGATAATAACAGCGATACTAGGTTGTATATTATAGTGATGGCGGAGCTTTGCTGTTTCGGCCTTAACTTTCACAATAATCTCTTCAGCAAGTTTTTTTCCGTCGATAATATTATTCATTCAGAGATCCTTTCGGTAAGGCTGTTTGTTTTTTTTTGTAAAGCATTTTCTAATAATACGATAGAGTTTTATAGCAATATTCATATGAGAACAGTAAGAATGGTTTTATAATGTTGTGGATTTATAGTTTTGAAGACTTTTAAATAATTGCTTTATAAAGAAGCAGCAACATTGCTGTTTGAATAAATTTTGGATAAAGAACAAAAATAATGAAGATACAAAGTGGATATAGTGAATTATAGGGTTATAAAAACTTTTTATGATCATTTAAGTTTGTTTTTAATCTGTTATAGGGGGATAAGTATAGAGGGATATTGTGCGCATCAGAATAATAAAACTTTTGAGCGGAATTTTTATTACAATTATCTTTTTATTGGGAGTGGGGATTCTCGTTTTACCTTATCTTATCTCTACAGATGCGATTCGTATTCGTTTAGCGCAGGATTTGAGTGCATGGACGGGTTACAATGTGCAATTGCGTGATCCACCGCGATTACATCTTTTTCCTTATCCTAAAGCATTTCTTTCTGGCGTTACTTTAACATCAAAAATGGATGATGTTGCGCCATTAATGGAAGCTGAATCAATAGAAGTTGATCTTTCTGTCGTCGATCTTCTTTGGGGACATATTTCTTTTTCAGAGACGCGGATTATGCGTCCTCAATTTGTTATGGAAAAGCCTGTTAAAACAATAGCAGATTTTTTTGATCGGTTTTCTCGCTCACAAGGTGCATTAGGGTTGGCAATACGTAATACGCGTGAAATATTAAAACATAATCCTGAACATCCAGAGATAGAGCAACTTTTAAAACAACCTTTTGGGCGGATTGTCATTAAAAATGGTGTTCTTGTGTATCACGATAGTTTTTCAGGAGCAGCAGAAAAAATAACAGGATTAAATGCAACTTTAGATTGTCCGAAATCAACTCAGGAAGTACGGTTACGCGCAGATGCGCGTTGGCGTGGAGAATTTACAAAGTTATCAATTGATGCTTCTCAAGCATTGTTGCTTCTTGCAGGAGGCAAAAGTCATATTAGGGCAAGTCTCAATTCTGTACGTGGGGGAATAACTTTTACAGGAAAGGCTCGGTTATCTGAATATTATATTTTTGACGGAAAAGTATCGATGCGTTCTCCTGGATGGAATCAGACATTGTCTTGGGTTGGTGGAAATCAGTTTTGGGGACATAAATTAAAAATACCCATTGTATGGGAATCTCATTTTTTAGCGCAGCCAATGCATATCCAAATGAACAATGTTACATTTACGATGGGAAAAGCCAATGCGCGAGGAGCTTTAAAACTCGATTTTCAAGATTATGTACCAAATGTCATGGGCTCTTTAGCTTTTGATAACCTAGACCTTAGCCTCTTGAGTTCAATATTTTTTTCAGGCAAAAAGAAAAATGCCTGCTTTGACATGAGAACTTTTGATCGTATTGGCGTGGATATACGACTTTCTGCGCCACAAGCTAAAATAGGAAATATTTCACTCACAAATTTAGCTGCTGCAATACAAATAAGAGATGGGCATGGTATTTTTGATCTTGGACATGCTAATATTTTTGGTGGATCCGTGCAAAGTAATATTGAAGTTACGTCAGCTGGACAGAGAGTGCGTATTGGAGGAAATATTTCAGGCGCTTCTATTGATATGCAGGAGACTTTAGAAACCTTGGGATTTATTCCATTTATACAAAGCAAAACGAATTTTACTGCAACGGTACGAACACTTGCTGATTCTTGGCCAGAAATTTTCACGAAAATGCAGGGTGAATTAACACTGAAGATGTCTTCTGGTCGGCTATTAGGGTATGATCTGAATGAATTACAAACAAGACTTTCAAATAAACAACAATTTCTTTTAATGAATAATGAGACTTTTTCAACAACATTTGATCACTGGGATATTCAGACAAGCTTTTCAGAAGGTATGATGAAGGTGACAGAGTCATTAATGCGTACAGCAGACTTGAGCTTATCCATTCAAGGAACCATTGCAGCTGCTATGGCGCAAGGGAAGCAAAATGAACTGATATTACAGGCACAACTAGACAAAAACTATAGATCAGAAACTTTATGTAAAGACGTCCAATGTCTTGCTGATAGCCTTGCATGGCCTTTTACATTTTCTCTAAGCTCTAAAGGACAAAATCATGGTAATTTTTGGGTTACAAAAGACATTGACGCAGATTGAGTATCTGTTTTTCATCTGTATGATATTTTATCCTATAATGGTAATTCGTTTTTTTGCAACTTAAAATTGTCTTTTAAATTTAAATCAGAACTCCCATTATCGAAAGATTCTCTCATTTTAAGTCCGTTCGTCGTGAAGCAGTAAAAACCGTCCTCTCCGTCATAATAAGTGTGGTTGATATAGATAAATGACTGAAGAGAAGAATAAAAATCCTTCTTATGGAATCTCTCAAATACAAGAGATTCATAATATTGATGCAAATCTTAGAAAAGTTGCTAAAAAACATTAAAATTTTAAGGAGGATGTTGGCCAGTGCTTATTGAATCGCAGAAGAAATACCATAGCCATCTTTGGTAATTGTATGCTTCCCGTCTGCTCCAACAGAACCAATTCCCACTGTAATCAAAATAAAGGCTAAGAGGGTTGTAATCGTAATAATTGTAGCTTTTTTAGCAGACATATTTTTCCTCCACGGATACATCAATGACTGAATGCAAAGATGAATGGTGCATTATTTAAACTTTTATGAAAGCAGAATCACTTAAGGATCTATAAGTTCCTATTATTATCTCATAAAGCTAAAAAAACTCTATAATTCTTTAATATATTATAGTTCTATAGATATAATTTTTTCTTTTTGCTATATATTTTTCTTCATTTTCTCGATGACGATAGTGAGCTTTGGCAAAATTTTTATGCGCATAAATTATAAACTTAAAAGATTATTTATCAGACAGACATTGGCTTTGAATGAAGAAATAAAGATAGAGGGGGCACAAGCTTCTTATCTTGTGCATGTTTTGCGTATGAAAGAAGGAGCAGAAATTTTACTTTTTAATGGACAGGATGGTGAGTGGCTTGCTAAACTTATTGCTGTTAAGAAAAAATTTGTTGTGGTTCAGCTTATCCATCAAGAAAGATTACAAACGACGCATTCCAATCTTATTTATTGCTTTTCTCCACTCAAAAACGCGCGGTTGGATTATATGGTGCAGAAAGCTGTTGAAATGGGGGTGTCGATTTTGCAGCCTGTTATGACGCATCATACGCAGGTTACGCGTATCAATATGGCGCGTATGGAAGCCAATGTTATTGAAGCTTCTGAACAGTGTGGAATTTTATCTCTTCCTGAATGCGTCTCTGCTCTATCATTAGCAGAACTTTTAGCACGGTGGGATAAGACACAGCCTTTATTCTTTTGTGATGAAGAGCATAAATCGCATAATCCATTAGCTTCTTTTAAAAAGCGTGACGTTACAACACCTGGTATTCTTATTGGACCGGAAGGTGGCTTTAGTGAAGAAGAGCGGAGCTTTTTAAAAAAACATCCTTTTGTGGTTCCAATATCATTAGGTCCGCGTATTTTACGCGCTGACACTGCCGCTGTTGCTGCTTTGGCTCTTCTTAATGCTACCGTGGGGGATTGGGCAATGGATTGAGAAATCTGTAAAATCATTCTAAACAATTCATTTAAGATGATGATACCAATTATAGGATACGATGAGTTATGGCGCTTGATATAACTGATGAAAGTGAAATTTATAACTTAGATTCTTTGGTTAGCTATTTCCAAGGGGGGTATAAAGCAGAAGATGATTGGCGCATTGGTACAGAACATGAAAAATTTCCGTTTTATAGAGATGGTTTTCACCCTGTTCCTTATGAAGGAGAGAGGGGAATCCGAGCGCTTTTAGAGAGGATGCAAAGCGCCTTAGGATGGAAACCTATTTTAGATGAAGAGAATATTATTGGGCTCGTAGGATCCGTTGATCAGGGAGCCATTTCTTTGGAACCTGGGGGACAATTTGAATTATCTGGTGCACCATTAAAATCAGTAGGCCATACATATTACGAGTTGATGGAGCATTTAACTCTTCTCAAAAAAATTGCAGAACCATTGGGTATAGGTTTTCTAGGTCTTGGAGCTAGTCCAAAGTGGACTTTAGCTGAAACGCCGCGAATGCCTAAATCACGTTATCAGATTATGACTGATTATATGCCTAAAGTGGGGTATAATGGTCTTAATATGATGTATCGCACATCAACAGTTCAGGTTAATCTTGATTTTTCATCTGAAAGTGATATGCGGCGAAAAATGCAAGTGTCCATGAAGCTACAGTCCATTGCAACAGCATTATTTGCAAGTTCACCTTTTACAGAAGGGCGCCCAAATGGCTTTTTGTCGTGGCGTTCTGAAATTTGGCGTAATACGGATAATCAGAGGACAGGCGTTCTTCCCTTTATATTTTCTGAGCGTTTTGGTTTTGTTGATTATGTTGAATGGGCCCTTGATGTTCCAATGTATTTTGTTGTGCGTGATGGTCGTTACTATGATTGTACACACATAACGTTTCGTCAGTTTATGAATGGAGCATTAAAAGGACAAGTTGCAAATTCAATTCCAAACATGGGAGATTGGATTAATCACTTATCAACGTTATTTCCTGAAGTCCGCTTAAAAAGATTTTTAGAAATGAGGGGAGCTGATTGCGGTTCTTGGAAGCGCATTTGTGCGTTGTCGGCTTTTTGGGTTGGGCTTCTTTATGATAGGGAAGCACTTAATGAGGCAGAGGCTTTGACAAAAGATTGGTGTTTTGAAGAAGTTTTAGAGTTGCGCCAACGCGTTCCTAAAGAAGGGTTAAGAACTCCTTTTCGTCAAACTATTCTTTTAGAGTTAGCACGTCAATCTCTCGCTATTGCTCGCAAAGGCTTAAAAAATCGCAAACAGTATGATACGAATGGTTTTGATGAAACAAATTTTCTTAATCCTCTAGAAGAGGTTGTTGCAATGGGACAAACAGATGCTGAAAAATTTTTGTCCCATTACTATTCTATTTGGAATGAGTCGGTAGAACCTTTATTTTTAGAATGTGCCTATTAAATTTGAAGCAAAGATACTTCCTACTTTTTTAAAAATGCATATAACCGTGGTGGTTCATTCACTCATTTGCTCTAGAGAGCATATCCTACCTTGCTTTTAACATTTCTCATAACGGAAAGGATACAATACAAAAATCTCTTGGGCAGTGTGATTTTTATACCCAATAATATCACGATATTTCCGTAATCGTAATGTTGTCCCTTTGTACTAAAGATAGTTCATAAGAGATAAAGCTTATTATCAAACATTTTTTATTCACTTGGCTCATCTACTTATGAATAGGTCTGAAAATAATATTTTTCACTTTTAAAAGGGATAAAAAAATATAATTTGCGGTTAATAGTCAATTATTATAATTCAATATACGATGCTTATATGAAAGAGCATTTTATTATACAAAAATTATGATATCAATCTTTCAGTGCGCTAAAAAGACAGTAGAAAAAATACCGATAGATCTATGTATGTATAACTCAAGCTTATTTTTATAGAAAAAAGAAATATATTATATAAATAGATAGAAATAAAGATGATAATATATAGAATGAATGTGTTAATTACATCATTAAATATTAATAAATAAAAATATTATCTTCATAGGGTTATATGAAATTATAAGCTATTCATAGATAAGAAATAACTATTTGTATGCAAAGGGGTTATTATATTAAAATACTATTATTCTTGATAAAGATGAAAGAGATAAAGAGATTGAGCTTGTAACGAATGAGTGTTTGAATACGCATAAAAATTCAAAAAAGAACAACATTTCTATAGCAGAATAATTTTTATCAGTATGAGCGCAATTTATTATAGACGATTAATTATCTCCCATATATTGTAAATTTACTTTAAAGCTTCTTTTAATGCTTTATAACTGTACTATTCATAAAATTTATAATATTTGTAGGCTTAAAGCCTCTCATTTTAATCATATACCCTCAGTCTTTTCCATTGTTTTCATTATCTAGAAATTTGTAACCGCCTTTGTTATGCTCTCACTAGGATAAGCAGCTTTAAAGTGCATCCGTAATGGCATCACGCCTCTGTAAACCAGCTGTTGTGTTTTCTTCTGTAGAATTTGTAAATAAAAGGGACTGTTTCTCATCACGATCAGTTACAGAGATTCAACGTTTTTATAAAGATACCGTGGAAAGCATTGACCTGTATCTATTGCATCTAGATTAGGCAAATTCTTAGCTATCAACACAGAAAAAACGCTTCGTGCTCCTATGCCTATAATTTGTATTACTCTATTTTCTACTACTGGCACCATAGGGAATATATGTGGTATCTGATAAACTCCATCATTGAAGATACAACTATAATAAAGCCATTGTCGTGTAAAAGGGCGATACGAACTTTGCGTGAGGCATGCCTCTTCAAATTCAAAAACCTTCCTCTTATTAGTTTTTGCTTAACATTATAACTCCAACTTATCTTTTTTGTATCTAAAATGACAAAATTATCTACAGCACGTGCACGTGTTGTTCGATCAGCATATGAATAGGTATCGTTAAAAGTTTTACTGCGCTATTATAAAAAGCAATCATATTATTTATATTTGCTACTCAAGCTCCGCCCTTCAATGTTTCGACAACTCTTGCATTAAGACGTTTCATAAGAGGTATTTCTACTCCTTTCTCATACATTTTTATCCACATATCTGCCCTGCTTGTGACGTGCAAGCAAATGATTTTGATTGATTCAAGATAAACAGGTTTGAAATGAGAGAATCTTATGTGATTCGGGACTCTCATTTAATATGCAAACAGTAAATTATGACTATAAATCAACATGTTGTCTTTAAAAACCTTTTTATGACTATAAAAGAATTTTGAAAAATAAAAAAGCTTTCATTGAGAGCAAAGAAAGAATGTATAAAAGGTATTTTCAATAAAATAATTATACTTGAAGTGCTGATCAAAGCTATTGAGAGTGCAGTCCATAAAATGAGCAGAAGTAGCTTGTTGGTGTATTTTCTAGAAAAATCATGAATGTTCGATTGTTAATTCATCTTTTCTTGGAAAGCTCGCTTCAGTTCAAATAGCAAAAGAGAGTGGTAAGGACATTTATAGGATAAGATACGCTGGAATTATTCAGTATTAAGATGCAATGAATGTTGTTTATATTTTTCTTATTTAACTATTTTATAAGAGCATAAATTTAAAGAATAAGAAAATAATTTTATTTATTTTCTTTAAACAGTTATTAGTAGATAAAAAATTCTCTTTTAATCTATAAATTAAAAAAATAATGATTTTGTAAAAGCCTTGTAAGCTTTATAGGTTAATTTTAAATATCATGCATTGATTTTGAATTATGCAGATTATTTATGTCAACCATAATAATAGTGAGCATAGACAATGACATTTAATTTTTTCGTCAATTTATTTCTATTTGTTATTTTTTTATTATTGGTTTCTCAAAGTAAGAAAATGCAATGGAGTCTTTCACTACGTGTTATGCTATGGCTTATCCTTGGCTTGATTTTTGGAAGTGTTTTGCAGTTTATTTATGGAGAGGGTGAAAGCACTTTATTGAAATCCGTTGAATGGTTTAACATTGTCGGTGAAGGCTATATTTTATTGTTGCAAATGATTGTTATGCCACTGGTTTTTATTTCTATCGTTTCAGCAGTTGCTCATTTACATTCTGTTTATGCTGTTGGAAAGATGAGTATAATAACAATTTCAATATTGCTTTTTACAACGGCTCTTTCAGCATTGGTTGGTGTGCTTGTGGTTAATTTTTTTGGATTAACAACCGAGGGTTTGGTGCATGAAGGGCAAAATGTTTCTGCTCTTCTTGAAGGTCATATTTCTAAACTTGGAGATATGAATATACCAAAGATGATTTTGTCTATGATTCCTAAAAATCCATTTGCTGAGTTGAGTGGAGCTAAACGTACGTCAATTATCAGTGTTGTTATTTTTGCGTCATTTTTAGGTGCATCGGTTCTTCTTTTAAAGAAAGATGAGCCAGAAAAAGGAGAAAAAGCGCTTTTATTTATTCAAGTGGCACAAGCTTGGATTATGCGGTTAGTCCGTATTGTGATTGCTTTGACGCCTTATGGTATTTTTGCACTTATGACGAAAGTAGGAGCAATATCGCGTATTGCAGATATTTTAAATTTACTGGTTTTTATCATTGCTTCTTATGTCGGTATTATTTTAATTTTTGGAATTCATGGTGTATTGCTTGGTATTTCTGGGATTAATCCCTTTCGTTTTTTCAAAAAGGTTTTACCAGTTTTAACATTTGCTTTTAGCAGTCGTTCAAGTGCTGCAAGTATTCCTTTGAATATTGAAGCGCAAACACAGTGGATAGGTGTACCACAATCCATTGCGAGTTTTGCAGCTTCTTTTGGGGCAACAATTGGACAAAATGGTTGTGCTGGTCTTTATCCAGCGATGCTTGCGACCATGATTGCACCCTCTATGGGTATTAATCCTCTTGATCCTACTTGGATTGCTACGCTTATTGGTGTTGTAACATTGAGTTCTATTGGTGTTGCTGGTGTGGGGGGAGGTGCTATTTTCGCTGCATTGATTGTGTTACCAATTATGGGGCTTCCTGTTACTTTGGTTGCTGTACTTATCTCTATTGAACCGCTAATTGATATGGGACGGACTGCTCTAAACGTGAGCGATTCAATGATAGCTGGAACGGTCACTAGTCAAATATTACGGACAACAGATAAAAGTATTTTAAAAAAATAATTTTAGGTTATATTTTTTTGGGCTGTAAAACATCTGTAAGAGATATTTGCGCTGAACCAGGTTGTAGGGGTTTTTGTTGGTTGGGATGAGGAGCCCAACCAGAGAGCCAGATAAAAGAAAAATGTGCACGAATACGTCCATCAGGATCACTAAATTGTTGTGCATAGATTTCAGCTGCGCGGAGAAAAAAACGTTTGGATACAGGGCGTCGTGAACGATTGATGAGTGCATTTTGCATTCCCATAGCTTTAAGATCGTGCATAAGGTCAAACATTGTATTATAACGTATTGTGATATCTTCAACGTCTGCTACAGGCAGGGCAAAGCCAACACGCTGTAAAAGAGCGCCTGCATCACGAATGTCGGCAAAAGGGTAGATCCTAGGGCTTGCTCCACCATAAATTTCACTTTCAGCTTGCAGCAGGCTTTCCCGCAATTCTCTTAATGTACCAGCTCCTGCCATAACAGCAAGAAATAAGCCATCTGGTTTAAGGGTATTTTTTATCTGGCTTAGAACACCAGGGGTATCATTGGTCAATTGTAATGAAAGAAGTGAAACAATAAGGTCACAGTAACTTTGAGGTAAATCAAGAAATTCTCGATGACGTAAATAGAATTTTTTATCATGGCTTTGATAAAGCGTATCGGTTTCAATGCGTTCTATGGAACAAACTTTTCCAGATTTCATTAAAGCTTGCGCAGCAAGGTCTGTATGGCTGTGTAAATCAAGAGCTAATGTAAAGAGGCGATCAACAGTGCTAAGGCGTTTATAGAGATCTTCTGCCATGTGAGAGAGTAAAAAGTCACATCCTTTTTTTGCTTTTTGAAAGGCACGTTTTCGGAATTGTTCAATGCGGTTATGATCAAAAATTAAAGGATGCGACATATTGTGGAACACTTTCGATCTATGAAAGAATATATTTTGAAAAGGTTCATTATTTGTGCAAGCTCTGTCAAGTTTATAATATGAAAGAAAATAAATCTATAGAAGGTAAGAGTTTTTAAAGGAATTAAAATTATAAATTGAGGAAATACAAAGGAACTTTTGTTTTGAGGGAAACTTGTAAAAGCCTAAATTTATAATGTTGTATTTTCGAGAAGCGGCGTTAAATAGCGGGGATATACTAAGTAAGTTCGTTGAACGCTTGAAAACGATGCTTTATCCACCAATTTGTCCTGGATGTAAGCAAAATGTTTCTACTTATGGTACGATTTGCTCCGAATGTTGGAAAGACCTTCAATTTATCACGAAACCTTATTGTCCTGTTATGGGGACTCCTTTTGTTTGTGATATGGGGGATGGTTTTCTTAGTGGTGAAGCACTCCGTAATACTCATCCTTTTTCACGTGTTCGCTCAGTCATTGTTCATAAAGGGCTTGCACGAACTTTAGTAACGCGCTTAAAATATGGTGATCATATAGAATTGGCATCATTTATGGCCAATTGGATGATGTTTGCTGGACGCGAGGTTATTGATGATTGTGATGTTATTATTCCCATTCCATTGCATTTTCGTCGTTTTTGGGAGAGGCGTTATAATCAATCTGCTGAGCTTGCACGTTATATTGCAGCATCACAAAAAAAGCTTTTAAAACCGAGTTGGCTTGTTCGTTGTCGGCATACCCGTCCGCAGGTTAGTCTTTCTTCAAGAGAGAGAAAACTTAACGTAAAAAATGCTTTTAAGGTTTCGCATAAAGTTAAAAAATATCTCAAAGGATGTTCTGTTTTGCTGATTGATGATGTATTTACAACGGGTGCAACAGTTACAGCAGCAGCTGCTGCATTAAAAGATGCAGGTGCACGACAGGTTGATGTGCTAACATTTTCGCGTGTTCTCAAAGAAGATTCTATTTTTCCCTCTTCTTAAGAGGAATTTAAAATGAATATTATTAAAAAATATTGGAGGATAATACTATGAAAGAGATAATAATTTATACACGCCCTAACTGTCCTTATTGTACAAAAGCACGTGATTTGCTTAATAAAAAAGGCGTAAAGTATACAGATATTGATGCTTCCACATCCCTTCGCCAAGAAATGGTACAGCGTGCAAATGGACGTAATACATTTCCACAAATTTTCATAGGTGATTATCACGTTGGCGGTTGTGATGATCTTTATGCTTTAGAGGCTGAGGGAAAGCTGAATTCTTTATTACAAGGCATATAATATTTGTAAATTACATATCCTTACGACCTTTTTGCGAGAAGGAGATAGTTAACACCCATGTCTTTTGAGCGATTCCAGCTGTCGTTTAAAGGGTTATAAGTAATACCTATCTCATCAATGACAGTCAGAGCGTTTTTTGATAAGAAATTTTTAAGTTCTAGAGGTTTTAGGAATTTTTTATAATCGTGGGTTCCTTTAGGAAGCCAACGTAGAATATATTCAGCGCCTACAATAGCAAGCCCCCATGCTTTCCATGTGCGGTTGAGTGTTGAGACAAACATCAACCCTTGTGGTTTCAACATTTTTGCTGTAGCTGCTATGAAGAGATTAACGTCAGCGACATGTTCAACAACTTCCATATTAAGGATAATATCAAATTTTTCTCCTTCATTGGCAAGTACTTCTGCTGTCGTCGTGCGGTAATCAATGGAAAGGTCATTTTGAGCAGCATGGGTTTTTGCGACTTCAATATTTGTTTGTGCAGCATCAACGCCTACAACCATAGCACCAAGACGTGCCATTGGTTCAGATAACAAGCCTCCTCCACAGCCAATATCAAGAATTTTCAAATTGTGAAAGGGCGTAAGTGAAGAAGGGTCACGATTAAACTCTAAACAGATTTTTTCTCTGATGTAAGCAAGGCGTGTTGGGTTAAATTGGTGAAGAGGTCGAAATTTTCCTTGTGGATTCCACCATTCTGTAGCAATACGTGAAAAGTGATCAATTTCACTTTGATCAATAGTTGTTTGTGTTTCATCGATCATGTTGCCTTCCTTTTATTTTTAATGATCAGGTCAAGTAGATTTTATACAAAGTCAAGAGAAATTAATATAATCATAATGAAACTTGCACAAATGATAGATATTCGCTATGTCGAGAAAATGGTTAGTTGATACAGCATCTAATTCTCATTACTGTTTGAGATAAGAGATGTAAAGGTAAGAGTGTTATTAATGGCGCGCATTGTCATGAAATTTGGTGGAACATCTGTAGCAAACATTGAATGTATTCATAATGTTGCACGGCATGTCAAAAGAGAGGTTGATGCAGGCAATGAGGTTGCCGTTGTCGTATCTGCGATGGCTGGTAAAACAAATGAACTTGTTCAGTGGACGAGTGATGCTTCCTCCATGCATAGAGATGCTCGTGAATATGATGTTGTGGTTGCTTCTGGTGAACAGGTTACTTCAGGATTGTTGGCTTTGACACTTCAAGAAATGGGGGTGAATGCACGTTCATGGCTTGGTTGGCAAATTCCTATTCATACAGACAATGCGCATGGCCGTGCACGTATTACTAATATTGATGGATCTTTTTTAATCGAGTGTTTTCAGGAAGGTCAGGTTGCCGTTATTGCTGGTTTTCAGGGGTTAGCTCCGGATAACCGGATTTCTACCTTAGGGCGTGGGGGATCAGATACAAGTGCTGTTGCTATAGCCGCTGCTGTACAAGCTGATCGCTGTGATATTTATACGGATGTGGATGGTGTTTATACAACGGATCCACGTATAGAACCGAAAGCGCGTCGTTTACCAAAAGTAGCTTTTGAAGAAATGCTAGAAATGGCTTCTCTTGGTGCAAAGGTTTTACAGGTTCGTTCTGTTGAATTAGCAATGGTTCATAAGGTTCGTACCTTTGTGCGTTCAAGTTTTGAGGATCCTGATGCGTTAGGCATGGAGGATTCAATGAGTTCTTCTGGAACACTTATTTGCGATGAGGATGAAATTGTGGAACAACAAAATGTTACTGGTATTGCTTTTGCCAAAGATGAAGCACAAATTTCCCTTCGTCGGCTTGCCGATCGTCCAGGGATTTCGGCAGCAATTTTTGGTCCCTTGGCTGAAGAACGCATTAATGTTGATATGATTGTGCAAAATATTTCTGAAGATGGCTCAAAAACTGATATGACTTTTACTGTACCATCATCAGATGTAGAAAAAGCCGTTACACTTCTTGAGAAGAATCGCAAAGAAATTGGATTTGATGTTCTCCAATTTGAAGGCGATCTCGCCAAGGTATCTGTGATTGGTATTGGAATGCGTAGCCATGCAGGTGTTGCCGCTACAGCATTTAAGGCTTTGGCTGAAAAGGGTATTAACATTCAAGCAATTACGACTTCAGAAATTAAAATTTCTATTTTGATTGATAGTGCTTACACTGAACTTGCGGTTAGAACATTACATGCTGTTTATGCTCTTGATAAGGGATAAGTATTTTTTAGTTTCAACAAAGTTTCAATAACATAAAGCTTTAATATATGTTAATAATTTTTGTTAAGAACAATTGATATTTTTAACTTAAATAGAATATTTAATACAGCAAAACTCTCTCATTTTAAACTTGTTCATGATGAATTTAAAAATGGTCACTTATACATTACAAGAGAAAGATGTTTGGGTAAAAAATTGTTTAAGAAGGGATAAAAAATATGCCGTCTATAAACGTTTTAGAGCCTATAGAGAGGGATGGAGAAGTCTTTACGATAAGCCTTAATGGAATAAGGAGCAGTGCACAGTGTTTATTCAAAAGATGCATGTTGCATGAGGGACAGCCCCGTCAATACAGATTTAATATTATAAATCTTAGAGAAATTAGAGCTCATTAGATTAGTGATGGAATTACCAAAAGTAAAATTGATGATGTATTTTCTATAGATGTTTAGTTTATCTTCAAATGATTGTTTATGACTTTATGTGTATCTTGAAAAGTTAATTTTTTCCATATTATGAGGCAATAAAAAAATCTATCTCTATAGACAATATTTATGTTTACGCTATACGTTATAAAATTACTATATCTTATGCGTTTATAGCTTCTTCAGAAGTACTTTTCATAAAATTATGTAACTATAGATCAAAATTAATGATAATGTTACAAGTGTGTTGCTTTTATTAATTAAATTTTTTTTCATGTCTATTTCTCTTTTTTGAATTATAATTAAGATTTTCAAAGTTTTTGATACCTCCATATGTTCTTTAGGTTAACTTTCTTCCCTTAACTACTCTATTATAAGTATTTTCTGTGTCATACTGCCAACCACGCATGAAATACATTCTTCCGTTTTTTCAGTATATCGTGCTAGTTTCTTTATCGTGTTTACATATTTTGCAAATGGTGGTCTTTGTAAGCAAAACTCTTCTTGTGAGAAATATAGCCATATTATTTTACTCTTTTTGTATTTTATGTGGCGTTGTATAAATTCGAAAGTCTCGGAAATAGTGCTGTTTAAATTATCTGTGAAGAGTATTTTATGGTATCAAGAAATATAGAGCGAGCTCTTTAAACAAAAAGAAAATAAATATCAAATAAGAGCGCGAAAAGGGGAGAACAACGATATACATGCTCTATTTTTCCACCAATCATATGTTTTAGAATAGTCTAAATGACTAGGGTTTTCTTTTTTCCCGCGAGTTAATTACGTAAACTAGAGTGCTTCCTACGGAAGCATGCTTCAAGTTTAATTCTTTCATGGAGTGAGACAAGTGATGTGTCGATGATAAAAAACGGGAATATTTTTATCCAAAAATAATGTGCTTTTAAGAAGATAAAAATTAAAGTTGTTTAGAATACCGGCAATAAAATCAATAACGAGGAGGGTGGTTTATTGGGAAAAATAAGCCATGGAATTACTTAACTGATTATTGAACTTTGCTTATTCTTATCTTTTTCTTATTATTAAACATAAGATATTGATTTATAATAATTAAATTCTTCTTTATAGTGAATCATAGTCCCAATAAAAAACAGCTTTTCTGAAACCACGAAGCCTTTATTGAAACAATTAAAACCATTTCTGTGTATATCATGAGTGGAGCTGGTACATGAGTAAAAGATTATTGAAGAAAGGAATAAAAATATCTCTTATGATTCTTCTCGAGTGTCAAAGGTTGTTGCAACATTAGAGGCTAGTAAATAGTATGATGACGTTAGTTTTCTCCTTCATAAGTGTAAAGATGAGGCGAGACAACGGATTTTACATTAAATATCGTCCGAATCGAACAAATGGGCAAAATTACTTTTTAGAATTTCTGCATAAAAATGTATTTTCAGTTAGTTTGTTAGGAACTATGAGAAATTCCTTTATTGCGCTTAATATAAATAAATCCATATCCCAGACCGATAAGGGCAGATAAACCAGAGCCACAAAGGACTCCAATTTTTGCCGCATCAAGCAGAATAATATCTTTAAAAGCGAGCATTGAAACAAAGATAGACATTGTAAAGCCAATTCCTGCTAAAAAACCAATGAGTAAAACACCTGTCCAGGTCATATGAGGGGGTAGGCGGCATAGTCCTGATTTTACAGCTATATAACTGGCAGTGATAATACCAAGAGGCTTACCGATGAAAAGACCAATGACAACACCCAGAACAATCAAGAATGATTTGTCAGAAGAAAGATCAAAGTTTGCAAAACTTACTCCTGCATTTGCGAAGGCAAAAACCGGCATGATAACGTATGCAACCCATGGATGCAATGCTTTTTGAACACGAGTTACTGGGGCAATCATGGCCCGTTGTCCTTTGCGCATCTTTTTTAATGCTGTTGAAATATGATGCAGATCTGTTTTTGTATTTTTTTCTTGAAGAATTTGCATAGCGTTACTGAGCATGGTGAGTGGCGCTACAAGAGTACGGGTAGGAAGAACGGGAGTCATCATCCCTAAGATTACGCCAGCAAGCGATGGGTGAACGCCTGTTGCCATTAAACCCCACCAAATGATTGCACCAGGTAAAATGTAAAGCCATGCTGATGCAAGCCCGATCCACTGAAAAAATAGTACCAAAGCAATACCCGCTCCTGCAATCATTAAACCGCTAGGATCAATGTTTGTTGAGTAGAAAAAAGCAATAATAAGAACAGCGATAATATCGTCAATAATCGCTAATGATAGAAGAATAATATGAAGATTAGAAGGAATTTTTTTTCCTAGAAGAGCAAGAATACCTAGAGCAAAGGCAATATCTGTTGCTGTTGGCACAGCCCAACCGCGCATATGTCCCTCGTTAAAATTGAAGATAAAGTAAATAATTGCAGGAACACAAACGCCCCCTATTGCAGCAACAATTGGTAAGATTGCTTGTTTAAAATCGGCAAGAGCACCTTCATGAATTTCTCGTCGAATTTCCATTCCTGCGACGAGAAAGAAAATAGTCATAAGGGCATCATTAACCCAGAAATGTAAATCCCATGAAAGAGTGAAATGACCCAAATTAAAGCCAAGAGGTGTATGCCAAAAAGATTCATAGAAAGCAGCATATTTAGAATTGGCAAAAATAAGTGCAGAAGCAGCAGCTAATAAAAGAACAACACCACTAAGAGCTTCAATATGGAGAAAACGCTCGATAGCAGAAAGCGCTTGATTGGTGACACGAGAAGCGCGATTAGGCAGGCGATTTGAAGATAAACCAGACATGAACAACTCCAAGCATCGACAATTTTAGATTCTATATTCTCTGTATAAATAACTCTGTATGATACCTTCTGTATCATATAAAAGAAAAAAGAGGAATAAAGTTCTTAATTTATAGACAAAATCATCATGTTTAAAGCATAAAATGTTTAAGGCGATGCTTCATTTTTAATAGTGAGATGTACTTTGCTTAAAGCCTTGGATAGATCATTTTGTAGAGCAGATTCGAGATCAACTATTGCGAGACCTTTATTATCTTTTGCTTTAATTTTAACGATCAATGTTTGTGGATTTTTAGCAAATTCTCCTAAGGATTTTGAAATTTTTTCTGCTTCGTCATGATTTTTTAGCAGAATTTTTGGGGTCTGCGTCATCATTAGATAGAAATCGTCATAAAGTTCCTTTTTAAGATCATGTTGGCTGTCATTAAGATTTTGCGCAAGATAAGAAAAAAGCTTATCAATGAAACCTGCATCAGTATATTGTATATCAATTTCATTAATGCCAAGATCTTGAGACGCAGCAATCATTATATTTTTCTGACCAGAAAAAAGCTTTTCATCAACATCAATAACCTTAGCCGAGATGTTCCCAGATCCAACGTTTTTCATATTGAAAGACATTGTATCAAGAAAGAGCATACGTTTTTTTTCATCGTAAGAAATATCAATTTTTCCTGAAACATTAAAGCGCTCAAAGTTCAGATTTTTGAAAAACTCTAAGTCTTTTTCATTCATTTTTTTAGGTAGAATGGAAAGGTTGTTGAGAGAAAGAAAAAGCTTTTTAGGGATAGGTTGTTTCCACAAACTTGGTTTGAATTGGAATGATTCGAGCGTTGCTTTCAACTGCGGTATATCAACGGTGATATTATCAACTTTGGCATCCGCTGAGGTAATGGCGAGCAGTATGTTTAGAAGAAGACCATTTTGTGCAACTTTTTCAGCGATTTTATTATTCTCTTTTCTTGCATTAAGATAAGCTTTGATTAATTTTTCAGGAGTTTGTTCAAGCGGTTTCATCTTTAAACCAGATGTTTTAAACTGCCCAAGGAAGAAAGAGCTATTTTTTTCTGCTTCTTCAAAAATATCGACACTTATATTATTCAGAGAAATGGGGCCAGTAACGGTTTTACCTTGATTGAGAGCATTGTTTTTTCCAAAAATGATAGAATAGGCATAGTTGATGTCGATATCATGGGCTTTTATTGTATCACTTTTAGCCATAAATTGCATCTGTTTGGCACCATTTGCTACGACCGTTTTAAGATCCATATTTTTGATACTAACTGAACGGATATGGTTATTTCTAAAATCAGAAAGCTGGAAATTCTTGATTTCAACCGTTTCTGTTTGGTTATTTTTATTTTCTATAGAAAGTTGTATATTGGGAGCAATAATTGAGGAAAGCTCAATACGCATCATTGATTGTAAAAGACGTGATGTTATCGTTCTATCTTTTTCTTTTAGGGATACACTCCGAAGAGAAATTTGGGGAATTTGCACATGAATATTATTATGCTTTAAATCAACATTATAAAATGTAAAAGTTCCGGGAATAAAGGAAAGAGGAGGACGGGCAGAAATGGCACCAATTTTAAGTGATGTACCAGCTGGAACGGGTAATGTCACATTCTTCAAGTTGACTTTACCTAGAATGCTTACTTCAGATGTTTCGGCTTTTATGGCACGACGGGCTATTTCTTGTCTTACAAAACTGTCAAGATAGGGTTTTGCGATATAAAATCCACCAACAATTATAATTGCCAAGATAGCAACAAATCCAATAATGCAAGTGAGCCAATATCTGAGGTTACTTTGATACCCACTATTAAGATTGACCATTCTTTCTTCTTTCATTTTTATCACTCTGTGAATTGAGAGTGAAGATAAATTCTTTTAAGCAACGACAAAGGTTTAAATATAGCGTGTACCAGTTTCAACAATTATCTACGCTCTATATTAGAGTTATTCTCATCTTTTTTGCAATATAGCTTTATCAACTTTTATCAATTTTCTTTGGGTTCAGCACTTTATAGAAAAGCACGCATAATAAGGAGAGGTGAGTTTATGCGCATCATAATTTTTTATCACTTTAAAATTATCCTAAAATATTCCGATGTCTGCTTTTATCTTGCTGCTGTTTATAGGAATATTTAAAACATAAAAGATATGTTTTTGTTCATTATAATTTAATGGGGAGAAGTGAGTGTTATGACAGAAAATCAAATAATGGCCTTTTCGATCATTGGTCTCATGATGGTTGTTTTTATTTGGGATCGATTTCGTTATGATCTTGTTGCTATTTGTACATTATTAATAGCTTGTGCCCTTGGTCTTGTTAGCCCGAAGGAAGCGTTTAGCGGTTTTAGTAATGATATCGTTATTATCGTGGGGAGTGTGTTTGTTGTCAGTACTGCTGTATCTCGCTCTGGTATAATGGAATTTATTATTCAACGGATATGGCCAGATGTGAAATCGGTGCGTCTTCAATTAGCTTTTTTGGTTCTTTCTGTTGTCGTATTATCAATGTTTGTTAAAAACATTGGTGCTTTGGCGATTATGCTTCCGATAGCTTTTCAGTTTGCACGTCGTTCTCAGGTTTCTCCTTCTGTCTTTTTGATGCCCATGGCCTTTGGTTCTTTGTTGGGAGGGCTTATGACACAGATAGGAACATCTCCTAATGTTGTTATTTCAGCGATGCAAGAACGTTTAGCAGGAACACCTTTTACTATGTTTGATTTTACACCAGTTGGTGCGGTTATTGCGACGGCTGGTGTTGTATATTTGGTCTGTTTTTATTGGCTTTTGCCTGTGCGTGTGCGTTCAGGTGTATCATTTGATGATGCCATTGATATCCGTAATTATGTTGCAGAAGCGCATATTCCAATAAATTCACCGATTGTGGGGAAAAATATTGTTGATTTGGTTAAGCCATCAAGTGGTGATGTTATGGTAATTCAAATTATCAGAAACAAAGTATCTATTTCACCATTACCAGATTTTGTTTTGTCTGAAAATGATATTATTTTGCTGGAAGGGTCACATACAGGGTTAGATAGCGTGATGAACTCTGCTCGTTTAGAGTTTTCTAAGGGGCGAACTATTGCTGCAGGTGATAAGGACAGTGACATTGATATTATTGAAGCAGTCATTACCCATAATTCACCTCTTATTGGTATTAGTGCGAAAGAGTTTTCCCTATTTGATCGCTATAATGTAAATTTGCTTGCGTTAAGTCGTCAACATGAAAGGGTGCGGGGAAGACTTGATGATATTATTTTCCATCTTGGAGATGTGATTGTTTTGCAAGGACAGGATGCAATTATTCCCAATTTATTAAGAGAATTGAAATGCTTGCCCCTAGCAAAACGAAATATTGTGTTTGGAAATTTACGACATGGTTTCATCTCTTTAGCTGTTTTATTTATAGCAATTATTTTTACAGCTTTTCATATTGTTCCAGTTGCTTTTTCTTTCTTTTCTGCTGCTGCAGCAATGGTGATCTTTCGTGTTTTGCCCGCGCGTGATCTGTATCAGGCATTAGATGGTCCAATACTCGTACTATTAGCGGCTCTTATTCCAGTGAGTGAAGCGTTAGAGAAAACAGGATGTACGGATCTCATTGGTCAATGGCTGAGCCAATTGGCAATATTTTTCCCGCCATCTGGTGCTTTAGCGCTTATGTTGGTGACAGCTATGTTGGTTACGCCATTTTTGAATAATGCAGCAACAGTGATGATGGTAGCACCAATTGCGTCAAGTTTTGCTCATTCCCTTCATTATAAGCCTGAAGCTTTTTTGATGGCTGTTGCAATTGGTGCGGGATGTGAGTTTCTTACACCTATTGGACATCAAAGTAATATGCTCGTGATGGCGCCAGGAGGATATCGTTTTAGTGATTATCCACGTTTGGGTGCTCCATTGGCGGTGTTGATCGTTATTATTGCTGTTCCAATGCTTATGTGGGTTTGGCCCTTACAATAGGATATTTTTAGAAACTTTAAGGATCAATTACAAAAGGTTGTTAATCGTATGAAGATAAGTTGAAGGGATACACTTTATATAAAGAGCTTTAACTGAATATAAAGAGCTTTAACTGAAGATTTGGAATTATACCACACTTTAATCATGGCGCTTCGGTATTTTTGATACAGATAAAAATTTATTTATTGGGTTTTAAGGGACTTTCATGGAAATTTACCTTTTTTCAAGAAGTGGTTTTTCTATTATAATTCTATAATCCAATACAACCAACGATTGCGGTTGAAGACTTTAAAAGATTATCTCTCTATATAATGGGGAGAAAATCTGCTTGAGATGATAGGCAATCATGATAAATATTAAGGCAGTGAATTTTTCATAAGACTCAACATATGTAAAAGCTGTAATATGTACAAACAGGGTGCTTATATCATTTTCGATTAAGACTGTTGCAAAAATCCGATTGAATTGGCTACATGTTGATTTAAAATAAATAAACGAGCAATTTAAAGATTTTTAGTTAATTAGGACTACCATCTTTATCCATTTATGCGTAAAAGCACAGATAAAGTAACTTTTTTCAAGGTATGATATATGTCGTATGATAGTTTTATTGCTGAAGTGAATGCAGAATTTCGTCAGGAAAAGGCGCTTGCTTTTTGGAGACGGTATGGTTTTTCAATTATTGGAGCAGTTATTCTTTTTATATTCATGATAGTTGCTTATCAAGTTTATCATCATACGCAAATAAAGAAAGCTGGTTATATTGGTGATGCATTTGTAAAGAGTCTTGATCTTGCGAATACACGTGATTTTGATAAAGCGATAAAGCAATTAGAAACTGTTAAAACCTCTCATTTTGGGGGGTATCCTTTTCTTGCTCGTTTACGTGAGGCTTCTTTACTCATGGAGAAAGGTGATATTATTAAGTCAGTGGAGATCTTTGATTCTGTTGCAGCGGATGAGAAAGCACCGCAGATTTTGCAGAAAGTTGCAAAAATTCGGGCGGCTTATATTCTGGTTGATACAGGGACATTAGCTGATGTTGAAAAGCGCATCAAAGATATGGCAAGTGATACCGATCCTATGCGTATGTCTGCAAGAGAAGCTTTAGGCTTAGCTGCCTATAAGGCGGATAAAATGGATGAGGCGGTTTATTATTTTAAAAAAAATTCTGAAGAAGGTGCTTTGGGTTCAAAAATAACAGATCGGGCTCGAATGATGCTTGAGCTTATACAAGCTGAGGGCAAGGCAAATAAGGAATAAATCGATGAGCCTTACCATTGCTATCATTGGTCGTCCCAATGTTGGGAAGTCGACACTATTTAATCGTTTGGTTGGGCAAAAATTGGCTTTGGTTGATGATAAGCCTGGTGTAACACGTGATCGGCGTATTCATGCGGCAAAACTTCAAGATCTACGTTTTGATGTGATTGATACGGCTGGGCTGGAAGAAGCAGGTGATCATACACTCGAGGGGCGTATGCGTTCTCATACAAAAGTTGCAATTGATGAAGCGGATCTTATTTTATTTGTATTTGATGCAAAGAGCGGAATAACACCAAGTGATTTAAATTTTTCTTCATTGGTTCGCAAATCAGGAAAGCCAATTGTGCTTGTTGCCAATAAGTCTGAGTCAAGAGCGGCAACAGGAGGAGAGTATGAGGCGTGGTCATTAGGTTTGGGAGAGCCGTGCCCAATATCGGCTGAACATGGTTTGGGACTTAGTGATCTGCGTGATGCAATTATAGATGCTGTTGGGTCAGAGCATGCTTTTGGCAACAACAAAGAAGAAAATAGGATGATACAGCCTGCATCTGTTGGTGATGATGTAAAGGATTTGGAAGAAGAGGAGCTTATTTACGATGAAAGTAAGCCCATTAGGATTGCGATTGCGGGGCGTCCCAATACAGGAAAATCCACTCTTATTAATAGTATGTTGAAACAAGAGCGATTGTTAACAGGACCAGAAGCAGGACTCACGCGTGATTCTATTTCTGTAGATTGGGAATGGCGTGGTCGTCATATTAAACTTTTTGATACTGCGGGTTTACGTCGAAAATCGAGAATTCAAGAAAAATTAGAAAAACTATCTGTTGCAGATACTTTGCGTGCTATTCGTTTTGCAGAAGTGGTGGTCATTGTTTTTGATGCAACGATACCTTTTGAAAAGCAGGATTTACAAATTGCTGATCTTGTGATTCGTGAAGGGCGTGTTCCAGTTATTGCTTTCAATAAGTGGGACCTTATTGAAAACAGTCAGACTACATTGATTGATTTGCATGAAAAATGTGCTCGATTTCTTCCTCAAGTTCGTGGTTTGAGAGCCGTTCCTTTATCAGGACAATATGGTCAAGGGATTGATAAACTGATGGAAAATGTCATGATGATGCACCGTGTATGGAATCGTCGCATTTCGACGGCTAAATTGAACCAATGGCTTGGAACTGTTGTGGCACATCATCCACCTCCTGCGGTTTCTGGACGTCGACTTAAGGTTAAATACATCACACAGGTTAAGACACGTCCTCCTGGATTTATGATTTCTTGCTCGCGTCCCAAAAGTATGCCACAGTCGTATTTGCGTTATCTTGTCAATGGGTTACGTGAAACATTTGATATGTCTGGTATACCCGTTCGCATATCATTACGAGCCTCTGATAATCCTTTTGCGACACGTTCCAAGAAGAAATGATAACTCTTTAATTTTTTGAGTGAATGAAATCTATACTTAAGAATCTTAAAAGTAAGTTTTTTCAATGATCTTTCTTTTCATAAAATTAAAATTTTATTTGCTAAAGTTTTAATTTTATTGATGATCATTTATTTGCATGTCATGAGAAGAGTGTGATAGGGAGTATTTAAGAAAGAGTACATAATCCTCTTAATGGGTTATTTAAGTGCAAGAATAGATGCAATATGAGGGTAGGGGAATATAATTATGATGCTTGTGTGAAAAGCAGTATTAGATTATCGTTTCATAAAAATAAAGATTATGAATAAGCGCTTTTGCTTACGATAGTTTTGTCTGAATAAAAAGCAAAAATACTTGCTAAATCTACCGATATTCAATTGTAAAGAGCGAAGTTCATAAAAGTGGATTAAAATTGTATAAAGTGGTATGGTAATCGTATTTAAATTTTATTGTGTTCTATTGGCTTAATCTATTTGAAATTTTAGATTTATTAATATCTTGTATTTAAAGGAACTTCTCTTAATACCCTCAAGCTCATTTCGTGATGGGGCCTGTAATGGCATATGTAAAATACTTTGCGAATAGGATCATATAGAAACCATTGATTATTATCATTTTCATAAAATAAAAAGTGCAAGTTTATTTGAATAAAAGGTGTAAACCAACGCTCTCATACTGTTTTTTAGCTTTCTATGTTCTCTTTCAAAACTAGGATTGATATAACATTGGGAGCCGGAAAATAAGATGGTATCAGTTGACACCTTTCGTTAAGCGTAAAAATGGTTGTTCTATGAGTTTTATATTATTCACGGGAACTTTTGTTATACATTCACGGGTGCTGTCGTGAAATCGGTTTAGGTGCTCAGAATATCTTTTTAAGAAAGCATGTAAATTGAAAAATACGTTATTTCTGCAATAAAATTTATACGATAACTTGTGATAGATTTCTTTTAGTATCTTGACGAATAAATTCGGGAACAATATGATGCACACGGTTTTATGAAATGTATTCTTACGTTGCTTTTTAATTAAGGAGCCAATGATGGCGATGGGCGAGAAACCCGTTATGAGCCGTAAGGAGGCTGAAGAGGAAAAGCAAGGAGAGTGTCTTCATTCAGAGGATTTGGAATGTCGTAGTAGGAATTTAAGCGTAGCTTTAGTGCGCAAGCAAGCATTAAAGAAGCGGGAGCATAAGAATAAGCGGGAAAAATCACAAGGAAGGATGGCAGGCGCAATTAAGCTTTCCAGTGAGTTTCTGGCAAGTGTTATAGTTGGTATTGTTTTGGGGTTGGGGTTTGATAAGTTAGCAGGTTCATGGCCTTGGGGATTAGTATTTTTTCTCTTCTTTGGGTTTGCTGCTGGTGTATTGAGTATTCTTCGGTCTGTGGGGTATGTTTCCTCCAGTCAATTAGGAAAAAAAGGCGCATTGCGCCAAAAACAAGATAAAGGGGCCAATGAGAGGTCCGATAAATGAGGTTGAAGTGACAACGCACGCTCCAGATCCTATTCATCAGTTTGAGGTTTCAAGGCTGATTAAGATTTCCATAGGAAATATGGATTTATCGTTTACAAATGTATCATTGTTTACAGTCCTTACGGTTGTTGTAACTTCTATTTTTCTCTTCATTTCGTCATCGAGTCGTGGATTGGTTCCAACGCGGATGCAGTCTCTTTCGGAAATGGCATATGAATTTGTAGCATCGACTCTGCGGGAATCATCTGGTGTGCAGGGGATGCAGTTTTTTCCTTTAGTTTTTTCTCTGTTTACTTTTATTTTAGTTGCTAACTTTATTGGTCTCTTTCCTTATTTTTATACGGTTACATCTCAAATCATGATCACGTTTTCGTTAGCAATGGTGGTGATTTTGACGGTGATTGGTTATGGCTTTTATAAGCATGGGGTCAGTTTTTTGAAACTGTTCGTTCCCAGTGGAGTTCCTGTTGTGGTTTTGCCTCTGGTGACAATGATTGAGGTTATTTCTTTTCTCTCCCGTCCAATTAGTCTTTCTCTTCGTCTTTTTGCGAATATGCTTGCTGGTCATATTACGCTTAAAGTGTTTTCTGGGTTTGTTGTTTCAATGATTGGGGTAGGACTCGTAGGTGTGGGTGGTTCGGTTTTACCGCTTATTATGACTGTAGCAATTACTGCACTTGAGTTTTTGGTCGCATTCCTTCAGGCTTACGTCTTTACGGTTTTAACTTGTATGTATCTTAATGATGCAATTCATCCAGGACATTAATAAAACTGGCGGTTATTCCGTCGAATAATGCAATTTCGCTTTAAAGGAGAATAACATGGAAATGGTGCTTGCAGCAAAATATATTGGCGCTGGTCTTGCTTGCTTTGGTATGGCTGGAACAGCTTTAGGACTTGGTAATATTTTTGGTAGCTATCTTTCTGGTGCATTACGAAATCCATCAGCAGCAGATAGTCAGTTTGGACGTCTCGTCTTTGGTTTTGCTGTAACAGAAGCTTTGGGAATTTTTTCATTGCTCATTGCTTTATTACTTCTTTTTGGGGTTTGATCATCATCAAAAGGGTATATCTGTTCTTGCATGAGGAAAGATTTACCCTTTTAGCTCTTAACCAGAGAGATGCCAGAGAGATGTCAGTCAGTTATCATCGGTTATAGAGGGCTTTAATAAGCTATTTAAAGGATGAAAGAAGATGTTTGTTTCAAGCGCTTATGCACAGAACACTGAAACGTCGATAGAACATATTAAAAAGGTGGCAGAGCATGCAAATCGTGTGTTTCCGCCTTTTGATTTTGTGCATTTTGGTTCGCATTTTTTCTGGTTGGCAATTTCTTTCGGTCTTTTTTATCTTTTTATCTCTCGTGTAATTGTACCACGTATTGGTGGTGTTATTGAAACACGGCGAGATCGAATCGCATCTGATTTAGATCAGGCAATGCGCATGAAGCAGGAAGCAGACATTGTCGTTGAAACTTATGAGCGGAAATTAGCAGAAGCGCGTTTGAATGCGCAGGCTATAGCGCAGGTAGCTAGTGAAGAATTAAAAGAAAAGGCAGAGCTTGAACGGAAAGAAATTGAAGAGAGTTTAGAGAAAAAACTCGCAGATGCTGAAAAACAGATAGCAAAAATTCGGGATAAAGCGATGCAAAATGTTGGTTCTATCGCTGAAGAAGTAGCTCTTGAAATTGTGAAAAAATTGATTGACGTTGATATTAGCAAAGAGGCTGTTCGTTCAGTTGTTAAAACTGCGGATTATTGAGGAAGACAAAGATGACTGATACTTTTTGGGCATTTGTTGGGTTAGTTCTTTTTTTGGCTCTTTTAGTCTATTTCCAAATTCCACAAAGGGTTATACACCATCTTGATGCGCGTGCGAAGCGTATCAAAGATGAACTGGATGAGGCTCTGCGTCTTCGTGAAGAGGCACAGGAAATATTAGCTGAATATCAACGCAAACATGCAGAAGCAGAAAAAGATGCGCAAGAAATTGTTGCAGCAGCAAAGCATGAAGTTGAATCTATTATTGCTGAGGCCCGTGCAAAAGCAGAAGAATATGTAAAAAACCGTAATAAATTGGCAGAACAAAAAATCGCTCAAGCAGAAGCGGATGCAATACGCATGGTTTCTTCATCGGCTATTGATTTGGCAATTTCTACAGCACGTACCCTTATTGCAAGGGAAATAGATTCTAACAAGGCAGATGAACTTATTAAAGAGTCTCTTGAGAAAGAATCGTTTATCAAAATGAAAACATATCTTAATTAATGATATTTGAGAGATAAAGAACACTCTCTTTGGTTGCATAATTTTCTCAGTATTAATTAATAAAAGTCATAAAAAAGAAAAATTTATCTTTATTGTTTTTACCAGTTAATAGGCTCTTTGATTTTAAATGACAAGTTTTGAGAAGTCTGCAACTGATTGTGTAACAATGTGAGTGCGTTTGAGAAGAGCAAGACGGTTAGCACGAACATCAGGTTTTTTATCATTCACCAATACTTTTTCAAAAAATATATCAATCAATTTTCCAAGTGGCGCTAGCACACTGAGTGCAAATGATAAATTTGTTGCATTGATGGGAGCAAGAACCTTTCTTTCTACTTCACAGATTGCATGATAGAGCTGCTTTTCTTCTTTCTCGATAAAGAGCTCAGGATTAATTTCATTCGCTATTGTTGTGCTTTTTTGAAATTCATTTTCAAGAATATTGGCAGTACGTTTTACAGAGGCTACAAAGTTCATTCCATCATGGGTATTGATAAAAGCGATAAGCGATTCGACACGACGTGCAACCAATAAAAAATCATCAGAATCTTTATTTAAAACGGCTTCAAGGGCATCGTAACGAGCGCCTTCCTCTTTTAGATAGATTTTCAAACGGTCATGAAAAAAGAATAACAGATCTGATAAAATATATTCTGTTTTTTCTGGAAGCAGATTCTGCAATTGTGAATTTTCTCTTTGAGAGATTTCATGTTTGTTTTTTTGTTGTAAGAAAAGATTCGTTGCTAACTGAAACAGTGGCATAAGATTGATTTTCCAATCTCGCGAAAGTACAAGCCTAATAATTCCCAATGCTGCTCGTCTTAACGCATAGGGATCTTTTGAGCCGGTTGGTTTTTCATTAATGAGCCAAAAGCCAACGAGCATGTCAATTTTGTCGGCGAGCATAACGGTTATAGCAAGTGGTTCTTGTGGAAGACGATCTGTTGGACCTTGAGGTTTATAATGGTCTTCGATTGCTACAGCTACGCGAGGATTTTCCCCTTGAAGAAGGGCGTATTTTTTCCCCATAACACCTTGTAGTTCAGGAAATTCTCCGACAATTTCTGTTTGCAAATCAGCTTTTGCAAGGATGGCTGCACGTTTTGCTAAAAGAGGATCTGTTTGTATCAAAGGGGCAATTTCTTGTGCGAGTGTAGCAATGCGTTCTACCCTTGCACCTTGCGTACCCAATTTAGCATGAAAAGTTACATTCAAATGATCAAGTCGCGCCATTCTTTGATCGAGAGGTTTTTTTATATCAAGTTCAAATTTTTTTATAGAAGATTCCAATTGTTGAAGATCAGGCAAATCACGCTGATCAGTTTGCCAAAAATGAAGTGCATCGGAAAGACGGGCACGGACAACCTTACTATTTCCTTTCGAAATTTCTTTGCCTTCATCATTTGCAAGAATATTAGAAACGAGAATAAAATGATGAGAAAGTTTTACGTTTTCTCCTTGTTTACGGGTGACAAAACATTTTTGATTGGCTCGAATGGTCAAGCGAATAATTTCTGGAGGAATATCAAGGAATGATTTTTCAAAATCACCCATCAGGATAACAGGCCATTCAACAAGACCAGCAACTTCTTCTAGGAGAGGATTATCTTGAACCAGTTCTAAACCGTTTGCAAAGCAGAGATTTTGGGCATCAGCTAAAATAATATTCTTTCGTCTCTCGGCATCCAGAATGACTTTATGAGTTTCAAGTTGAGTAACATAATCATCAAAGCGGCGCACTTGAAATGGCTTTCCATCACTTAAGAAACGATGACCATAAGTTAAATTATTGCTTTTAAGAGAACCAATTGTAAATGGAATAACATGTGTTTCACCAATTTCTGGTCCGAAAATACAAAGAATGTTTTGTAAAGGTCGAATCCACTTCAAAGTACCACTTTGTGCTGAATCTTTTCCCCAACGCATAGATTTCGGCCACGGAAAGTTGCGGATAATATCCGGTAAAATATCGGCAATAATTTCTTCTGCTGCTCGACCTTTTTTAACAATTTTAGCAATATAAAAATGACCTTTTTTATCATCATGTCCAATATGCGCTTCAGAAATATCGTTTAATCCTGTTGCACGTAGAAAACCATCAATTACATGCTGTGGTGATTTTATACTGGGACCTTTGCGTTCTTCATGGATATCTTTTGAGCGTGTGGAAAGTCCGCGTATGTCCAATGTTAGCCGACGAGGTGTCCAATATTCACGAGCAGCTTCATAGATCAATCCAGCATTCACAAGTTGATCTGTAACAGATTTTTTAAGATCAGCAGCAGCTTTTCGTTGCATACGTGCGGGGATTTCTTCACTGAAAAGTTCAAGAAGAAGATCAGACATTAGGCTTCTCCAGTGTATATTTGTCCAGCTTCTGTGAGTAAGAAGGCTTCCCCACAACGGCGCGCGAGATTACGAACGCGAAGAATGTAATTTTGTCGTTCGGTTACAGAAATAACGCCACGTGCTTGCAAAAGGTTAAAGATATGGCTCGCTTTAATACATTGATCATAGGCAGGAAAAACACAGCGATGGAATACATTTTCTTTATTTGGTTTTCCAGCATCAAGAAGTGCGCTGCATTCGCGTTCTGCATCGATAAAGTGCTGATGGAGCAGTTTTGTATCAGCAAATTCAAAATTATAATATGAGTATTCCTGTTCTGCCTGTAAAAAAATATCTCTATAACTTATTTTGTTGTCTCCCTCCAAACCATTAAAGTTAAGGTCATAGACGTTATCAACCCCTTGGATATACATCGCTAGACGCTCAAGACCGTATGTGAGTTCCCCTGAAACTGGAGCGCATTCAATGCCGCACACTTGTTGAAAATAAGTAAACTGAGAGACTTCCATTCCATCGCACCAGCATTCCCATCCGAGCCCCCAAGCACCAAGAGTGGGACTTTCCCAATCATCTTCAACAAAGCGAATATCATGCAGTTTTGTATCAAGCCCGATAGCTTGTAGCGACTTTATATAAAGTTCTTGTAGATTGAGCGGAGAGGGTTTGAGAAGCACTTGGAATTGATAATAGTGTTGTAAACGATTTGGATTCTTACCATATCGGCCATCTGTTGGACGTCGAGAGGGTTGGACATAAGCAACTTTCCAAGGGCGTGGACCTAGAGAGCGTAATGTTGTTGCTGGATGAAAAGTCCCAGCTCCGACTTCCATATCGTAAGGTTGCAAAATTGCACATCCATAGTGTGCCCAATAATTTTGCAAAGTTAAGATTAGTCCCTGAAAAGAACGTTTGGGGTTAAGATGTTCAGGCAGTTTCACGCTTTATACTCTTTATATTGGACTAAACAAAAAACCAAAGTAATTTTAGTTTCTCTATTTATTATTTCATGTGGTTTATGGTTAAGCATCATTTATTGCAAACCAAATTTCAACTTTTCTTGAATTTGTTCAGAATTTTCTGGTTTTCCGTCAATTGCGTGGTTCCATTGAAAGATTGCTTCACGTTTACGTCCAACTTTCCAATAGGCATCCCCTAAATGATCATTCAGTGTTGGGTCCTCAGGTTGTAATCTGACAGCATTTTCTAATATTTGCACTGCTTTATTATATTCTTTTAGTTTATAATAAGCCCATCCTAAAGAATCGAGAATATGACTGTTGTGAGCTTGCAAAGCAGAAGCTTTTTGCAGCATACGGAGCGATTCTTCAAGCTTCTCACCACGTTCCACAAGGGAATAGGCTAAATAATTAAGAACTTGCGGTTGGTTTGGGAAAAATTCAAGTGATTTTCGCAAGTCAATTTCTGCTTTTGGCCATTGCTTTAAACGTTCAAAAGCAATACCACGTTGATAAAAGAGTTTCCAATCGTCCTGCTGAAAGTTTTTTATCTTTGTAATAGCGTAGTCTAGAGTTTTAATGGCCTCAAGAAATTTATTGTCCTGCATATAAAAAGCAACGAGCGTTATCAAAATATTACGATCATTGGGAAATTTTTTATTTAACAATGTGAGTAATTTTATTGCTTCTTTGTAATTGTTGTTATTGGCAAGAAGGAATGCAAGATGAAGTTGTCCATCTTTATAATAAGGAGATTTAGGGGATAAAGCGCGATAAAGTTTAATTGCTTGATGTGGATCGTTCAATTTAGCAGAAATGTGTGCGAGCTGAAACAGTGTTGCGTCATTTTGAGGGTATAATGCGAAAGATAATTGCTTAAAAATACGTGCAATTCGCCCTGAGTTTTTGTAGTTGAGGGCTGTTCCAAAATTATATAATACCTCGGCTGCTCCTTGTTGAGGTGTTTTAATAACTCTCTCTAAGAAAGCATTTTTTTCAATTTTTTCTCGAAAGTTTTTAAGGACTTCGCGACCTGACAACATTTGTTCGCCATGCTGGATTGTTTGAAGAGCTTGGTTGCGCATACTATGGCGCAATTGGAATGAGGCATAGGCTATGATAATACGCTCATAAGTATTAGGAGCGATAAGAGTTCCCTGTTTGTTACTCAGTGCTTTAATGAAATATTTTTTTGCATCCTTTGGCCGTTCTGCAAGGTCGCTCATAAGTGCTAGATGATAAGATATAAAAAGGTCATACCAGACAGGACCTTTGAGTTTCTTAAGATCAGCGATTGCTTGAGATTTTTGTCCAGATCCAAATGTAATCCAAGCGCCGATGAGTTCAGGTATTGGATTATTGGACGTAGGAAGTTCTTTTAATTGGAGAAGAGTCTTGGCATTCTTATAGTCTTTTTTGATGAGACTTTCTACTGACAAAGTTAAGGAAACAAAGGGAGTTATAACATCGTTCTCTTTGAGTTTTTGGGCTTGTTGGACAGCTTCTTTAAAGTTTCCGACCGAGAGCATAGCTTCAAGGAGCTCTTTTTGTGTTTCAATGTTATCAGGTTGATAAACCAGTGCTTGTTTAAAATAATTGATAGCAAGTTCTGTTTTATTTTCATGATTTGCAACCCTTCCAGCTAAATAAGCACCTGTAAATGAGCTTGTATGAGTTGCTGCACTTATTTTACTGTAGGTGGGGGATGGCATCAGCATGATACCCACGATAAAAAGGGCAAAAAGTCGAGATACCGTTGCAGAGCACATGGAGCTAATCCTTTTCAAGATAATCAATTGATGGTGTTGTTTATAGATCATATCTCATTACTTTGTTGAGAAATACTGCGATTCTTGCAAAGAATTCAGTTTACGCGTGAAATACAAAATTCAACAGTCTCAACGAGAGCATTGTAAGCAAGATTTTCATTCATGGGAACAAGAGCATCAATTGCATATTTTCCATAGATGCGTGCTTGTTCTATTGTATCTGTGATACTATCATACTTTTCCATTAAGTGTTGCGCGTGTGCAAAGGATTCATCATTATTATTGCCATCTTCAAGCGCTTTTTTCCAGAAATCTTTTTCTACCATATTCCCACGCTCATATGCGAGAATAACAGGCATTGTGATTTTTCCTTCTCTAAAATCATCCCCTATATTTTTTCCTAAGTTTTGAGCACTACCGCTATAGTCAAGTGCATCATCAATTAATTGGAAAGCTAAACCTAAGGATGTTCCATATTCACGTAATGAAGAACGCTCGTTATTTCCATAGCCAGCAATAATGGGTCCTACTTCAGCGGCTGCTGAAAAAAGTGCTGCTGTTTTTGCATTGATGATTTTGAGATATTCTGAAGGGCTGGTTTTTATATTTTTTGCGGCAGAAAGTTGCATAACTTCTCCTTCAGCAATAATTGCAGCAGCGTTGGCTAGGACAGAGAGCGCTTCTATGGAACCGACATCGACCATCATTTTAAAGGCCTGGCCCAATAGGAAATCACCAACAAGTACACTTGCTTGATTCCCCCAAATCATCCGTGCTGTAGATTTTCCACGTCGTAAATTACTTTCGTCAATCACATCATCGTGTAGTAATGTTGCTGTGTGCATAAATTCAACAGCTGTCGCGAGTTTTATATGCCCGTTACTTTGATAACCGAACATATGAGCAGAAGCGAGCGTAATCATTGGGCGTAATCGCTTTCCACCTGATGAAATAAGATGGTTAGAAATTTCAGGGATCATCTCAACCTCTGATTTTGCCATAGAGAGAATAAATTGATTTACGCAATCCATATCTTTTTGAGTAAGATTGACAAGAGATTGAAGAGAAATTTGATTATTTCTTATTTGTTTTAGTTTGATAGCTGCACTCAATGTGTTTACTCCTAGAGTATTGCAATGGACATATATAAAAATTACTTTATTCATTAGCATAAAGGGGGTTTGGTTTTGACTCAAGCTTTTGATGTCGTTTAAAAGTGTTAGCTTGGAATGTTATTGGCAAGAAATGTTCTTTAGCGAGTGTAATCTTATTGTTATGAAATAATAAAAAATTTAAAATAGCAGCTGAATGGCAAAAATGCAGTTTATAAAGATGAACATTAGGCTTTTAAATGAATAAAGCAGCGAATCAAATTGGTGAAACAATTGACAGTTTTCACCGCGGAAAATTTTATTTGGTTCAACCCCATAAATATGGTCATCGTTCTGGAATGGATGCGATGTTATTAGCTAGTTTGGTTCCAAGTGATTTAAAGGGCAAGGTTGTTGATTTAGGGGCAGGTGCTGGAGCTGCAGGGTTGGCTGTTGCTTCGCGTTGTCTGAAAGTTCATGTTACCTTAGTTGAACGTTCAGCTTTTATGGTATCTTACGCTCAAAAAACGCTTATGCTAAAACAAAATAAACAATTTGCTAGCCGAATTTGTTTGCTAGAAGCAGATGTTACCTTCAAAGGGAATGCCCGTATAAGAGCAGGTTTGATAGATAATAGCTTTGATTTTGCGATTATGAATCCACCTTTTAATAATCCCACCGATCGTAAGACACCTGATAAACAAAAATCTGAAGCACATGTTATGTCTGAAGCGATGTTTGATAACTGGTTGCGGAGTGCAGCAGCCATTGTTAAGCCAGGTGGATACTTAGGGCTCATTGCGCGTCCACAATCGCTGAAAGATATCTTGCGTGCTTTAGAAGGACGTTTTGGTGGTATTTGTATAATTCCTGTGCATGCACGTGCGAAAACAGCAGCAATTCGTCTTTTATTTTACGCAAAACGAGGAAGCAGAGCAGCTTTATCTGTTTTGCCGGCATTGATTATACATGAAGGTAATGACCATACTTTTTCATCACGGGTTGATGCAATTAATAATGGATATATAAGCTTGTGGGAACTTTTCTAATAGTATCTTGTGTTTTTTAGTTTATTATTTAGAGTCCAAACTTTGTTATTAGGGAGGTTTGACTTTGGGTGAAGTTATATTTCTGCTTGTAATGTGGGGATTGATTGGCGCTTTTGGATATTATCGCGTTCTTCCTTTTTGTTGTCCTTTCCTATTTAATTGTTCTTAATTTATAAGGAGATTTTGTTTTGATGGATTTTATTAAAAGTTTTATTCCACGCCGTTTTTCTTCCGATAAACTTGAAATTCCTGTGGTGCGCCTTCAAGGAGCAATTATGGATTCATCAGCGTCTATATCTCGTACTCTTTCCCTCAGTAGGTGTGCAAATCTTTTAGAGAAGGCTTTCGGACACAAAAAGTCACCGGCTGTTGCACTTATTATTAATTCTCCTGGTGGTTCACCTGTACAGTCGCGTTTTATCTTCAAGCGTATTCGTGATTTGGCAGAAGAAAAAAATAAAAAGGTTCTTGTGTTTATTGAAGATATTGCAGCATCCGGTGGTTATATGATTGCTTGTGCGGGGGATGAAATTTTTGCAGATCCTTCTTCAATTGTTGGTTCCATTGGAGTGGTTTCAGCTTCCTTTGGTTTTCCGGAACTTTTGAAAAAAATTGGTATCGAACGGCGTGTCTACACAGCAGGAAAGAACAAAGTTACATTAGATCCATTTCAGCCAGAAAAAAAGGCGGATATTGAGCATTTGAAATCTCTCCAACTTGAAGTGCATCAAACTTTTATCGATTTGGTTAAAGAACGGCGTGCTGAAAAATTATCAGATGATTCGAATCTCTTTACAGGAATGTTTTGGAGTGGAAAACAAAGCGTTGAGCTTGGTCTTGTTGATGGATTGAATGATGTACGTTCTGTTATTAAAGAGCGCTTTGGTAATGATACAAAACTTCGACTTATTACGCCTCCAAAAAGTTTTTTAGGACCTAAAACGCCTTCAGGAGTGACGGCACATACGGTTTATACAGTCATTGATAGTGCATTGATGGCAGCAGAAGAGCGAGCACTTTGGCAGCGTTATGGTTTGTGATGGAAAGGATCATTCAAGCCAGAGAGATTTTTATCTAAAAACAGATGCTAGAAGAAAAAAGGCTTGAAATGATACGAATGAGAACATGTCGTTTGTTTTGTATGAGAACTCTTTATATTTATTGTTTTTTAGAAAACGATTAAGAATATTCCAAGCTGTTTATAGGGCTAGTGCTAAAAGTGTGGATAAAAGGGGGGAATTTGTAAAAGAACCCTATACAGGTTAATATTACGTCATATGATGCCAAATGTACAAGCTTCGTTCCAAAGACATTCCTATTTATTTACACCTATTAAATTGAATTTAGCTCTACATGTTGTGGGGCAACGTGCTGATGGGTATCATTTAATAGAAAGTTTGGTTTATTTTAGTCTTAGCGGTGATTGTCTACACTATGCACCTTGTGAAAATAATCAGTTTGTTTTGACGGGGCCGTTTGCAAAAGGACTTGTTTCTCATTTAGACAATTTGGTTATTCGCGCACGGGACTTTATGCATAAGACTTTTCCGGAATGTGCTCAACCTGCTTTTTTTCGGCTTGTAAAAACATTACCTGTTGCTTCAGGCATTGGTGGCGGCTCAGGTGATGCAGCTGGGGTTATCAGCATGTTGCGTCAACAGTGGAATCTTGATTGCCCTTACGAAGAATTAGCAAAAAAGAGCTTAGTTCTTGGTGCTGATGTTCCCATGTGCCTTTGTGCATTAGAATATCAGCAGCCGCTTTTGGTCAAAGGAATTGGTCAAGAGATGATACAAATAAAAGGAGCCTGTTCTCTTGCAATAGTATTGGTTAATCATGGACAAGAGATTTCAACACCAACTGTTTTTAAAGCGTTAGAGAAGCGTCATAATCCTTCTTTAAAAATTAATACAGACGCTTTAAAAAGTGTTGATTCATTGGTTAAAGCTTTACAAGAAACGCGTAATGATCTTTTTTCTCCTGCATTAAAAATAGCACCTCAGTTAGCTGAAGTATTATCTATATTAGATGAATGTGGGGCTCTTTTTTCCCGTATGTCTGGAACGGGAGCAACTTGCTTTGGCATTTTTAAAAATAAACAAACGGCGCAACAAGCAGCTCTTTTTATCAAATCAATGCACCCAAATTGGTTTGTAAAACCTATCATGACTTTAGGAAATATTTGATAAATAAATATAAAAGCTTTTATTTCATCATGATTTTATTATACATAATGAAAGAGGGGAACCAAAGAAATGTGTTTTTTATCTTTTGTGTAAGAGTTCGCAGAATATTTGAAGAGCCATTTAAAACTGTAATGCTTGCAAAAAATGATCAGGCTACAGAAATAGATGTATGTTTGTTATATGTGTGATTTATCAAAGATGTTTAATTTGCCGCTTCAACCAAATTTTTCGTGCGAATTGGATTTGCAAAAACAGGGTTTTTTTCATATAGCAGGTGTTGATGAAGTAGGACGGGGGCCTCTCGCTGGACCTGTGGTAACAGCAGCCGTTATCTTGGATAGAGATCGTATTCCTAATGGGTTAAATGATTCAAAAAAACTTTCTTTTTTCCAACGAAATAGACTTTATCATGAAATTTTGCAAAGTGCATTAGCGGTTTCAGTCGCCAGTCTTTGTGCTCGTACAATTGATCAATCTAATATTAGAAAAGCAACTTTAGAAGCAATGCGTCGCTGTATTATAGGATTAGCCATTCCAGCCCACTATGTCCTGGTTGATGGGCGTGATATTCCTTCTGAGTTGTCTTGTCCTGCAATGGCGTTGATTAAGGGCGATCAGCGTTCAGTTTCAATTGCAGCCGCATCTATTATTGCGAAAGTAACGCGTGATCGGATGATGGAATGTGCAGGACAAGTTTATAAAGGGTATGGTTTAGAGAAGCATGTAGGTTATGCAACGCTAGCGCATCGTACAGCTCTTGATAAATATGGACCAGTTATAGGGTTACATCGTTATAGTTTTGCACCACTAAAAGAGTGTAAAAAAGGTAATTAAAATCAGTGACTTATTACAAGAGTAAGGGGTTTTATAATCATTGATTCTATTATGTTTTTTGAGTGTCTATCCCTAACCTTTTTGAAGCTTTTTTATCACTTATTCCTATCTATTTTTTCCAGATATAGAATCAGATATTTCTAACATGGGCTTAACTCTTATTTGTTATTAACCGTATAGCGATGATATACGACAAGGGGCGGTAATGGCAATTGTGAGTTTTAAACATAAGGGCTTAAAATTATTTTGTACAACAGGCTCCACAAAAGCTATTTGACCAGATCATGTAAAAAAATTCGCGTTATCTTAACGGCTTTAACAAGTACTACTACGCTTGAAATGTTGAGAGAGCCTGCCTTTAAAATGCACCATCTTAAAGGTGAACTTATAGAGTACTGTTCTATATGGGTGAATGGAAATTGGCGTGCTACTTTTCGCTTTATAGGAACAGATGTGGAGCTTGTTGATTATCAAGATTACCATTGATGAAAGGAATGAAAAAAAATGATGCACAACCCCGCACATCCGGGTAAAGTTCTGAAAGTAGCTTTCTTAGAAGAAATGGGGATAACAATACAAAAATTAGCTGATCATGTCCATATGACAAGAGCTTCTTTATCAAGAGTGATTAACGGACATGCTTCTATAAGTACCGAGCTTGCTGTTAAATTAGAATTAGCTGGTTTTAGTAAAGCAAAATTTTGGTTGGATATGCAAACAAACTATAATTTATGGCAAACAATGCAACAGGCACAACCACCTATTTCTCCTCTGGTTTCTGATACATCTCAAACGCCGCTTTGATTTCGTTAATAATTTTGATAGCAATTTAGTTTGTTAAGCGGTGCTTTGTGAGGCTAACTTTTTTGGAGCTTTTTGATTGCTTCAAGGGAAAGTTTTTACGGTCTGCACTCTTTGTATAAGGGATGCCATTTTATCTTTGGTCCAACCAAAAAGCGCTTTCATTTGTGAAACCGTAGCACCAGCATTGGCAGTATGTTTTGCTGCTAATTTTTGCAATCCGTGCGCTGATTTTTTAATACCCGCCGCATTACATGCTTCACGAAAGAGGTTGCCAAAACTTTCTTGGATAAGCTTATTTCCACCTTTACCACAAAAGAATGTTTCATCACCTATGGGACCAATTTTAAGGGTTGCCTCTAGTTCTGGTAAAACAAGCCCGTATAAAGAAGAAGGTTAATCCAGACGCGTTCATGTGTACCATGTGACCAACGGTGATAATATTTGTCTATGTCCTATTCTAGCCAAGGCAGTAATTCCTCGTTGTTAAGAGATTTTGGTGCTTTTATATTAAAGGCAGGATTTTTATTTAAAAGGGCATTATCAACCGCCCAATTAAAGAGACCGTTTAAAGAGGTCAAAAAATGTTTTGCTGCTGCGAGAGTATGTCGCCTTCTGTCTACGGCGTCAAGGATATGGTGTCTTTCTATACTTTTATATGCACGATCAGCAATATGTTTAGAAACATTATTCAGAATTCGATATTTAACTTTTTGAGTAGATTCTGATTGATTATGCCATTGCATGCTTTGTAAATACTGATGCAATAACCAATTGAAAGAGCCTTTTGTAAGTCTGGTTATTTTCTTGGAGATGCCATTTTGCACTTATTTAATAGCCAGTGTATATTTGCTCTGATGGAAATCAAAGGACTGTCATAAATTTTAGCATTTCTATAAATTTTAGCTTTTCCACTAATAAATGTAGCACCGGAAACTTGTGCATTGGCAAAAACACATGCGTTTTCATAAATATCAGAAATGTTATCGATATAAGCATCACCAAAAACCTTGGCATAACCATAGACTTTTGCATCATCACCTACCCAGCAATTACCATCATGACTTAGGTTGTCTTTTTTTTGTATAAAGCCCGCCAAGATCACCTGCTTTAACAGCATCAAAATCCCTTAAAGCACGAATTCGGTGAAGAGTTTTTCCATCAACCTCAGTTATTTCATCAGTCAGTTCATATTTATTTTCCATGGTTTATTTCCTTGATTTGCGTACAATCCACCTGTAGCGTGAATCATGCATTATTTAAAAGTTGTTAGGAATGGGGAGAGGGCTAGAGGTTGTAAATGCCCCATATGTAAAAAGTTTGTAAGTTTATTTTTTAAAATGTGCTTAATTTCATATTTCCAATCAGACAATTGAGTGAGAGCTAATGCGAGTTGTCCTCTATGACACATGTATACATTGGCTTCAAAACAGGTGATTGCAACGCGCTTTTTTAAAAAAATTTGATATAATTTGTTTATTGCACAAGAATTATTCTTGAGAGTTGTATTTTGATAATCTTCAAAAAGGCGGTCATAATCTTTTTGTGTTTTCAAATTTCTTCGTTTTTCAGAAGCAATTCCAAGTTCAGGCATATGCATATATTCAATATCAATGTTGCTTACAGCTTTCTCTAATTGTCTTTTCGAAAATCCGAGGTTTCTACTTATTGAATTTTTACGAACATCACACAAAAGTTTAATATTATTTTTGATCAGTTGATTGAGATAGTCCTCAGAGGATTTTCTTTCATAGCCAATGGTAAAAAAATAAAGCTCTCATCTTTAGCAGGCTGTATGATGATATTTTTGATGTTACACACATTTAATTTCCTTAGTAAATGGGTGGGGGCTCCATGAGCGCCTCTTTCCAAAAGGATAAATCCTCTAGCGATTATCATAGTGTTGTGGAGCAATCAGGCATCAAAACCGGTGATGGCGGCTTTAATATCATTGTTAAAGACAAAACGACCCTAACGGGAGGTATCATTGTCATCAGCGCACCGGCAGACAAAAACAACTTGATCACAGGAAGCATAAGCACCAGTGATATAACCAACAGTGCACATGCTCAAGCTAGCAGCCAAGGGTTTAGCATTTCTGGGAATGACACGATAAAAAACATTGCCAAAAATGCTTTAAGTCACGGCAAAGCCCGTGATGGAGCGGAAGGATATACAAATCCGCTATCAGCGGTGCACCATCATCCTCACTGATACAACTGGACAGAGGGCGATGGGGCAAGATGCTGGACAAATCATTGGCTCTCTCTCTCAACCACAACACCGCAGCAGTCCACCAGGGCTGTCGCACCGATAGATGCCATATTGCTTGAGGGCATCGTTCATAATCGCTTAGACATGATCAATGATTTATCGGATGAAGGTCTTGGATACTGGGACAAAGTGCGCGAAATGACAAATGTCAAAGAGCATCCAGTAGGTGAGGTTGAGCATGATGAAAATGGCAATGTCCTCTATTTAACTGATGAAAATGGAGAACCTATATAAAGACAGTGATGGAGAATATATTACTCTGTATCACTTTTTAAAAGCTGAAGATGAGCAGCCAGCATTTACAAGTTGGTTCTGATGGCAACAGGCGTATGTTCTAAAATGGCATTTTTAACACATCCGATGATGCTGCGTGTTATGCTGTCCAGTTTGCTGACAATGATTATGGTCCCCTTTATTTTACATACTTCCCACAAGCTAAAGACTGGGAAGTGGAAATAGGGATAGCGATTTTTCAGAAGCTTCTGGAAGGTAAACTTGTTTTGATTGACCAATTCAACTCTGTGTTAAAAAATGTACCGAGTTAAAATACCAGCATGCATTCAACATCATTGAAGCCAGCGTCAGCAATTTACCGTTTCCCGGTAACTCCTTTTCAATGATTTATGCCCGTTCCGTAATTCATCACTGGGCTGAACCTAAAAAAGGATTACAGGAGTTGTGCCGTGTTTTAGATCGCGGCGGTCGTATTATCATCCATGAACCCCTAGCTGATGCAGAAGAAACAGCACTGGGTGTTTTTAGCCAATCACGTCGTGAATGCGGTGTGGCAGCTATGTCCACAGAAGAAAAATTTACATTAGCCGGTATCACCGATTTTTTATATGGCTGCGATCTTAGTGAGATGAGCTGGACAGTGAGACGTGGAGAAGGTCTAGCAGCTCTGGGCTGTGAAATTTTCATTAAAAAGGTCTGAGTTATCATGGATTATTTCTGTGCTGAAATGTATGCAAAAATGCAACCACGTATAACGGCAATAACTGGCTGCCATGCACTCGATTACATTGCTTTCCGCGATTTGGTTAGGATAAGTACACGCGTTTATTCGACCACTGGTGATAGTGGTTCTTTGACTCAAGTGGACTCTGCGGGTGAACACTTACCGATGCTGATTAGTGCTACAAGTGGCATCACTGGGGCGATGAAAATGGCCAACGTTCGTTTAAAATTCTGTAAGGAAGGGATCAGCTCATCAGAGCGCAATTTAATTCGTAACCTGCGCGCGCGGCAGGTTTTTTCCCCAGGGGATGTTGTTGGCAACCTGTTTACGATTAATCTGTTTTCATCTTTACACTACTTGGCGTGTGAAATTTTAAAAAATTGCCGTGCACATGTTGTGCCGGTTGGCGATATTGCTCTGCTGCTGAAGAGTCATTTCGAGTTTCTGGCTGAAATACGGCTCTCGGTACTGTTTGGTGTGCCCAGCACCATCGTTCAGTTCGTTGAAGCCATGCTCAGCCTTGGGGTTCCACTGGCAATTAAAAAAGTGGTCTTTACTGGTGAATCGATGCTGAGCGTGCATGAAAACTATCTGCGCGAGATGCTGGGCGCCGATCTGCGGATAATTGGTTTATATGGTTTGTCGGAGTGCGGTTTCATTGGTATGTCCGCCGAAGGGCGGCTTAATCGGTACCTGCTCTTCAGCGATGATTTCTTCTTTGAATATGAAGATAAGAGAGGACTGCTAGTGACATCGCTGGATCCCGATGCCTCGCGCAAACTTATCAGATACTCCGTGGGCGATATGGGCACATTATCCGTTGAAAATGGTGATCTCTATTTTGAAGGTATTAAACGCAATGCTGTTGATTTTAATTTCATGGGAAATTTGATTAGCCATGAAAAAATATTCAAAATTATTAATCGAAGGTTGCCCGATGTGATTGTTCAAATTGTATTGTCTTTATCCGCGGATAGACAAGAGATTATGGATATTAAAATCTGCTGCGAAGTATTTCACAACCTTGATTTGTCCGAACTAACTGAGGAAATCTATCATTTGCCGGATATTTATGAAGCCTATATGAAAAAGCGCGGGCGTATTAATCTCACCCTCGTCGAATATAGCACTTTGCTTTTCTCACCCAGAGGGAAATGCCTGCTAGTTTATGACGCAAGGGAGTCCTGTAATGCAACTTGATAATTTGTGTAATGAAATTGTATCAGGGAATTCGCATACGATAAATGTCAACATCAGGTTTTATAGCGTGTCACCGGAGCAGCAGGAGTAAATCATGTCAGATGATGTTATTGATAATTATGGTTTAGATAATAACGCATTGTTTATTCGTGGATGTAATTTGATTGATATTGCCGATGAAAACCGCTATTTGCAGAACGCATGGTTTGTACTGACCGGCAACCTTCTTAATGAAGAACAGATGGATCGGCTGATTCAGAATGCTAACGCCGAACTGCAAAAGACGAACCCTACAGCCAAACTGCAGGCGATGCATCAACTGATCAATGTATTGCCATCTTTGAGTTTAACGCAGCGATTTATGATGTTATTATCGCAAGTTGAGGTTTCGGCGGCTCAGGGTAAGGTCATGGCTCCCGTAAGCGACGGTGGTTGTCTTAAAATTATCTTGCTGATGCCGTGGATTATTGCATTGGCGTGCTCTTCCCAACAGTTTTCCGATTTGCCGGCGATCGAAAATTGCAATACCTTGGAGCTTGCTTTTTGGTTAGTATTAACTAGCAAGGAAGCTTCTTCCGACTGGGATATTAATGTGCTTTGCGGGTGCATGTCTCTACTGCTGGGCGGGTTTGGTACTGTGACACCCACAACCACCATGGTAAGATTTATTATCAGTACCAAGAGCGACGTCATTTCTGCACTAATCGGTGGGTTTTGTGCCATTGGCTCCGTGCATATGAGAGCCTGCAAATATGCTATCATGCGACTTTCTAGTGTCCTCAATGAGATTGAAGCCGGGAATCTTGAGGCGGCGGTAACGCATTATTGCAAAGACAAACCCTGGCCAAGGTTTGGTCACCCGATTATGCAATGGGATGTCCGTGTTTATTTCTTTTTTTCACGCTTTCAGGTGCCTATGTGCCCCTTCAGTTCGCTTGTGCGATCTATTTCGGACAATACAGGACTGCAACCCAATGTCGATTTTCTAATTGCAAGCATCATGAGCAAACATCGGGCTTCTCCTGAGCTGGGATTGTTGGCTTTTTTCGTTTGTCGTATGCCTATACTTCTCGCGCACTATCAAGCGCGGTTTAGCACTCATTCCTTCAGTTTATCATCAAAGGATTTAAGAGAAAAATATAAAAAGGTCTCCCAATTATGGCTATAAAGCATCACACCGAGCCAAATTTCTTGGGTATATGTCAGAGTATTACCTTAACCGCACCGATGCGTGCTTGCGGGCAAATCGATATTTCTCACTGGGAGTTAGCCCATAACTATTTGAAACAGGGCTTGTTACTCGAAGCCTTGCATCAGTTTTCAGTTCGATTCGCCACCATGGTGGCTAAAAACTCGGATCTCACTTATCGCTATCTCCCTGTTATGGTTGAACAGTTTTTCTCTACCACCCATTTTGATAGCGATCGGTTATGCGTTGAAGGACATATTGAACGCATTAATGAGGCCTATCGTATTCACTGTAAGGCTAGCACATATGACAATGGAAAGGCCGTTATTGCGCAGGCAATCATCATGGTCAGTAAGGTCTGCTTCCTTGGCTCGTGTTCTCAGAAAGTCGCTCTTCCATTACTAGGCGATTTATGTAAGATTTCCTCCGTAACCGGAGATTCTTGTACTTTTTCCTTTAATGCGCATCACCCGCTTTTTGAGGAACATTTCCCCTCCCGCGCCGTATGTCCTGGTTCACTATTGATTGAGATGGTTCTGGCTTTAGCCATGCAGGGTAGGACGAAAAATATCGCATCTGTTGCGCTGAAAAAAGTAAAGTTCATTGAAGCAGTTTATCCGGGAGATACCTATCAGTTGACCATTAAACAGGATACAGAGTATGAACCGGGTGGCGTTTTTTATATTCATACGGAAACTAAAAAACGAAGCACTTGCGGTAAGTTTTCTATCAAATATAAAAAGGAGGATGCGCCATGTTTAACATAATAATCTCTTTTATTCCGTGGAGTATTTACTCCTGGGTTATCAATGGAAACTTTTTAACTCTGGTCGAACGCTCTCTCATCTTAACTGTGATTTTATTGTTCATTATTGCTGTGAATATTAAAATTGTCCGGCAGGGAGAACCCGTGATGATTACTAACATTCTGACAGTTATTGTCCTGTTTGTTAATTATTTCGCTGGATGGTCTACACTTTTACTGAACTACCCCACAGTTTTTTGCTATCTGTCACTTGCTCTGGTTTCATTGATTAGCTTGCTGGTAAAGAAACCCTTTACCATTTTTTACGCCAGTGCTGGTGTTTCTGAAGAAAAACGCAAACATATCCTATTTTATCTCATCAATAAATATATTACATGGATTTGGGTAATCATCTTTTTTGCCAATGGTCTTCTAGTGGCTTTTTTTACATGGACCCCCCAGATTTGGTTAATCACTATGGGTTTAATTTGTACTGGTATTCTTTTTTCTAAATATCTTCCTAACATCATGCAATATTTTTATCGCATCAAACATCATGGAGCATAATATGTCATTGTTTAACATTCTGACCGGAACCCCTTTATGGGCTTGGATTTTGCTTATTTTTCTCATTGCGAGGGGAATAATCGCATTGAAAGATAGGGAAACGAAGGTTTACCGCCTTTTTCTCTTGCCGTTAGTCTTTCTTTTTTTGGGCGCAAGCGATGTGATTAACCAGCTGGCCTTCCCACGCTGGGGAGCAATCGCAATGTTGGCAGGGCTGATGATCGGCTTTGGCGTTGGCTGGTTGCTCTGGCGTGCTACTGCGCGTTTAAAAATCAAAGAGGGAACGGATTTCATTATTCTGCCTGGTACGCCGTTGACGCTGACATTTATTCTTATCGCTTTTGTCATCAAATTCACATTGATTGTTTTTCTCAAGGTTGTACCTGATTTGAAATATGCATTTGATTTTAACCTTCTTTTTGGTCTTTTAAGTGGGTTTACTGGTGGTGTGTTGTGGGGCGGCACATTAAATTTATATATAGCATTTCGAAAGAATCCAAATTAATCCCTATACCATTAGCTGTGGGTGCTTCCCATTAGAACTATCTCAATAGAAGCTTATTCCTAACAAAAACGCTGCATACAAATGCAGCGTTGCCTCGTAGTTTCAGATTTTTTTATCCCAGCGCGTGAATAGGTGAGGGAAGTGATATATCTGACTATGCCCCCTTGGGGGAAGAGCGAGCCTAAAGGTTTAGAATGCTATGAGTTTGAGCTAGCTGGACTTTGAGCAGATGGTTTATCGCTCATGGGAAATCATTTTGTTTTACGATTCAAAAAGAGGATAGTGATGGTCTCATTGGCATAGGTGGGCAAGAAAACTGTTAGCTTGGCAATGCGTCAACAATTTTTAGAACTATGTTGTGGAACCCCTACGCAAAGCCGTTGCTATGATGGCATGATGCTTTTGTCAAGCATTATGATATGGTAGGAACCGGTGTTTAAGGGTGCAACTGCGGTCACTGTACGATCCAGTAGCATTACGTCTGAGTATTTAGGAGCGGTAGACTCTGTACAGGCTATGCGTACAATATGTGAAGCACGCTTGTGGGAATCAGTGCGCCATTATTGCGTTGTGCATGCAACCCTCTAGCTAGTACTTCATTGGTAAGGTTGTTTTTTGAAGCTGATTAATTATCTGTGTGTTTTTTAAGAGAACGTTAGCACTGATGTATCGCGTGCCGTACCAAGAAATCTTCCAAAAAATTTTATTAAAAATACTAAAAATATATGTGCAAGATGAACAAATGCTTGCTGAGGATATTGTATCAACGACTGTAGCTGCTTAAGGGCACATAATCTTGGGGGGCATAATGTTGTACAAAAAATCATGAAGTCCAAAAAACTCGTAAAGGTGCATTGCACTTCTCCTTTGAGAATTTGGCATCTCCTCTTAGCATAATACGTTTTCATTATGATATAAACCCCTTGGTTCTCTTGAACACCCGCTTGTCATGCGTTTTTCTGCTGATGCTCAAGAGATCTTTCGTGAGTGGATGCAAAAGATTTTTAAAAAAGCTAAAGAGAATAACCTTTCTGAAAGCTTACAATCGCATCTTTTAAAAATGCCAAAGACCATAGCAAGCCTTGCGTTGATTTTTGAACTTCTTGATAGTGGTCGTTTTGAAATTGAACTCTATGCCATTACAACAGCCTTGCGTTGGGAAAAATATCTGTTAAGCCATGTCAAAAGACTTTATGCGGCGGGGGATAAGGTAACAGCAGAGCGTGCAAAATTGATTGTAGAGCGCTGTGATCTTTTACCCGATGTTTTTACGGCAAGAGATATCTATAGACGATGTTGGAGTTCTTAAAAAGATAATCAAACCGTTAAGCAAGCTTTAGAGCTTTTATGTCGTTGTAACTATATTCGTGAATTTCCTATAGAGGGGAATGAATTAGGTCGGCGCCCTGATAGACGGTATGAATGGCATCCTTTGGTTAAAAACAACAGCATAAAACAATAAAAAACCTCTTTTGAAGTCTTTAAGACAACCACGCAAAACTCTTTTTACGGCATTCTCATCAAGGAACTTTTCTCCCCAAAAATGATCTGAGTGACCTTATCAGAAGAGTTTTGTCAGTCTTGTCAGTTCATTCTAGCTCCTATATTATTTTTTTAAAATGAGAAAAAATTAAAAACATTATATTTCAATATGTTAGTATTTTAATGATACAGCCCTTATTAAGACACAACCCATAAATTCAATCAATAATATATATTTGTCAGTGATGTGTCAGTAAATTGAACTGACAAAATAGATTATTTTAATGCCTCTTAAAACCTATCAAAATACTAATTCTGATGTTTTAAAACACATATCGAATGTGTCTTGATTAACACGTGAAACGAACAGCAAATTTCACTATTTTGCTGATCTGATCTCTCTCATAGGCTATGGATAAGTACCTTTAAAAAAACTTTTTGAAAAAATTATCCGCTTTGGAATGACTTTAATTCATTTTGCACTCGATATTTGGTTTGAATCAATTTAATAAACTCTATTTTGATTACTTTGAAGAGAATTAATCAATAGAATATATTGCCATGAAGTCTATTATTTATGCTTCAATCTATTAAGTCTAATAATGAACATGTCACTTTACGCTCTTTGTTAGAATATTATCGTCAACAAGCAAAATCACCCCGTGAATTAGGAACACTGTTCGAAAATCTTGTCATAGCTTATTTGATGAAAGACCCTCTTCATTATGGACGCTATGAAACGGTTGAAACCTATTATGAATGGGCTAACGAGCGTGAAGGTTGGAATAAAAATGATATCGGCATTGATTTGGTGGCTAAGCTTCGTCATCAAGAAGGCTATGTGGCTGTTCAATGTAAGTGTTAAAAGCAGATCATCAGATTAGTAAAAAGGATATTGATAGCTTTATCGCAGCATCTGGGAAAGACATCTTTAAATATCGTCTTCTCGTTGACAGCACGGAAGTGGAATTAAGTGACAATGTGAATGCCATGATTAAAGGACAAGCGATACCCGTTTATCGCATTGACCTTCGTCATATGGAAAACAGTCGGATAGATTGGCAAATCTATGCAACCAAAAAAGAAGTTCTTCTTAAGTCAACAAAAGAGCCTCGTCCCCATCAAGAAGAAGCCATCAAGAAAGTCTGTGAAGGGTTAAAAGAAGCAGACCGTGGCAAGCTGATTATGGCATGTGGGACGGGCAAGACTTTCACAAGCCTTAAGATAGCAGAAACAATAGCTGGGAAAGGCAAACGTGTTTTGTTTCTAGTGCCTTCTCTGGCTTTAGTCTCACAAACAATCCGTGAATGGTACAACGGTAAATCCATTGAGCACCTCCATCTTTACGCTTATGAAGTAACAAGCCGGCACCATCATTATATTTGCCAGCTCGTGGGTGTTGCGACAGCCCTTGCATTAAGACGGTTCATAAGAGCCATTTTTAATCCTTTCTTATACAAATTTGATCCACACACTCATCCCACTTGTTATGTGCAAATAGTGGTTTTGATTGATTCAACATAAACAGATTTAAAATGAGAGAATCCTACAGTATTAGTTTTTTCATTCAATATGAAAACAATAAGTTATCCTTATAAATCAATATCTTGTTGTAGCAGGATGAAGATGTTTATGCAAAGAATCTAAAAGTTTTTTTTGCGAGTGTTTGAATAAGTCCTTTGTTTTTCTGAATTTTAGATACAAAACACTATTGCTAAAGTACTAAAAGTAAATCATGCTGGTAAATAGATGAAACTTTGATGGCGCTTGGTTTTAAAAAAGGCAATATTTGATTTCACTGTTTGCGCTGGCATTGATTTTGCAATAACAGATAATAGTTTATTGTATGCAGAATATTGTTATTTAGATTTTGATAAAAAGAAATTTATAAAGAATATTATCATTAACAGTTATGCGAAACTTTAATGAAAATGAATCCAACTTTAATACACATAGTTTAGTGTGATTTAGTTTACAAATTCTCATTGAATGCAAAATTAAAAGTTTAAGAAGCCTTATTTTCAAAAATTCTTTATTTTTTTGTGAGTGTGTCATTTTTGCTACAGATCTTTCAAAAAAGATGCTCTATATACATTTCATTTTGGATATTTGGAGAGATTTTATGAATACAAAACGTTTAATAACAGCGTCTATTTTTTCTTTAATTTCAGCGTCTACAGCACTAGCTGCTGATGTTATAATTCCTCATCAGCCAGCATCATCGACTTCTTCTACCATTATCGCGCCTACTTTTTCATGGGCAGGTCTTTATTTAGGTGTCCAAGCGGGTGGTTTTTCGAGCAAAGCTGATATGGCTCTTGTTGGTCAAGAAAAGAGTTTACCACTGGATAAAGAGTTCTCTCCTAAACTTTCAGGTTTTGCAGGTGGTTTTTATGCAGGTTCTAATATTGATCTCGGTGACAACTTTATTTTTGGCATCGATACGGATTTAATGATATCTGGAAAAAAACACACAAAGACCATTACCATAGGTGCAGCTGATAACACTACAGTAGAAAATGCAGTCGTAAGATCCCGCAGATCCGCAAAACCACAAACATCTCCAACCCCACAAGCAGTGATATCAACAGGAACACAAACACAAAAAGGCGCCTCAGGAGCACTTGCAAGCGCAGGAATATCCGCAGGTGCAGGAACATCTGCAGGTGCAGGGGCTACAACAGGAGGGACCCTAACAGCAGTATCCGCTTCAGAAAAATCTGCTGGAACGCGATCCGGTCAAGCACCAGCTCAACCAGTAACTGCAGCTCAACCAGTAACTGCAACTCAACCAGTAACTGCAGTTCAACCGTCACGAGCAGGAGCAGCACAATCAAGTCAATCAGCAACAACTGGAAAGTCTAGCGATGTTAGTGCAACAGCAGGAAAAACAGTGGTGGCGGAGGTAAAAAAACTAGAAGTTTTAAAAACGCCATCTGCATCGCCAGTAGCACAATCAGCCTCCTCCCGATCAGTGCAATCGGCATCGTCCTCATTGGGAAGAGCAGATACAGGAGGGGCATCGGTAGGTGGATCACAACCAGCTGCACCTAAATCGACACCCCTTACAACAGGAGCAGGAACATCAGTGCGGTCAGCATCGCGATCAGCTACTGTATCAGTAGTGCCTGCACCAGTAAAACCTAATGTGTCCACACCAGCAGTACAGCCAGCAGCAAAAGCACCCACATCGGTACAACCTGCATCACAACCATCAGCAGTAGAAAGAACAGTACCGAGTTCATCACTTGTCCTCGCGAGATCAGGATCATCCTCTGGTTCAGAGACAAACGCTTCTAATGGAACAAGCGGAGCCCAACGGGGAGGTTATCATAGTTCTTCCCATGGTAGCGGAAATGCTAATTCGCGTGGTGCATCTCATGCAGGTGGGCATGGCTCTGGCGCTCATGCGCATGGTGCTAATCCACATGCTTCTAGTTCTCATGGTGGACAGAATATGGCTGGACACGGTGCACAAAGTACACAAGTGGTGGATAAGAACGATTCCAGTGTGTATGGTATAGAACAAATAAAAAAGATGGCTTCTGAACTTGGTCTTGATCAAGAGTATGAAGTTGAAACGTTAAGTCATACTTTCAAACAAAATTGGGGTGGTGCTACACGGGTACGTATTGGTTTTGCTGCTGATCGCTTTATGCCTTACCTTGCTGGTGGTATTGCTTATGGGCAATTCCAAGACACTGTATCAATATCCGTTAAGGATGAGGATGGAAGAGTCGTTTCTTCTAAGAACTTAGCTGATGAAACAAAAACCATGATTGGTTACACACTTGGTGGTGGCGTTGATTTCTCGCTTCTGGATAATGTGATTGTACGTGCAGAATATCGTTACTCTGATTTTGGTAAAAAGAAATTTGCAAAGGAAAAACTTGAAGTTAACTACAAAACCAATGATTTCCGTGTTGGTGTAGCTTATAAATTCTAATTTTTTAAAGAGTAAATTTCTAAGAGGCTCCACTGTCAGTGGAGCCTTTATTTTTTAAAAGATCACTTTTTGGTTTCTTTTCTTGTGAATTTCATGATAAAGCCCATAGAGTGTGATGATATATTTTCCTGATCGCTGCTTAATACGAATGATAAGCTCGGCTTTCCCTATAGATAAAAACCAGAGTTGCAGGGTTCAGGGAAGTTATGCAAAAATGAAATCGTAAAAGTGGACAGGGATATTTCACAATGGCTGTGAAAAATGAAACAATAGATTATTCAAAAACTCTTTATCTCCCACAGACAAATTTTCCTATGCGTGCAGGGCTTCCGCAAAAAGAGCTTGAATTGATGGCGCGTTGGGAAAATATGGGGCTTTATGCGCAATTGCGCCAACAAGCAAAAGATCGTCCATTTTATATTCTTCATGATGGTCCACCTTATGCAAATGGTCATATTCATATCGGGCATGCTTTAAATAAAGTTCTAAAGGATGTGGTTGTCCGTTCATTCCAAATGCGCGGTTTTAATGCAAATTATGTTCCTGGTTGGGATTGCCATGGGCTTCCAATTGAATGGAAAATTGAAGAAAAATATCGAGCACAAGGAAAAAATAAGGATGAGGTACCTCTTAACGAGTTTCGTCAAGAATGCCGTGAATTTGCACAGCATTGGGTAACCGTTCAAAGTGAAGAATTTAAACGCCTTGGTGTTGTGGGAGATTTTAACGCGCCTTATACTACAATGGCTTTTCATGCAGAAGCGCGCATTGCCAGTGAATTGATAAAATTTGCTATGTCAGATCAGATTTATCGTGGTTCCAAGCCAGTGATGTGGTCTGTTGTGGAGCGTACGGCCTTGGCAGAGGCTGAGATTGAATATCATGATCATGAATCAGAGGTGCTTTGGGTTAAGTTTCCTGTTTTTGAAGCAAATTCTGATGATTTATATGGTGCTCATGTCGTCATTTGGACAACAACACCGTGGACAATTCCAAGCAATCGTGCAGTGAGTTATTCTTCGCAAATTTCTTATAGTATTTACGAAGTTGAAAGTGCTGAAAATGATTTTGGTCCTCAAGTGGGAGAAAAGCTTCTTTTTGCAGACGCTTTAGCGATGAGTTGTGGAGAAAAAGCCAAACTTGTTTTGAAGCGTTTGCGTGTTATTTCTTCTGAAGAGTTGAAAGCTTTTGTTCTTTCTCATCCACTCAAAGGTTTAGCTGGAGGGTATAATTATAAAATTCCATTGCTTGATGGTTCGCACGTAACAGAGAGTGCTGGTACAGGTTTTGTCCATACAGCACCAAGCCATGGGCGTGAGGACTTTGAAATTTGGAATGATTATAAGTCCTTACTGGAGCAAGCGGGGATTGATTCATCTATACCGTTTCCTGTTGATGATGCAGGGTTCTATACGAAAGATGTTCCAGGTTTAGGACCAGATCGTGAAGGAGGACCTGCACGTGTTATTGATGATAATGGAAAAATGGGTGACGCCAATAAAGAGGTCATTAACGCTTTAATTAAAGCAGATCGATTGTTTGCACGGGGGCGTTTAAAGCATTCCTATCCCCATAGTTGGCGTTCAAAAAAACCCGTTATTTTTCGCAATACACCACAATGGTTTATTTCAATGGATAAAGATTTTGGGGATGGTTCAACTTTACGTAGTCGGGCTTTGGAAGCTGTTTCAAAAACGCGTTTTGTGCCATCTTCTGGACAAAACCGCCTAGCTTCTATGATAGAGGATCGTCCTGATTGGGTTCTTTCTCGTCAGCGTTCTTGGGGGGTTCCTATTTGTATTTTTGCGAATGAGGATGGTGTTATTCTAAAAGATGAAGGTGTGAACGAGCGTATTTTACGGGCTTTTGAAGCAGAAGGGGCAGATGCATGGTTTGCTGAAGGAGCACGTGAACGTTTTTTAGGTGAGCGTGCACATGAGCCTTGGGTACAGGTTTATGATATTTTGGATGTTTGGTTTGATTCTGGAGCAAGCCATAGCTTTGTGTTAGAAGATCGGGCTGATTTGAAATGGCCTGCTGATGTTTATTTTGAAGGTTCAGATCAACATCGCGGATGGTTCCAATCTTCTCTTTTGGAAAGCTGTGGTACGCGTGCTTGTTCTCCCTATAAAGCCGTGATCACACACGGTTTTACTTTGGATGAGAATGGTAAGAAAATGTCTAAATCTTTAGGCAATACGGTTGTTCCGCAAGAGATCATTAAAACATCTGGAGCTGATATTTTTCGTCTCTGGGTTATGACAACCGATTATTGGGAAGATCAGCGTTTAGGCAAAAAAATTCTTCAAACAAATGTGGATTCATATCGTAAACTACGCAATGCAATTCGTTGGATGCTAGGAACTCTAGCACATGATGATGGGGAAGAAATATCTTATGGTGCACTGCCGGATCTTGAAAAATTTATATTGCATAGGCTTTTTGAACTTGATCAGTTGATTAATCGCGCTTACGATGAATTTGATTTTAAAAAGATTATGCGTGCATTATTGGATTTTTCAATCATTGAGTTATCGGCATTTTATTTTGATATCCGCAAGGATTCTCTTTATTGTGATGCGCCTTCATCAAAAAAACGCAAGGCCTCCTTGCAGGTTGTCCGTGAGATTTTTGAGCGTATGGTAACATGGCTTTCTCCAATGTTGCCTTTTACTATGGAGGAAGCTTGGTTAGAGCGTTATCCAGAAAGCCAATCGGTGCATTTGGAACAATTTCGCTCTGTACCAGAAGAATGGCAAAACCAATCTTTGGCTGAGCGTTGGAAAAAAATTCGGCAGGTCCGTAAAGTTGTGACAGGTGCTTTAGAGCTTGAACGTGCTAATAAGCGTATTGGATCCTCTTTGGAAGCTGCGCCTATTGTTTTTATTTCCAATCTGGTTTTACGAGAGGCATTAGAAAATGTGGATATGGCGGAGATCTGTATTACCAGTGCACTCACAATTAGGCAGGACACGATACCTTCCGATTCTTTTACTTTGAATGATGTTGAAGGTGTTGGTGTATATCCAGAGAAGGCATTAGGAAAAAAATGTGCTCGATCATGGCGTTATACACAAGATGTTGGGAGTGATCCAGCTTATCCGGATGTATCTGCTCGTGATGCAGCTGCTTTGCGGGAACTACAGATTCTTGGTAAGATTTAAAATTTTAAATCAAGGGAAAGGAGTACAAGTATATTTCTCATATTGATGAATATAGTTTTTTGTGGTACAAAGTAAATTCCGTTGTTTTTTCTGCAGGGGGGAAATTTGTGTATGGACCGTTCTCTCATAAATAACGGGAATATTAATCAGCCATATACTTAGGAAATGGAATAGGCAGTGAGAAAACGTGAAGTAAAAATATTTCCAATAGGAATTTTAGGGATGTGCTTTGTTCTAACGGGATGCAATTTATCCGCTCCTACCTATGGTACCAATAAACCGGTTTCGATACAGTTTTTTGAAGATGTTGCTAATATTACTTCATTAACACCAACAAATAATAGCAGCCAGATTGTTATGAAACCTCATCCAAAACTTGTAATACCAAGCCCTAGTTCACGCAGATTTTTGCCGGTACCACAACAAGATAGATCTGTCAATGAAATGGCAGCATCGAAGAAGAATCAAGGAAATACTCCTTTTCCTCATAAAGGATCGTCAGTTAATGGCGCTGGTTCAGAAAACCCTTCACAGTTGAATGCGAAGCAACGACAGGAATATTTACGTCGTCAGAGAGCACAAGTTGGAAGTTCAAAATACCGTCGCTATCTCACTGAACCACCTTTAAGTTATCGCCAACCGGCAAAAACCGCACCTATTGGTCGATAAGGGAAAGACAAAATATTTAAAGTAAAGTATTTTTCCAATTACTTATGATACTAAGCTCTCATTCATGCACAGTTATAATGCTGTTGGAGGAGGGGTGTTATTCTCATGAAATAGCAATATGACAACAGCATCGAGAGAGTACTTCATGCGTTTCCTAACAAGAAATATTTCTCAAGTTCATTTTGCAACATCGTTCATGTGGATAGTATAACGTAAAATCTATTGTGCTCCACTATCTTGATGCTTAGGAAGGAGAAAGCTGATACCATCATTTTATTTTCCAGACTCCAGTTGCGACAATTCTTGCATTTGAGAGCCTTCATAAGAGACATTTTTAGTCTTTTCTACAACGTTCTTTATCCAGACGATAATCCCGCTTATGATGTGCAAAAAAGTGATTTTTATTGCTTCAATGTAATTTGAAAGAGAGTAGATCTACGATATGTTGGAATTTATATTTTATTATACAAAATAATGAATTATTCTTATGAATGAATGTATCATCTAATAGAAGCAATATGCAGGATTAAAAGAGAGAAAAATGCTTTGAAATAGCTTTTACTATATATGTCAGAAGAATTAATAGTCTTTTTGAGAAGTAGGATAGTTTTTTAAGAGTGAAAGTTATGGAAGAAGAATTGTTTTTAGTATCGCTTTTGTACAAAAAAATCTTTAAGTAATTGAGCAGCTTCTTTTTCTTTAAAACCAGAATAAATCTCAGGTTTGTGATGACAGGTTGGTTGCTGATAAAAACGTGGACCATTTTCTATAGCACCCCCTTTGGGATCATTTGTTGCGTAATAGAGACGACGTATGCGTGCAAATGAAATGGCAGCAGCACACATAGCACAAGGCTCAAGTGTTACATAAAGATCGCAATCAGGAAGCCTTTCGTTTTGCAATGTTTCGCAAGCCATACGGATTGCGCGTATTTCTGCGTGTCCTGTAGGGTCATATGCAGATTTTATAAAGTTACCAGCGCGTGCAATGATAGCTTTTCCACGTGTAATGACAGCACCTACGGGAACTTCATCTTTTTTTGCAGCCTCTTGTGCTTCTAAAAGGGCTATTTCCATGGGCGTCAAAGTCATAATATTCTTTCTACTGAAGGTATAGAAAATCTAAAGGTTATCTCGATAAGGAATGCTATAGAATGAATAATTTATTACGCTTTTATAATGAAAAGAATACCTCTATTTTTTTTAAGAGTTTAAAACAAACTTGCAAGTCGGCAGATACATTATTGTCGTTAAAGGATAGAAAATGATAAATGATTATGCTACTTCATTTTTCAGGATAAGCGGTATGGTGCATGTGAATAATTTTCTGAACATACTTGCAAAGATTGGTTTGAAACGCAAATGAATGAAAATAATGAGAGTGAACGAATTGCTAAAAGGTTAGCGCGTGCTGGTATTGCTTCGCGTCGAGATGCAGAAATGATGATTGTTGCAGGTCGTATTTCTGTGAATGGTAAAGTCGTGACAACGCCTGCTTTTAATGTTAGCCGCTCTGATGTTATTAAAGTTGATGGCAAACCTTTACCTCCTATAGAACGAACGCGTTTATGGCTTTACCATAAGCCAGCAGGTCTTGTCACCACGAACCGTGATCCTGAAGGCAGACCTACAGTATTTAGTAATTTACCAAAAGGAATGCCGCGTGTTCTTTCTGTTGGAAGGCTTGACATTAACACGGAAGGGCTTTTGCTTTTAACCAATGATGGTGGCTTAGCGCGTGTATTAGAGCTTCCTGTAACGGGGTGGGTCCGCAAATATCGCGTCCGTGCTCATGGAAGAGTAAAACAGAGTGCGCTGGATAACCTTAAAAATGGTATTGCGATTAATGGTATTTTTTATGGTTCGATTGAAGCATCAATTGAACGTGAACAAGGGTCGAATATATGGCTTTCTGTTGCGTTGCGTGAAGGAAAAAATCGTGAAATAAAGAATGTTTTAGGGGCATTGGGATTATCAGTTAATCGATTAATCCGTGTATCCTATGGTCCATTTCATCTCTCTGATTTAGAAGAAGGAGCCGTGCAAGAGTTAAAAGGGCGGATGTTACGAGATCAGTTGGGGGAGCGTTTGATTATGCAAGCCAATGCAGATTTTGATGCTCCTATTCTGAAACCCTTTTCAAATTCTGCAGTTGTTGCAGAAAAGCAAAGCCAGAAAGATCTTTCTGTTGCAAATGATGGTTGGGTTTTCTCAAGTGAAAGGGCGATACGGCGCCGACCAAGAGATGGTTCTGTTGAACATAGTCGCGCGCAATTAAGTACAAAGTCTCATGAAAATATAAAGAAGGAGAAAAGTGAAGAAGGAAAAGCAGAGCGTTTTTTACCGCGTTCTCGCCGTGCTAATGTTTGGATGGCTCCTGGTGCGCGTCCCCAGAGTGCACGTAGAAAGCCTTCCTATAGTGAGGAGAAATCGCATGATCATAAGAGCGGTTTGGATGGTAAAAAATCCTTTCATCGAGGCAAGGAAAAACTAAAAGAAAGTCCGTCACACAAAGAGAAGAGGGGAAGTTTTGTTCAAAAACGTGGCAAAACATCTTATGATGAGACGCACCCCTTTGGTAAGAAAGATCGCTTTTTAAAGGATAAAGAGAACATGATAAAAGGTGGTCATGATGAACATTCTTTTGAGAGAAAGAAAAAATCGTTTGGTGGTGCTATGAAAAAATCTAAACCACATAGGGACGGTGCAAAAACTTCGAAGCGATTTGGAGGTCCACGTGCGGATCATAGGCGGTAAATTTGCTGGGCGTGTTTTGTTTTCGCCTGTTAATCAGTCGATTCGCCCAACGAGTGATCGTACACGTGAGAGCCTTTTTAATATTCTTTCTAGCCGTGAAGAACAATTTTGGACCAATAAACGCATTCTTGATCTTTTTGCTGGTACTGGTGCTTTAGGCATCGAAGCACTTTCACGTGGAGCAAAGGCGGCTGTTTTTGTTGAAAACTCGGTTGAGGGGCGTGGGTTGCTTCAAAAAAATATAGAAGCCTTTGAATTACAGTCGATAGGACGGATTTTACGTCGTGATGCGACCAAACTTGGCAATATTGGCACAATGCTTCCATTTGATGTTATCTGCGCTGATCCTCCTTATAGCCGTTGTTTAGGTGAACGTGCTTTCGTAGAAGCTTTGCGAGGGGGGTGGGCAAAAGCTGATACACTCTTCATACTTGAAGAAAAGAAAGATACAATGATTCATTTACCTGATGTCTTTTATTTAGATGATGAGCGGTTTTATGGTGAGACAGCAATACGTCTCTATAAATTACGATCGCTTACATCTTGAGAAAGTTCTTGTTTTTATCCGATAGGATGAAAAAATGCTTCTTCACAGTTTTCTTCATTTTATATGGTTTTTAAAAGGTTAAGCAGAAAATAAATAAAAGATTCTAATGTTAAAGGAATTGATGAATTTTTATTAGCTTTAATACAGAAGGATGTTTTTTCTCCAATAGGATATATATTCCTCGATAATAGTTATGATCTTTTTTATCTAATTTCTTTCTGCCATACCTTAATCATCACATTTCATCAGCAGTTGAAAGCTTTAAGCTATGCAGTCTGCATTTATATCTTATATGATGCGTAACTTCTATTTTTGTTATTGTATGAACTTAAAACAGATATTTTGTTTAGTATTGAAAATATTGTTCATTTATCCTGAATATTTGTGTGTTTAGTTTAGTAATATCGCTTGTTGAGTTAGTCATTACATATTAAGTAAATCTGAGAGTATTAAGTATCTTATCGTTGTGCAGCTTTAAGGATACTTTTTTATATTATTCTTTATCACTAAAGATAAGTAATTTGTAAAAAAGGGGAGATTATCGTGTTTAATTGGATATATAGTGAAGAGATTAGTACAGAAGCAAGTGCTGAGCAAATTTGGGCTATATGGGAAGATGTGGCATCATGGCCTTGCTGGGATAGTGAACTTGAGTGGGTAGAACTTTCTGGTCCTTTCAAAGAAGGTGCTATAGGACGCATGAAACCTAAAAAGGGACCTACAGTAACTTTTACACTTGATAAAGTTATAAAAAATGTTTGTTTTTCTGATTATGCTAAACTTCCTTTTACACGTATGAGTTTTGATCATGAATATATTTGTTCAACAAAATCGGGTTCTTCAAATAATAAAATTCGTCATACTGTAACCATGTCTGGTTTATTTTCTCCTTTCTTTGGAATGATTATTGGGTCAAAAATTAAGTTACATCTTCGCGATGCAATGATTGAAATGAGCAGACGTGCTCTTACTGAAAACAAAAGCATCTCGTAAGGGGGGCATTTATAAAGAAGTTAATACCTTAAAAAAGGTGCAGAAATCTTAGCCTTGTTAGAATGAAATCAGTTATGAGTATATAGCAAATCGATGAGCTATGATCTGTTTTTTAGTTAGTCGTTGAAATCGTGTCAAATCATCTGAGAAAATTAATTTTGCACCAAAGATCTTATAAAAGCCATTGAATTTTATTCAATATATAAAAGCTTATAAGGCGCGCATTTTTACTGAAAATAAAGAAAGTTGTAGAAGCTTATTTCTGCTCTTGTGAATCTGTAGGTTGATATTGTCATGATATTTGCCAGTTTCTAATGTTGCGATAGTTTTTGATTTGAGAGCATTCATAAAAGACATTTTGACTCCTTCTTAAATAGTTTTTATTCATACGCCCCTTACTGATGATATGCTTGCAAATAGTTGTGATTGATTCAACATGAATAGGTTCGAAACGGAGAAAATTTAATGATATTTGATTCTTTTATGCAAATTACAAAATGATCAATTATGATTATAAATCAAAGTGTTTTTTTGATTAAAAGATTATAAGAACAGATAATTTCTTTGATTACTTTTCTAGAGAGTGCAGTTCTAAAAGGCTCTAGATGATAAAATAAAACCTCCCTTAATTTTCGTAAAAATTAATCTCGTATCGTTGTATGTATTTGGTTTAAATGTTTAAAAAGCGATTTTTTAAAATGCGCACAGATATCCCAGTTTCTGCAAATATTTTTGTATCTATTAAAACAATTATGAGCGATAAACTTGCCCAAATTAATTGGAAGAATATGCTTATTGTAGATTGAATTGAACAATAGATACAACATTGAGTTTTATATAAAAGTTTTATTGATTATCGTTTTATAACAATATTACGCTTCTTTATTTTTTAATGGAAGGAAAAGAGGAAGGAGTGTAGTTCTTAAATCAAAATCTATCCAGTATTTTGGGATTTTTGTTTCAGGAAAAAGAGTCTATTAAGTTATATCTGTTTAGTAACAAAATAACCAGTTAAGGATGAGGCATGAAAAATGAGATGCTCTTGATTAGACGCATTAGAAACGAGAGAGAATGTTATGATTATAACTTATTTCTGATAAATATAAAAAATGAGTTCTTTGTGATATCACGCTTATGAGAATAAAGAAGCTAATGACTGCTCATTTTGTTGAAGCAATAACGCAAGAAAAATTTTTTTATTCCGTTTATATTTTTTTGTTTACAAGATTGCCATCTTATTATGAGAGAGTTTATAGAAGCAAAGAAGTATACACAAATATAAGGCATTTTCTTGATTCTTGCTTGGAAATTAAAGAATGCTATAGGAATGAAGGAAGTTATTTGACTATCCAGAGGACATAAGGCTTGTGACTTAAGTCATTTTATACTTTTCGAATTTTTGAGGATTTTGGCTTAAATTCAAATGTTATTGTTAGGCCTTTTGTTAATTGCCAAATTTTCGGTTGATTTGATTGTCAGTACAGATTGGATTATCTAAAATGATAAGGGCCCATGAGAAATCTTGAAACTAAAGAGATTTTACGGCATATACAGCATATTACGTCTTTTCATAAAGAAGCTAAAAGGGAAATGATTTAATGCATTAAAAAAAAGAATGCATGAAATATGCATAATCTTATGAATAAACACACAAGAGTTATATTCTGATTTGTATAAATTTGTCAGAATGCTTATCAATGTAAATAATAAAATATTTTAGGGAGTCTATGATGACTGACAAAAACCAGATTGAGAAAGCAGTTTCGCTGGTTGAAGCAGCAAGGCGTTCTGGGGCAGATGCTGCTGATGCTGTTATTGTTCATGCTCATTCTACCAGTGTATCAGTTCGTTTTGGGAAAGTTGAATCGACAGAAGCAGCAGAGAGCAATGATTTTACTCTAAGGGTTTTTGTTGGAAAAAAAGTAGCAAGTGTTTCTGCTAATTTAGGATCTTATCCGCAAGAACTTGCGGAACGTGCTGTTGCGATGGCTAAAGCTTCTCCCGATAGTTTATTTGAAGGTTTGGCAGATAAAGAGTGTTTGGTTAAGCATCCTAAAGATCTTGATCTTTTTGATGATTTTGTACCTAGCAGTCATTTTTTAACAGAAGATGCTTTAAAAACAGAGGCAGCAGCTCTTGATATTAAAGGTGTAAGCAATTCTGGTGGCGCTGCAACAGCTTATGGCCGTAGTGGGTTTATTCTTGTGACCAGCGATGGTTTTTGTGGAGCCTATCGCTCAAGTTGTTTTTCACGTTCTTGTAGTGCTCTTGCAGGTGAAGGAACACAGATGGAGCGGGATTATGATTATACAACAGCCTTACATTTTTCTGATTTAGAGGCAGCAGAAACTGTGGGAAAGAATGCAGGGCTTGGTGCAGTTCGACGTTTGGGTGCAGTTCGTGCGGCAACTGGGGGCGTTGATGTTATTTTTAATCCGCGTACGGCTCGTGGAATTGCAGGGCATATCGCATCTATGGTCAATGGAGCCTCTGTGGCTCGAAAAACGAGTCTTTTACAGAATTTCCTAGGTAAGGAAGTGATGAAGCCTAATGTTAATGTAACCGATCAACCTTTGCGATTACGTGGAAATGCTTCTCATCCTTTTGATGGAGAAGGGGTAGAGGGACAAACACTCAATATTATTGAAAATGGTATTTTAAAAAATTGGCTTCTTTCATCATCTACAGCACGTGAACTGGGACTTAAAACAAATGGACATGGTGTGCGTTCAGCATCATTAGTGCAGCCGACCAGTACAAATTTTGCTATTGAACCGGGTTTAGTATCGCCTTGCGATATGATAAAAGATTTGCGAAATGGATTTTATGTGACCGAATTATTCGGTCATGGCATTGATTTTATTACTGGTCAGTATAGTCGTGGGGCTTCCGGTTTTTGGATTGAAAATGGTGAAATTGCTTATCCGGTGAGTGAAGTAACGCTAGGCTCTGATTTGCTTCATATGTTAGCACATTTAACACCTGCCAATGATATTGATCGGCGTTATGGTACAGCAGCTCCAACATTATTAATTGAAGGGATGACACTTGCAGGAAAATAATACGCATCATTCTTCTGATTTAAATCTTTTGCGTGACGTTTGTCGAGAGGCAGGAGATTTAGCAATGCGGTATTTTGGATGCACGTTGGATGTCTGGATTAAAGAAGGTGATTCCCCGGTCAGTGAAGCAGATTTTGCTGTTGATCATTTCTTGAAAGAGAAGCTTCTAGGGGCACGTCCAAATTATGGATGGATTTCAGAAGAAACAAAAGATAATCGAGAAAAACAAGATTATTATGAGCGCTCTTTTGTTGTTGATCCTATTGATGGAACGCGTGGTTTTCTTTCTGGCAGTCCTTATTGGTGTATTTCGGTTGCCATTATTGAGAATGGGCGTCCTATTGTGGGCGTACTACAATGTCCGGCTCAAGGAGATGTTTATACAGCTGTAACGGGTGGAGGGGCAACATTAAATGGGATAAAACTTCCTCGTTTAGCCTTTCAGGTTCATCGAAAATATAAAATTTCACTTGATAAATCGCTCGCACAAAAATTACCAGATGATTTCCTCAATCAAGTTAGTCTTTACCATTATCTTCCTTCTCTTGCTTATCGTATTGTTCTTGTTGCTCAAGATGAAATTGATATCGTATTAGTTCGTCCAAATTGTCATGAATGGGATATTGCCGCTGCTGATCTTATTTTGCAGGAGTGTGGAGGGTGTTTTTTATCGCTTGATGCCTCTTTACTATCTTATGGAATTGAACCTTACCAATATGGACTTTTAATTGCTGGTAAAAATAATTGCTGTCAAGATATGATAGATGTTGTTCGTCAAACAAAGTTAGTTTAATCACGTAAAAGCATGCTAAAATAATTTAAATAATATAGAGGCACATATGACTGAAACCAACGAAAAAAAACAATATTTACATCTTGTATTTGGTGGGGAATTAAAAAATCTTAACAGTAATCAATTCAAGAATCCCGATGATTTAGATGTGGTTGGTATTTTCTCAGATTATAAATCCGCTCAAGAAGCATGGCAGGCAAAAGCGCAAAGCAGTGTAGATAATGCATTACAACGTTATTACATTGTAGATTTGCATCAGTTTCTTGATGCTGAGTTAGGCGATGCAGAATAAAGCTTGAATATTTGGTTATTATAGCCTGTAGATTGCTGCACGCTTTTGTTTAGTCGTCCTTTTCATAGGTACTTTCTTCGAGTAAAATAGAACGTCGTAAAAAAGAATATGCTTGTTGTTTAAAATTCATATGTTTTCTTAAAAAAAACATCTCTCAAGGCACCCAAACCCATTTCATAATAGTGTTCGTGCAAGGTATAAAATCCATTGTTGCACCACCATCTTTGCGCTTAATAAAAATGCAAGACAGTTCTATCAACCTATTTGCAACAGCAATATTATCATGACAGCGATCACTCGAAGTTTATGATTATATTGTGAATAGTCGCTCTGCTCTTGAATGGGTATGAGACATTAATGCGTTAAGATTAATACAAAGAGTAGCATTATTAATGATACGAATTACTACTCTATTGAGATTATTAGCACTCCCTACTTATCCATTGGAATTTTTTCAACGAGTTATTACTATAAGCTTAGAAACCATGAAAGTTGTTAGAAACTTACCAAAATTAGAAACTTAGAGAAACTGAATAGATTTATAAAGTTAACTTACCTCATAAGGGCTTCTTGAGTACTCGTTTAAAACTACAATCTATAAGTTAGTCATTTTGTGTTGATTATATACAATCTTAAAAGGAATAAGATATCATGCAACCTCCTGAAAAGAGAGGATTTAAAATTTTGAAAACTCTTATTTAAATTGCTGTAAGACTTTTAAGAAATTCTCTATTAAACAAGATTAGATTTTTCTGGATTACCTTTAAGAGATGATATCACAATTTAAAATGAGAACTCTATACCATTCAAAAGTTTTTTTTTAAAGATTTGTTTGACATATTCATTTTATTGAAATGAAACAATAGAGATTGAGCTTCCTTTTAAACATATTTTATTTATATTAGGTTGTAATGTCTATATGGATTATTTTTTGAAAAATTGACAATACCTAACATATGTAAAAATAAGTTTTTTTCTCTAAAATACCAACGTGTACAATTCAAAGCCTCACTAAAATCATAAGAAGTATTTATTCAGTGAGCTGAAAAAATATGTCATAGGTTGTATGGTATTTATCATTTATATTTTCAAAATTATAATTGATTGAAAAATAGTTTTGTTATTTTTGAGTAAGATTTTTATAGGGTGCAGAATGAAGTGATAAAATTTCATTAAAAGAGATTTAAATAATGTGTATATGTTATTTTTATAGGAAAGTTTTAAAAAAAATATGGTGATAAAATTGCATTTTTTGTCCTTTATATATTGAATTTTCTCATGGATTAAGCGTTTTTTATTTAAGATATGGATGATATTAAAAAAATACGGAAGCAACCACTAGTGTTGATGATTTTTTTAACAAAATAAGCATATAGATATCTTAAAATAGCTGGATGAGGTGATTTTAAATGGTAGAATTAAAGGCACATACGGCTCTTTTAAGCTATCGGATAATTGGTTTTTGCTTATGTCCTGTTATTCCTTTTTATTTGTTCTTTCGTGCTATTCGTGGAAAAGAAGAGTGGTGTCGCAAAAAAGAGCGTTTAGGTAAAAGTTCTCATGTACGCCCCCAAGGTTCATTAGTTTGGTTGCATGCAGCAAGTGTTGGAGAAACACTTGCACTTTTTCCACTTGTAAATTATATTTTATCATTGAAAATCAATGTATTAATGACAACAGGGACTGTGACCTCTTCTACTCTTGTGAAAAAACATTTTGGTAATAGGTTGATTCATCAATATGCTCCTTTGGATTTAGATTTTGCAGTGCGCCGTTTTATTAGTCATTGGAAGCCTGATCTCGTCTTGATTTGTGAATCAGAAATTTGGCCCCTTCGTATTAAAGAACTTGCAAAAATGCGTATTCCGCAGATTTTGGTTAATGCCCATATGTCTGAACGTTCTTTTAAAGCTTGGCAAAAACGACGCGTTCTTGCCAAACATATTTTTAAGGATATTGATTTGGCGATTGGTCAAAACGAAAGAGATGTAGCTTATTACCATAAACTTGGCGTAAAATCTGTTACGTTTTCTGGTAATCTCAAGGCTGATGTTTTTCTGGTTGAAAATCAAGCATTGCTTGCACGTTATCGTAATGCTATCGGCAATCGCCCAGTTTGGGCAGCTGTTTCAACGCATGAAGGGGAAGAGGAGATTGCTTTTGAGGTCCATAAGATTGTTAAAAATTATTTGCCAGATTTATTGACAATTATTGTGCCTCGTCATCCTGAACGTTCAGAAGATCTTATCAGAAAATGCGATAATAAGGGGTTAAGTTTTATTCGTAGGAGTAGAGATGCTGTTCCAAACATGAATACCGATATTTTATGGGGAGATACCATTGGAGAAATGGGGCTTTTTCTTCGCTTATCGAAAGTTTCTTTCGTTGGTAAATCGTTATGTGGAAATGGTGGACACAATCCATTGGAATTGGCTTTACTTGGTTCCGCTATTTTGACAGGGCCCCATGTTTCAAATTTTCAAGAGATGTTCAAACAATTTCTAACGCATGATGCAGCATATATGGTTCAAGATACAAAACAGCTTGCTATTCAGGTGTATAAGCTTTTAACAAATGAAACATTGCGACAAGAAATGGTTGATAAGGCTCATGAAGTGGCGACAGGTATGGCAGGTGCACTTGAGCGCACATTAAAGATTTTAGATCCATTTTTACAACCCCTTGTAATACAAACAGGTTTACGTCAGCGTCAGGGTAGATATGCATATTAGCGCCCCCCATTTTTGGTGGAAAAATAAAAGCTTTTTGCGTTTTGTATTAGCCCCAGTTTCATGGGGGTATGGTTATTTTTCAAGTCGTTTTATGGCAAGACAGCCTCCCGTGATTAATCTGCCTGTTTTGTGTATTGGAAATTTTACATGTGGTGGTGCGGGTAAAACGCCGGTTGTTATTGCTTTTACCAAGGTGGCTAAAGAACTTGGTTTTGTACCTGGTATTGTATCTCGTGGTTATGGTGGATCAGTTAAAGGGGTACATCTTGTAAATGAGAAATATGATACTCCACACAATGTTGGAGATGAGGCACTTTTACTTGCACGGCATGCTTTTGTAGCTGTATCACCTAATCGTTATGCAGCGGCGCAACGGCTTAAGCAAGAGGGATGTAATCTTATTTTAATGGATGATGGATTTCAAAGTCGCCGTCTTTATATGGATTATGCGTTACTCGTTGTTGATGCGATGCGCGGTTTTGGTAATGGAGCTGTCTTTCCAGCAGGACCTTTGCGCGTACCATTAAAAACGCAGTTTTCTTTTATGGATAGTGTTTTATTGATTGGTCACTCCGATGTGCCTGATAATGTTGCTTTTCTTGTTTCGCGTACTGGAAAGCCTTTATATCGTGCTCATCTTAAAGCCAGTGCTTCTGATGAGGTTTCAGGAAAATCATTTTTGGCATTTGCCGGTATTGGCAATCCAGATAAATTTTTTAAATCTATTAAAGAATTGTCTGGTCATGTGGTGCAAACTTATATATATCCAGACCACTATTTTTTCACAGATGAAAATTTAAAAAGCCTTATACAAAAGGCTAAAATGCACAATTTATGGCTCGCAACAACAGCTAAAGATTATACCCGTATACAGACAATTCACACGCAAAAAGATTTGAAAAATCTTATTGTCTTTGATGTGAATGTCGATTTTGTTCAAAAAGACTTCTGTCGCATGGTCCTTGAGGAGGTCATGACCCGCTTTAGAAAACGTTCCCTTGAGTTTTCTTGTCTAAAAGGCAAAGGCTAAATTTATAGCTTTCAAAGGGTTATTTTTCTTTTGTTTTTAACAATTGCTTGAGATATGGGTTGCACTCAAGTTCACGTTGATAGGAGATTTCACAACTAGCATATGCTTCTTGGCGGTGATGATTCCAATATTTTAAATCATCTATAGGGATTTTTTGCCCGCTAACAGCACAAATAGTATAGGTACCATATTCTATAATGTCATATCCGTTATTAGAATAATGAATTTTTGCTTCGCGTTCACTATCGGAAAACATTATAACTCCTTTTTGCTTGATACAAGAGATTCAAGAAAAGTGCCATAAAATATATTATAAAGTCGAGAGTTAATTTAAAAATATTTTTCTTGTCAAAATGATGAAGAGTTTATTTTCTGCCAAAAAGCCGTTCTATATCTGCCAATTTGAGTTCAATATAAGTAGGGCGTCCATGATTACATGTACTTGTATTAGGTATTGCCTCCATTTGCCGTAATAGTGTGTTCATTTCTTCGGGGCGTAAAAGGCGCCCTGACCGTATTGAGCCGTGACAGGCCATCGTTGCTGCAACATAATCAAGCATTTCTTTTAAATTATTTGTTGTATCATACTCAGCGGCCTCATCTGCGAGATCTTTAATAAGGGCTTGGACGTTGATTTCTCCTAACATGGAAGGTGTTTCACGCACAACAATTGCTCCTGGTCCAAATGGTTCTATTCCTAATCCAAATTTTTGCAAAGCATCTTTATGCGTTAAAAGACATGTTGCATCCTCTTCAGAGAGTTCTACAATTTCAGGAATAAGTAATAACTGTGAAGGAAGCGGTTTGGAATAAAGTGCATTTTTGAGTGCTTCATAAACCAATCGTTCGTGAGCTGCATGCTGATCGACAATGATCAAACTATCTTGTGTTTGGGCGATAATATAGTTTTTATGGATTTGTGCTCTGGCCGCTCCTAATGGATAAGATAACTCTTCTGATGAAGATGTAGTGCTTGGAATGTATGCATCCCCACTTGGTGTATTTAAGCCCTCCATAATAGGAGCGGCATCTTCTTTTAAATCAAAAGAGCTAGTACTATCCAATGGTTTTTGGACCATTGAAGCGCTGGTAAAATGATGAGGCTGTGAACTGTAAGAAGAGGACAGGTGCGTGTTCTTAAAATTGCCTAATGGTTGTTGTGCCAATGATTGTTGTGCCAATGATTGTTGTGTTTGAAATGCAGCAAGCATTGCTTCAGAACGGGTTGAGGTAGGACGAATACCAGATTGCTGCAATGCTTCACGAATAGCTCCAACAATCAAACCACGAATTAATCCTGGATCACGAAATCGTACATCAGCTTTGGCTGGGTGAACATTAACATCTACCTCAGCAGGTGGGAGATCAATAAAAAGTATAGCGACAGGATAACGATCTCGTGTCATGACATCAGCATAAGCACCTCGGATAGCGCCCCATAGAAACTTGTCACGCACGGGACGCCCATTAACATAAGCAAATTGATGAAGGCTGTTATTTCGGTTGAAAGATGGTAAACAGGCAAAACCTGTTAAGCGCACCGCTTCGCGTTCAGCATTCAGCGCAATGCTATTAGGGGCAAATTCTTTTCCCATAATTTGCGTAATACGTTGTAATTGTCCTTGAATATTATTTTCTGTAGCAGACAGTTCCATAGATGTTCTGTCTAATCCTGAAAGAGAAAAGCGGATATGTGGAAATGCAATAGCAATTCGCTTAATCATATCGCTAATAGCATTTGTTTCAGCCCGATCAGTTTTCATAAATTTTAATCGTGCCGGCGTGACAAAGAAAAGATCACGAACTTCAACAATTGTTCCAAGATTTGCAGCAGCTGGTTTGGGTCCTACAATTTTTCCTGCAGTAACGGAAATTTCAGCAGCGCTCTCAGCATCTTTTGTTCGTGAAATGAGTTTAAGTTTAGCAACAGAACCAATAGAGGGGAGGGCTTCTCCTCTAAATCCAAGGAAGCAGATATTGTGTACGTCATCGGTAATCTTTGAGGTACAATGGCGAGAAACTGCTAAAGTTAACTGATCTGCAGGAATTCCATAACCATTATCACTCACCTTTATAAAATTTTTTCCACCATTTGCTGTAATAATTTCAATGCGTGTTGCACCAGCATCAATAGCGTTTTCAACAAGTTCTTTGACAACATTTGCTGGTCGTTCAATAACTTCACCGGCGGCGATTTGATTAATAATATTTTCGCTAAGATGGCGTATAATCATAATAAATTCTAACAGGAATCTTAAGGGTTCTATAGAAAATTATGATAACATCATTTGCGCGACATTCAAGAACAAGAGAGCTGAGAGGTATTATTTTTACAATACCTCCTATTTTATTTTATGTTAACAAATCAGTTGGAAAAAACATAGAAATAGTTTTTATCACTTTAAAATAGCTTGCACCAATTTATCATCTAGGTCAAAAAAGAAACAATGTAAAAAGGGAAGGCAATATATATGGCGCGTATAAGCGGTATTTTAGCAGATAGTGATATACAAGCTTTGATTGAGAATAACGTTCTCAAGGCTCAGTATCCATTTGATAGATCTCAAATACAACCAGCAAGCCTTGATCTTCGTTTAGGGGAGAAGGCTTATCGTATACGTGCTTCTTTTATGCCGGGCCCTAATACAAAAGTTTTGGATAAGCTTGAACGGTTAAAGTTGCATGAGTTTGACTTACGAGACGGAGCCGTTTTGGAAACGGGGTGTGTTTATATTGTTCCTCTTTTGGAAAGTTTAGCGTTACCAGAATTTTTATCTGCTGTTGCCAATCCCAAAAGTTCTACAGGCCGATTAGATATTTTTACACGTGTCATTACGGATAATGCTCAAGAGTTTGATAAAATTTGTGCTGGTTATCATGGTCCACTTTATTTGGAAATTAGTCCACGCACATTTCCAATTTTAGTGCATACAGGCTCACATTTATCACAGCTTCGGTTTAGAAAAGGGCAAAGTTATTTAAATGAAATAGAGTTGCACACTTTGCAAAGGCAAGAAACACTGATATCGGATGATTTTCCTAATATTAGTGTTGGTGGTATTGGTCTTTCCATTAATTTAAAGGGAGACGAAAACGGGCTTATAGGTTATCGTGGTAAACATCATACAAGTGTTATTGATATTGATAAACGTGCTGTTGCCCACGTTTTAGATTTTTGGGAACCTCTTTTTGATCGTGGTCAGAGAGAGTTGGTTCTTGATCCTGATGAATTTTACATTTTAGTTTCCCGAGAGTCTGTTCATGTGCCTCCGCTTTATGCCGCAGAAATGACTCCTTTTGATCCTTTAGTTGGTGAGTTTAGGGTGCATTATGCAGGCTTTTTTGATCCAGGATTTGGGCATAAGGAGGCGGGTGGAAAAGGAGCAAGAGCGGTTTTAGAAGTGCGGAGCCATGAAGTTCCTTTTATCTTAGAGCATGGTCAAATTATTGGCCGTTTGGTCTATGAGCATATGCTTAATCGACCATCAACCCTTTATGGACATGATGTTGGATCACATTATCAAGCACAGGGTTTAAAGTTGTCCAAGCATTTTAAATGAGTTGGGAACCACGAATTTTGATAACATGTATGCAGAAAGCGTATTTTAGATAAAAGAAAAATTTATCCTTCATAAAACCGGCACTATGCATTTTATTTTCAGTTTTCAAAGTTATGGGAGGGTATGAGAGGCATTTTTACTTCTTTTTTAAAGAGGTTTTATCTATACAAACTCCATTTATGATGTGCAAAAGAATAGTTTTGGTTATTTCATCATGACAAAATCTACAATGAAAGAATTTTACTATATTCAATATGTTATTCATATTTATTATTATAATAAATCAATAGGTTAATAAAATTCAATATAACAGTAGCGTATTCACTTTTCAAAGTAAATATGCGAGATTGGATGCTACACTTGGCGCCATTTTTCTAGAGCTTAAATGACCAGTATATTTTATTTCGTATAAAAATTATCCTTAAAAGCCAATAAATAAGTTTTTCACTACAGTTTAGTAACAATTTTTTTAAACATTGTTCTAATTTTAGTAACTCATTTATAGCCTCAAGATATAATATTGCTAGAAAATTATTCAATTAAATATGAAGAGCTTCTATTAGTATGAACATTAAAAGTTTTTTTATGCTTTATGTGAATTAGACACTGTATATTTTTATAAACTTTCATGAACAAGTAACAGGTTTCAGTTTTGAATATTGATATAAGAAGATTTATGGATGTATGCGACAGCTTTATTTACAGTATTAATAAAGGATTTTTTCATCTTTTGGAGGAGGTTATGGTTTATACTTAATGACACTCTATATTCTTAATAACTGATAATGTAAGGACCTTTGGAGGGAGAAACGACTTTAAATTATAACTAATTAAGCTACGGAGCAATCGCTTTCGAAGAGGTATTGGTTTAACGAGAGTATAACATTTCAATTGCACATGAACGATATATGAGTAGATACGTTATTAATGATACTGCATACTGTGAGATTTTAAATTTGGATAAGAGAAATAAAGACGTTGTTTTTATCAATTAGTTTTTTTAGAAAGTTGCAATCTCTGTTGCTTTTATCTATTCAATAGAGCGTTTTGGGAGGATGTCGAATAGGTAGGTATACGGATTCGCTTTTATGCGTTTTAGGATGTCTTCTTTTTTTATTTAGGAACAATGGTGCCATCAATGATTATTTCTTCAACACTTGATTATCGTAAAGCAGCAAAGCGTCGTCTTCCTCCCTTTCTTTTTCACTATATTGATGGTGGGGCTTATGCTGAAGAAACGATGCGACGTAATTGTACAGAACTTCAAGCACTTGCACTGCGTCAAAGGATTCTAAGGCAAGTTGGTGAAGTTGATCTTTCAATCAAGCTTTTTGATCAGACACTTGATTTACCGATTGTACTTGCACCTGTTGGGCTAACGGGCATGTATGCACGTCGTGGAGAAGTAAAAGCAGCGCGTGCCGCAGCGGCAAAAGGGATTCCTTTTACTCTATCCTCTGTTTCAGTTTGTCCCATTGCGGAAGTACAAGAGGCGGTTGGAGATGCATTTTGGTTTCAACTTTATGTTCTCAAAGATCGCGGTTTCATGCGTGATGCACTAGAACGGGCTTGGTTGGCTGGTGTACGCACGTTGGTTTTTACAGTTGATATGCCAATTCCTGGTGCACGTTATCGTGATGCGCATTCGGGAATGTCTGGTCCTTATGCTGGTTTACGTCGTTTTTTACAAGCTTTGACTCATCCATATTGGGCTTGGAACGTTGGTGTTATGGGGCGCCCTCATGATCTTGGAAATGTCTCCACTTATCTCAAAAAGAAAATTGCATTGGATGATTACGTTGGTTGGCTTGGTGCAAATTTTGATCCATCAATTGGTTGGCATGATCTACAATGGATTCGCGATTTTTGGAAAGGAAAAATGATTTTGAAAGGTATTCTTGATCCAGAAGATGCGCGAGAAGCAGTAAAATTTGGTGCGGATGGTATTGTTGTTTCTAATCACGGCGGACGTCAGCTTGATGGTGTATTATCAACAACACGAGCGTTGCCTGCAATTGCGGATGCTGTAAAGGATCATTTGACTATTTTAGTGGACTCAGGTGTTCGTTCTGGTCTTGATGTTGTACGCATGATAGCACAAGGTGCGGATGCTGTTATGATTGGTCGTGCTTTTGTTTATGCGCTTGCAGCAGCAGGTAAGAAAGGTGTTATGCATCTCCTTGATCTTTTTGCTAATGAAATGCGGGTAGCTATGACACTGACCGGTACTCAGACAATCAAAGATATTACACGCAAAAGTTTAGTGAATATAGATGTTTTTAAGTAACGAAATCAATATGTTATAACTTATTTTAGAAAAAGAAAGTCTTTTTATAGAGGAGCATAATTATATACTTTACAAATATGTTGATAGTTAAATTTAAATAGAAAAGATCAAGAAGCTCCTCTATAAAATAACAGAAAATACTAAGTAACTACAATAATACTAAGTAAATACAATAATATTAACGCAAAAATCTTAATAATAATAAACACAAAAAAAATACTAATAACATTGCATACATCTTTTATTTACGTTATTAACAGCTCATTCTATGGATAAAAAGGAACAAGCGCTGATATTAAAGGCAAAACAACTGTTGATATAGAAAAAATAGATATAAATAATGCTGTGAGCATTTTTCCCTCCTATATATAAAAACATAATATATTAATCACTCTTTTTCCACATTAGCATAAAATATAAACCTCATTTAGTTTTATTTTAATATAGAATAATATTAATTATGATATATAAATAAAATTATTAAAAATGTCAATATGTATTTATTGTAACATTTAATTATAATAAAATTGGATCAATATAAATAATTTTTCTATAATATATATATTATTTATATTAATTTTATTGAATAATATATTATAAGGATATGATATTGTTTTTATGGAGTACGTTTTTAAGCAATGAAAAAAATACCTGTACTATCTTTAAAAAAAGCTGGTTTACTGAGAGCAAGACTGCGTGAATTAATGTGCTTTTCTTGCATACTCAATGATTTATGATGTTTTTGAACTGGCGAACATATTAGGAAGCAGTTGAATATTTTTTTGTATAGTATGTCATTTCTAACACTATTTATGTGTTCTAGATTTATTTCATAATTTGTTAAAAATATCCAGTTTATTTTTATTACAGATGGGGTCGTTGTGTATTCATAATGATACAAATTGGCATAGAATGTTCCATAATCGATTTAACAATTACATCTCCAAGCTTCTCCATGGATACTATGCTCTTCACAGACAACAACAGATTGGTGAGATTGGCATAACTCTAGCACAGATATATTATCTCAAAGTTGAATTGTTGGCACACTTGTAATTATTGGGATAACTTCATGTTTTTTGAAGCTCTTCAGTAATATAAAGACAAATCTGAACAGTTTTTTCAGTAGCAAGTAAGAGAACATCTTTTCCTTTTTTTAACAGAAGTTTTGCTGATATCAATTTTTAAAGCATTTTTATGAATATTCATAACAGCACGCTTTCCTAAACCTATATAAACGGGTACAAGATTACTCAGATTAGCAGTTTCCATTTGATCGAATTACTCTCATAAGTAATTGGATAATATTTACTATATCGCTGAATAAAAAATAAAAGTTTTTCTCTCTTTCAAGAGAGGATGGGTTGTCATCTAGCCAATAGGGATAGTTTGCGAGCAATTTGTTCGATGCAAGATAATTTAAATTGCAGTTACTTTTTATCACTTGAAGCTGTGAAAAGAAGGCGAAGATAGATGAAAGAATGTAAAAAATGATGGATACATTTTAGGATAAAAAATTATAATCCTGTTAATTCCACACCTGTTGCAGCTGATATTGGTGGCAAAAGAAATTTTACCAAAAAATTATCAAAATTATTGAGGACATTCCTCATGGCATGTAGACTAAACCTTTTTGTTGGTATGGGTGGGATTTTCTTTGAGCTGAAATTGATTCTATCCCCTGAAATCAGCAATAATCTCTCAGGTTATGGCGTAAACTTTTTGGGGATGTTTCAACACCACTATCGTCCTTTTATGAAAATGTTAGCACTTCAGATAAGCAGCTGTGAGGAGTTTCAACGTTTAATACAGCAAGCTCCAGAAACTCTCACGGATTTAGAACGGGCTTCAAGATTTTTATATTTACAGCGATTAAATTTTTGAGAGAAAGTAAATCGTACGATGAGAGGTGAAACCCATCGTAGCGCGCGCGGGCTTAAGCCCTTCCAATTTGAAGGCGTGCTAAAACTTATTTTCCTCTGTTTAGCAGGTGTTAGCATTGAACATTTAAACTAGTCTATTTTTATTGTGCGTTATGATCGTCTAAAAATCTTGTTCTATCTTTTACCACTTTAATTGTGGTTCTGAAGGTTATAAAGAAAGGATTTTTATAAGCGAGAGGATTATCAGCCGATGTCTAAGCTGTTTGCATAAATAAAGGAGAGTTTTTTGTCTTTAAGCAATATGCTAGAAATTCAAAAAACTTTAGTTAACTTCATAAAAGAGATTACACCATCTTATACAGATTGCTCTGCAAATAACACAATTGCTGGTAAGGAATGGGGCATCACCAATTTTGATTTCTAAAAAAGAAACAATACGTATTAAATAGTCTTTAACTTTACAGACTTTTTAAGAATCCTTTCAGAACCTTTTAAAAAAAGTGAATTGATAGAAGATTTTCTATCAAAATATAGCAACTTTTCTAACAAGTTACGAATAAATCTAAAAATATATATTAAATATAAAAAACAGTGCGATATGCGGGCTGTCTGGGCTTTAGAAATAAGAATCAAAGCGTATAAAGATGCATAGAGGTGAGATTGAGACATATCATTTTTATGATTCAATAAAAAAATTAAAGAAAAAATTCTATATCAAAAATTGAAGGTAGTTTAAAAGGTGGACGAGCAATGCATGGAAGGATGAGCGAGAAGGTGAATTAGGTGAGGGCGATTTATAGATTATCAGTATCTTTGTAAAAGTACCTTCTCAAGATAAATATTGTGATAAAGTAAGATTGTGGTTGAGTGTCGAAAAGATAATACGCGCTCTTAATTTTTCCGTTATACACATCAAAATAAACGCCATGAAAGGCACGGTCCTATTACAAACTTTCTCTAAGAGCAGTACATGAGTTTGCAAGATATTACAGTGATATTTTAAAAGAAGGATTTTATTTCAGGAAGAAATTGTCTTAAAATAGCAAAGCAATATTTTCCAAGAAATTGCCAGGCCAATTTTGAAAGTAAAAAAGCTAAGTTAAAAAATAAAAGAAAAAATGGTTGTTGGTTTTCTCTACTGGAGTTGCATGTTATTTCCCACATAGGAAATTTACCTATAGAAAAATTAACAGCCAAGATCATTCACAATGTGTTCCCGCCACTTTAGCATGAAAAAGCAGATATAGTGCGAAAGTATTTGCCTTATCGTCAACATCATTATTATAATTAGGAAGCTGAAGCAACGTCATTTACAAATCACATAGAGCCTATACCATTATTCATTATATAGTTCCGTAGATTGCTTTTCTTCAAGCATGCCGGCTCCTAGATATTATTTTTGTTGAAAACAGAACCTTTGTGTATGATCAGTTCTTTGAACGACGACAGCAGTGCAATCCATAAAATCTTTTCTCATCTTCTTTTGATAAGATAACAAAGATGCCCTTAGAATACATCAATAGACTTAATCATTTTACACAAATATAACCTGTTGAATCCTTTAGTTTCAACTTAAACGTCCCTTAGTCACTCTAATTAAACCCAATCGACCACCAGAGTGTTTTAATCCTTTAAGTGCTTTTACTTTCTAATCTGAATGTATCCACCTCTTTTAAATCTTTTCATTGATAGATGTTTCAGAGAAATTATATTTTTATCACTTTATTTTCCGTTTATGTCTCCAATCACATAAACGTTCACCTTGTTCATTATGTTTTAAAATATCTCTCGCCAAATTTGGACTAATGACATTGATATCTTGTCGATTCAAATAAATTGGCAGCCATCCAATACAAGAAGTTCATTCATTCGTCGCGCAACCAGCTAGAAAGCTTAGTGCGCACATCAGCATCACTTTTCTATTAATTTCATTTTCTATCTCAAGCCGTGTTGTCGCTATCTTGAAAGCTTCCTTTGTTTGCTTTTGCTTCTCAACTTTTTTCCCAAGAAAAAAGGCTTTGACTCAAGCTATAAGAAAAGCTGCTATGGTCACTGATGTCATTGTTAGATATTTTTTTATCCATAAGATCATAGGCGGTGTTCTTGAAAGCGTTTAGCAATGTATACCATAGCTGTACAAGCAGCTAAAACCATAATGCCTGCTAAAACCCATTGAACAGGACCATTTCCTGAAAAAAGCCCTCCAAGCCCTGAAAAAGAACCTATGATTGGTGCAAGAGCTTCTACTTTGCAAATACCTGTTACACCTTCTGATTCTACTACATGATAATTTGGAGCAACATGAGATCCTTTCGCCCATAATCCTGCTTCGGCTGCTCGGCGATTGACAAGACCTTGGATACGTTTTCCTCCTACTCTTGTCCATTTTTGTAATTCAGTTGGTACCACTTCATATGCACCTTTATTGAGCTTTTTTAAAAGTGTAGAATTGCAAAAGGCTGTTATTCCTACGTTATAGCAAAATGATACTAATGCCGCGAATTGTTCATTGTTTAAAGGAACGGTAACGGCTTTTTCAACAACGAGTTCACACTCTCTCAAATCCTGACAAAGGATTTTTTCAGCTTCTTTTTCCGTAATTTGCATGTCTTTGTGGACGCTTGGAGCACCAGCAGCATTTGTATGTCCATAACCAATTGTCCATACACCACCAGAATATTCATAAGCCGATAAACGTAAGCCTTCCAATTGCTTAATCAATGCAAGCCCTTCTTTTGATATTTTTCGCATTATTCTTACCTATAAAAAAACCTACACAAAGCAGGATATGAATCGAAAACTTACATCTACTCATTTTTAAGAACAGAACAGTGAAAGGGCATAATAAATTCAAAGTCTCCATAGTGAGTTATGTTAAAATCCATATCGTTTTTTGAACAAATATTATGCTAAACACCATTCATTTTGCAGCAATTGATCTCCATCTCAAGATAATAACTTTATAATAGATCCATTTATAATCAGATAGATTTTACTCATAAATTCTTACAGTTGATCCAGAATGATTTAGAAGAACTTTACTTAAAAAACTTCAATAATCCTGATGAAAAAAAGCATTTTTTAACAAAAAAATAAGAGATATAATAAGTAATGAAATAATAGGTATTGATTTTCAAGTAATTGCATAACCCATAAATTACACCATAGAATTATTTTCATAAAAACAAAAAAACATTACAGTTGAATATTATAGATCTACAAATTATCTTAGAATCAACACGATATACACGTAACGTATTATACGTATTTAATAAAAAAATCTATAGTGAATTTAACTATTATTTATTTTTTCCTCTAATTGCTTAATTTTCTTAAAAATATCTTTATGAAGGATTTTAAATAAAATGTTATATAAAACATAATCGATATTTTCTCCCTCTCTAGTAGTCTGTTTCCAACTAAAACAATATAGTAGTGGAGCATATTCAATATATGGACCAATGATATTGGATAGTGTTGTAAAGAATATTGTATTGTAATAAACTTGAACGATGATTTCGGTTTCATATATTTTTTCCATATGAATAACGCTTTCGTCTTTTTCATATGAAGTGTTTTATGGGGCATTTGAGGCCAATGGTATCATCTTTGTCTGGTGATGTATTGGCTACGTTTCCAGAAGCGTCTTAAACAAATCAATCAAGCTATTGAAATCTTTTTAGAGGCAATAGCACAAGAGACAAAAAAGATTTTGACAAAAAGCCGCTTGAAGATATAGGAAGCTCTCTCCTCCTAGCCCCCCAGCCCATTTACATAACATAAAAAAGAGAAAGGCAATGAAATGATATTTGATGATGGCGATAGATATGTAACAATCCGTGAATGTGCACAGCTTTTTAGTGTATCCACAACAACGATTCGCCATTAGATGCCTCAGGTGTATTTCCAAAGCCATGCAAGCTAGGGAGAGCAGTAAGGTGAAGGAAAAAAGAGATTTTAGCATTCACTTCAACGAAAAATAAGGAGAAAATAAGAACAAATTAGGTAAAATTATATAAACTGTAGAAGGTGGTCTAAAAGGTGGTCTGAAAATGGCTATTTAAAGAAAAAATCTATATATTTCAATATGTTTAAGAAATAAAATGGTGCCGCATGCCGGATTCGAACCAGCGACCCCATCATTACGAATGATGTGCTCTACCAACTGAGCTAATGCGGCATAGGTTTGTAAGTCAATGAAACAAAACTAATTTGAGGGTAATAGCTAAAAGTACGTATAAAAGCAAGAATGCATTTTTTCAATAATTTATAAATATGATAATAATTTGAAGGAGAAGTATGTAAAAGTCAGAGGAAAGTATTCTTTGACCTTAATGCTATAAAATGCTTTCCAATTTAGATAACACTTAAATTAAGAAGCTGGGAATGTAGATCTTTAGGATGAAAAATGGTGTTACGATATCTTAGTAAAGATAAAAACATTTTCTGGTTCTTGAGAAAGAAATTTGTTGCATAAGTGATTGGGAAAATAAAGATCATCATAAACCCTTTATAATGTGCAAATAAGATGAGTAGAATTAGTTTAAAAGTTACTTCTCATTTTTATGGGAAGAAAAAGGGAGGAGGATTAATAAAATTAATCACGTTTTTTTATTTAAGAGGGAGTAAAAATCATGTCGGATGAAGATCGGCTGATAGAACTAGAAATGAAGCTAGCTTACCAAGAAAAATTCATTGAAGAACTTTCTCGAGAGGTAATTAATCAATGGAAAAGTTTGGATGAGATATCTAAAAAGTTGATATTTTAGCGAGACGATTTTCAGATTTAAAAGAACAGAGTGTTACTGAAGCTGTTATCTTACCATTTTCTCAATAGGGAGAAGGTGCTAAATATTTTTTATCATAATTGCAATTATTTACAGATGAGTTTTTATTTCACGCATTTTGTTAGACTTGTAGAATAATTTTTATAAGCTTCTTTATTAATTCTAATAAGTTCTAATCTTATAAGGAGAGCTGATATTAGAAGACGTTTTTTTACATGGGGTTTCTAGTACGAAATTAAGAAAAGTTTTTGTAGAGTATAAAGAAGCAGCCATAGAAAAATATATGAACTGCAATATTTTAAGTTTTTTCTGTACAGAGTTTTCTTATAGGTGGGAGGTAGATTTATTCGCTAATTTTTTAAATTGATACAGATGAAGTGATGTTATCGTTATCTATAGAAATCATAAGTGAGCGTCTATATTTATAATAAAGCGTTTTAATTTGTTCTGATGATCAAGTGATTTTCAGTTGTTTTATAGAGTGAGGGGTTTTAAGCGACATAGATTATGTTATAGGACAGAGAGCTCTAGAAGTTTTTTTCAAGATCAAATGTACTCTTCGTTATATGTATATGATATTTTGTGAAAAGGCTTTTGTTTTTCGTAATTTAAGATACAAAATACTATTGCTAAAGCACCAAAGATAGACCATGCGGGTAAATAAGTGAGAGTAATGCAAATTGAGGACAGAAAATCAGGCATTACCTTGCATAGAGATTGATTAAGGTGATAGATATCTGTTTGCAGAAGGTTTATTAAAATTTTATTAAAGGGGGTTGTTGTCCAATGTGATGTGATTACAGAGTGTGCGTTATCAATGACCAATGCTATAATGGTTAGTGTAACGAAAATGAAGGACATTAATTTAAATAAAGGGTGGAGCATATTTTTTCTTAAAACTTCAACGGGACATACGTATAATGCACAAAAAAATGAGGAGTTGCATTATGATGAGAAAATAAGTTTACGTTTGTTTTGTGTTTTTTGAAAGAGGTGCCTAATTTTTCAATAAAAGTTGAGGTTAAGTTCAACAAAAGTAGTGAGGCATGATGTCTGAAAAAAAGCACGAGGAATTGAAGCGTAGCCTTCAAAATCGCCATGTTCAAATGATTGCTTTGGGTGGCGTTATTGGGACGGGACTTTTTTATGGGTCAACCGAGGCAATTCAATTAGCTGGTCCCTCAGTTATTTTATCTTATCTTGTCGGCGGGCTTATTATGTATTTCATTATGCGAATGCTTGGTGAAATGTCAGTAGAAGAACCGTCTTCAGGAGCATTTAGTTTTTTTGCTTATAAATATTGGGGGAGATTAGCTGGTTTCATAACAGGTTGGAATTATTGGTTTCTTTATATTCTTGTGAGCATGGCTGAACTTACAGTGATAGGGTTTTACCTTGATCATTGGATTTTGATTGATCATTGGAAGACATCTTTCATTGTTCTTTTATTTGTTACATTTGTTAATTTGTTTAATGTTCGTTTTTATGGAGAATTTGAATTTGTTTGCGCTTTGATCAAAGTGGCTGCTGTTATTGGTATGATTATTTTGGGAATTTTTCTCATTGTCACTGGACTAGGGGAAAATCAAGCGAATATTCATTATCTTTGGGACCATGGCGGTTTTTTCCCTTATGGAGCAGTAGGGGTTGTTTTAGCAACTTCTGTAGTAATGTTTTCTTTTGGAGGAACGGAGCTTATTGGTATTGCTGCTGGAGAAGCATCTAATCCACAAAAAACAATTCCAGCGGCTATTCGTCAAGTTATGTGGAGGATTATAATTTTTTATATTGGTTCTATCAGCGTTATTATGATAATCAGCCCTTGGAATATGATTGGAAAAAATGGTAGTCCTTTTGTCACAATTTTCGAGACTATAGGAATTCCTGCTGCTGGTCATATTTTGAATTTTGTGGTGATTATGGCTGCTATTTCTGTTTACAATAGTGGCATTTATTCTAATGGCCGTATGCTTTATAGTTTAGCTGTACAAAAAAATGCACCACATATTTTTAGTAAACTGAGTGCTGCTCGTGTTCCTTATATTGCTATCCTTTTTTCATCATTATGTACGGCGTTGATTGTTGTTGTTAATGCTCTTGTTCCTGATAATAGTTTCATGCGGATCATGGCTCTTGCAACTGCAGCAGCAGTGATTACTTGGGCTATTATTGTTATTGTTCATTTGAAATTTCGCAATGCATATAAGAACAGAAAGGGCGATTTTATTTATGCATTTGGTTTATATCCTTACGCTAACTATCTTTGCCTCAGCTTTCTTGCTTTATTGTTTTGCATTATGTTTGTCAGTGGTTTTGGGAAAAATGGATTGATGACTCGACTTTTTGATATGATAGGAATAAGCGTGCCTTTTCTTGAAACATATATTCCTGTACAGATGCCTGATATGAGTTTGGCAGTCATTATTATTCCTCTATGGTGCTTGTTATTACTTTTAGGTTATAAACTGAAACGATAGAGAAAGAAGAGCTAATAAAAGGGATTGATTGGAATAAACTTTGGGGATTATAAAATTTGATGAGGTAACACAAGTTTTTGGTGACTTGTGTGTTTTAAGAAATATTACTGTACAGCTTACCGAAAGACGAATTGCTATTATAGGTGCGAATGGTTCTGGAAAAAGTACATTTGTTCGTCTTATTAATGGGCTCCAATTACCATCTCATGGTTTTGTAAGCGTTGATGGGCTTGATACAAAACGCGATGCAAAAGCAGTAAAGCGTAAAGTTGGATTTGTTTTTCAAAATCCAGATAATCAGATTGTTTTACCATTAGTTGAAGAGGACTTATCCTTTGGTCTCAAAAATTTAAAGCTTAATAAAGATGAAATTAAGGAGCGTGTAGATGAAATTTTACAGCGCTATGAACTTCAAGATTTCAGAAATCACGCTGTCCATTTATTAAGTGGTGGGCAAAAACAACTCGTTGCTATTTCCGGTGTAGTTGCAATGAAACCAGACTATATTATTTTTGATGAGCCGACGACATTACTTGATTTGCGAAATAAGCATCGCGTTACGCAAGTGATAGAAGAATTACCACAAACTGCAATAGTTGTATCGCATGATTTAGAGTTTTTGAAAAAGTTTGATAGAGTGCTGGTTTTTGATAAGGGGGAGATAGCAATTGATGATGTACCTTTTGTTGCTATAAAGGAGTATATAAGAAGAATGTCATGATCGGTTTATATATTCCGAGGGATACATTTATTCATAGGTTAAGGCCTGGAGTTAAGTTATTATTTCTTACGGCGTGTGGAACTTTTATAATAATGGTTTCTTCCATAGCGCTTCTTGGTTTATTTTTGTTGTTTGTCATCTTATTCTATAGAGTCGCCAAGATCCCTTTCAAAACTGTGATAAAGCAATTTAAATCGATGGGATTGCTTTTAGTTCTTCTATTTGTATTTCAAACTATTTTTAGCGGTTGGCTTACGGGGGTTGAGGTCATATTACGTCTTGTTATCCTCTTTTCTTTATCATCAGTTATTTCATTCACAACAAAAGTGTCAGATATGGTGGATGCAATTGAAGCAGGCCTCCAGCCCTTTCGTTGTTTTGGTATAAATCCATCAAAAGTGAGTATGGTTATCTCTATGGCGATCAGGTTTATTCCTCTTTTGAGTGAAAAGTTTAATGAGGTACATGAAGCACAGCAAGCACGGGGACTTAATACTAACATTGTTGCTCTTGCGATACCTTTAATTATACGGACCATAAGAATGGCGTCAGAAGTGTCTGAAGCATTGGAAGCGCGTTCTTATGATGCTGATACTATTGATACAGCATCTCGTAATAATCAGAGTTTTTATAGTAAAAGAAGAATTAAATGAATACAAAAGATTTAGTTTATATTGCTTTATTTGCCGCTATTTATGCTATTTTGGGCCTTTTCCCTTCTATTTATCTTCCTTTTCTTCTAGGGGTACCTGTTACAGCTCAATCGATGGGACCGATGCTAGCAGGGTCTATACTTGGGGCAAAAAGGGGTGCTTTAGCGTCACTCCTTTTTCTTGTTCTTGTTGCGATTGGATTACCTCTGTTGTCTGGTGGTCGTGGTGGAATCAGTGTCTTTTCAGGGATTGCAAGTGGTTATTTAATAGGTTTTCCATTTGCCGCATTTTTTATTGGTTTAATGGTAGAGTTGTTTTGGCAGCGGTTAAATTTTATAACATTATTTATGATAAATACTTTTGGTGGCATTGGGATAGTTTATTCTTTTGGGGTTCCATGGACAGCGTATATGACCAAAGTTTCTTTACTGAATGTTTTAATGGCTTCATCAGTTTTTTTGATAGGCGATTGTTTAAAAGCGTTGATTGCATCCTTTATTGCACTCGCGATTAAAAGATCTGTTCCTCTCATGCATTCAAAGCATAATAACTAAAATAAATGTATTATTTTGTTATGCTGTTGTTATATAATATTCGTATATCACTATTATTGAATTTAACTATAGTAATTTATGATATAATTAAACATTGTAGAATCTAATATGATTTATATAAGTAATATTATTAAAATAAATTATTATAATATTTTTCTCTATATCTAAGGCATTTAAAGTGTACTTTTATAAATCTGATACTTTTTATTAATTGTACAACAATAACGAAAGCTTTTCCCTAGTGAAGGAATAATTCAGTGAATACAAAAGATTTGGTTTATATTGCTTTATTTGCCGCTATTTACGCTATTTTGAGTCTTTTTCCTCCTATTTATCTTCCTTTTTTGCTGGGTGTCCCTATTACAGCTCAGTCTATGGCTCCGATGTTAGCAGGCTCTATACTTGGAGCAAAAAGGGGAGCGTTAGCATCACTTCTTTTCCTTGTTCTTATTGCGATTGGGTTACCTCTATTGCCTAGTGGTCGTGGTGGAATTAGTGTTTTTTCAGGAGTTACAAGTGGTTATCTGATTAGTTTTCCATTTGCTGCATTTTTTATTGGCTTTATGGTAGAATTGTTTTGGCAGCGGTTAAATTTTATAATATTATTTATGATAAATACTGTGGGTGGCATTGGGATAGTCTATTCTTTTGGAATACCATGGGTAGCGTATATGACACAGGTTCCTTTGCTGACAGTTTTAATAAGTTCATTAGGTTTTTTTGTTAGTGGTTTCTTGAAAGTGCTGATTGCATCCTTTGTAGCGTTGACCATAAAAAAAACCGTTCCTCTCATTCATTCGGAAAAAGGGGCAGTTTTGTACTGAAGAACAAGTTTTTCCAAATGTATGTAGATTAAAAAGCACCACGGAATACCATTTTGTTTTGTCTACTTTTTATTGGTATTTTTATCTGCATAGCTCTCAGAGGTAGCCATACGAAAATTGAATATTTCGACACCAAAATTCTTTTTTCTTTCAGGAGCAGCCCCTAAATAGCCAATTAATATCATTTTATTCAACAGGCTTGTAAGTTTTATTCGATTTGCATATTATATGCATAAAGCCTTAGAATAATTTATTATTTTTTTAATATTTTTAGTTAATTAATCACTAATTTTAAAAGTGTTAAATTATATTAATTGTATAAAAACATGGATAATTTAGTGTTCATCTAAAAACTCTTGATGTATATAGTGCCCTTATAAATGTATTAATATAAGGTATAAAAATGAGATTTGAATGGAATGAAGCTAAAACAAAAAGTAATCTTAGAAAGCACCGTGTAAAGTTTTGAAATAGCTGCATATGTTTTTTCTGATCCATTCTCCATGGCTAAACAAGACCGTATTGAAAATGGAGAGTATGGTTAGCAAGCTTTATGGCTCATGGATGTTTTTTTATTACTATTCGTAGCGCATATTGTCCATGACGATAAAAATGGCATAGAGGTAATCCGTATTATTTCAGCACGGCGAGCCAATTTGAAAGAGAGGAAACTTTATAAAGAAGAAAGTTCGTTATAAAATTGAGGTAGGTAACTTATCACCTTTGACAGATGAACAGAGAGTTGAAGTTGATAAACTGGCTGTAATGCCGGACAATGCAATTGATTATAGAGATATTCCGTCACTCAATGATGTGTTCTGGAAAAATGCCGTTCGCAATCCATTCTATAAACCACCCAAAACTGTCACAACAGTGCGTGTGGATTCAGACGTTCCAGCGTGACTTTAAAAGTCAAGGGAAAGGATATCAAATGCGTATTAACGCCATTTTACGTGATACTATGCTTCGTTCAATGCACTGATTTCTCCTCCACTTAAAAGCCGGGAAGGGGGAGCCCATATTCTAAAAATCTAAGCAGCTTTCACTGCAGAGTTCTCTAAAATTCGTATTGCTTTGCAATTAAAATTGTATAGCTTCGATCTTTAACTAACTGATTCTAAACAATACAATATATTTTGGATACACTATCTTCCCATAATCACTAAGATAACTTGGGAAGCACCTGCCATCTGATAAGACTATAGACATTGTAATTATGTTAACTTTATGAATACCATTAACTTTCTTTCTTATAAATATAAAATAGATCCAGCCTCAGAATTAGTTAATATCAATGATGCTGATAAATTTTTATAGGAAAGAAGATACGATTTTAACTGTGATAATCAATGTGCTACTTTAGTAATCGAAAATTTTTCTGTGAACTCGAAGATCTGCTATTGGATTTATGTTTTAACGGGAGAAAATAGTCCTTATAATCCTGAAGTTATTGATTCTGAAAACGATTTTCAGAATATTCCTAACCCACGTTCTAAAAATCAGATTGAACAGAATAAGCAATATTTTGGAATTTTGATTCCTATAGAGTTTACTCTTTTTTCTTCAAATAAAGAGTTAAACAAATTCTTGCAGCTACACTACAAAAAATCTTTTCCCCCGAAAACGATTGATATCTCACCTGATATTGTTGGTAAGGAAGAGTTCGAAAAAAAATTGCTTTTAATTAAAGAAATAAAACTGAAATATACACAACCAAAACAATTAGATTTTTTTGCAATGCAATCAGAAGACAACTTGCTAAAGATGGCTAAACTTTTGTTAGGTGAATTTCCCACGGATGATTATTCTGAAATGGAACTTGACTTGGGTATCAAATTTAAAGAAAAAAATAATTTAAAGAATTATTTTTTGAATCTTTTTAAAAAATATAAATTAAATCCAGCATTTAAAAACATAAGTTTTGTTGGAAAGACACATAATAATTTTGATATAATCTTTAATACTGAAACTTTTCAACATAAATTTGCTATTAAAACAAGTAAAAATGATAATGGTATGTATAATGAAGGTCATATAAAAGAAAAATTAAAGCATGAAATCGTAAGTTTTACTGTATCTCTTTAATAGAGCACTGTAGCGTGTAAATAGATATATTTATTAAACTGCGTGTACGCAACATAAGGAAGAATACACAGACTAAAAAAAAGTACCAAATTATAATATTTGAATATCCAAGAGCAATATCTAAGTACCAAAGTACGGTATCCAATGAAAAAGAAAACTTGTGCTCCACGTACTTAGAAATGACAGGCAAAGAAACAGTTTCTTTATAACTACTTGGGAAAATTAAAACGACAAGCGCTAAAATTATTAACTTTAGGAGACTGTGCATATACTGATGTAACTCACATGTTAATGTCTTCCAACCTGTTGTATTGCCGCATTTATATTGTGGGTTGTTTTGCAACTCAGAAGGGATATTAGAATTGCATAAAATTGCAAAAACAGTTGTTACGATCACCAAAGAAATAGACGCGAATGTCAAAATACCCTGAATAAAGTCAAGATTTTTTCTTATTCCTAAAAAACATACAAATATAAAAATTATAACGCCAAACAAGGCTTTTCTCTTCTTATCTGTAAACATATTTATTTCCTGTGAAAAAATTATGATCTCAATTTCTTAAATTATTTTCTGATATAAAAACACAAACTACCTTTTAGTCTTTTTAGCATTTGCTTTTCTTTTAATAGCAATGTCTTCTATTGCATCCAGTTGCTTTTAATATTTTAGTTAACCTCGTCTATGATTTATCTATAGTTGATGATAGCTTTAAACACAGAGCTCCATAATCCCAAACTCTTGCTTGCATTTTGATACCCAAATCCACCTTTCAACAAAGCCCATCGCACTGGCAACCCTTTCATACAGATTAAAGAAAAGCTCTGTTATTTCAAAAGTACACGAAAGGGAATCATAATTGCCGCAACATTTTTTGCGCTGATGCTGGCTACTCATGTTTTAAAAAACAAATATTTTGAAATTCGCGTATCCTAAAATCCTTAATTTGTATTAATGGATTTATTTACTTTATAAATTTGATACTATAGAGCTATTTTAGCTTCTAGAAATATATTGTACATTAAAAAAACTTTTTAATCACTCTTTAAATGCATATCCAATCCAAAAATGATCAGCACTTTTCACTATTTTGCTACTTTTTAGAAATCTATTTTAAACTCTCCTATCATTAGTTCATGAAGAGTTTTGGTGCGTGAAAGAAGGTCTTTTTCAATCTCTTCACAATACTTAGAAAAATCTGTTGCTCTTGGAATGATTTTTTTAGACATGCTTTCTACGTTGCTCTGCAAAATGCGTTTTAAGGACTCTTTCAAAATCAATAAGGAAATATCTTTGAGTTCAGTTTGATAAGCTTGAGAAGAGGTATTATAGTCCATATATTTTCGCATGTGGAAGCTACCACAAGAGAACAAGCGAAAAGTATTAGAGATATCATCATTTGAAGCTTTTACAGCAATAAACCTGTGAAGCCATATGCAAGTCTCAAGTACATTTTCTTCATTCGGTTTTTGTTTTTAATTTTCCATACGACACACGGCTATTTCAGGCTATTACTTTGGGTTGATTAAGATTTGTAAGGAAAGTTGATTGGCTAGCAGTTAAGGCTGAGTTTAAAGACTGGGATTATAAAGCCCAAGGGCTGAAAGAAGCCGGTGCGGCTATCGTGGCATTGGCTGTCACGGGGGCGCGGTTACGGGCGGAGCAGCCTTGGGTGCTGCCAGTGCCATTACCGGTGCATTGGGGCTTGGCTCGAGCACCGCCATGAATGCGGTGATACAGGCAGGTGTCCAAGCATTGATTGACAAAAGCGCTGTGGCTTTTGTCAATAATCGCGGCAATATTGCCGGCGCCTTGCATGAGCTTGGCTCTTCAAAGAATGTTCCCAGCATTGTCTCATCGATGTTAATGGCGGGCTTAACCAGTCAAATAACGGAAATGGCAGGTGTTGGACAATCTTTGCCAAAAACCGCTCCTTTTGTCGATCGTATCGCCCGTGAAGCGGAAAAGAACCTGATCAAAGCCGCCATTGGCACAGGCGTGCAAACGGCTCTTGAGGGCGGCTCTCTTGACAAGAACTTTTTTAACAATCTGCGCATTGCCCTGTCTGATACAGTTGGCAAATCGTTGGCAGAAGAAATCGGTACCGCCAAGGCAGAAGGCAAAATAGACACGGTCACACAGATCGTTGCCCACGCTGGTCTTGGCTGTTTAAAAGGCGCGGTTGCGAGTGGCGCTTGCTCTGCCGGTGCTATCGGCGGGGCCTGTGGGCGAAGCCACTGCTATGCTCCAGTTTAAACTGTGGTCCCCCAATTTTATACAAAAAGAAATAGCAGCATTGGATGGTCGTATTCCAACGGCAGAAGAACAAGCGCGTATAAATGCAAAGATTGAAGCACAGTTTGCTGACTTTAGCGATCGTGCCATTGATGTCGCACGGATTACAGGGGGCTTTGCTGCTGCCCTTGCTGGTGGTGATGTCAATACTGGCGCGGATGCCGCTGGAAATGCCGCGGAGAATAATTTTCTTCCTGCGGTAGCAGCATTAGCAGCATTCATTGTGTCGCTTACACCAGAAGAGTTGGCAGCTCTGTCTCTTTTTATGGCTGGCGGAGCAACTGTTGTTGGATCCTCTAGCAATAAGACGGCTATAACGGATTTCTTTGGCTATTTGTTTGCATTGAAAAATGCAGAAGAAGACAGCGAAAAAACAAACCAAAACTCAAAAGAAGAAAAAAATAAAAATTCTCAAACGGGCAATGAAAATCCACAAAACAATAATGATGATAATGATGGAAAGGGTAAAAGGCTTGGACAAGTCAGGAAGCATCATGAAAAAAAAACGCGATGAGAAAAAACAAGAATTAAATGATGAAGGATGTAGAACATGCAAAACAGAAATAGTATTCAAAACTAAGACGGATAAGGGGGTAGTAAGATCTCGTGCGGATATCGTTTATATAGAGAATAGTAAAATAAAAATTGGCGAGGTAAAAACGGGGAAGAATGCTAAATTAAGTGAACAACAAAAGATTTTGAAAGAGGCATATAAAGAAGGAAATGCTGAGTCCACAAAAGGAAAATTTATAAAATTTTTTAAAGAGAACAAAGAGTTCTTAGAGGCATATCAAGAATCTTTCAAAGATTTTAAAGGAAGTGGCAAAGAATTAAACCAAGCTAGTAAAAAATGGGTTAAAGAACAATTGAGTAATAAGTTAGACAAAACAGACATTAACGTTTTTCATTGTCTAGGACTTTTTGAATGAAAGTGAATAGCGATGCGAACTAAAGACGTGACAGAGATTTTAAAAACGCTTGGCTGGGAACCTTATCGTGCTGAAGATGGTAGTATGTTTGCGCATTATCATCTTCCCGATCGCATTGTAGGCATTAGTTATGATGTTGTAGATTATGGAGAGGATGGGGGAAAGTTTCGGCTATCGGCTAATCTTACCACTGCTGCTTATTGCCTTGCTTGGGAATATGCTAGTGGTGAAGTATCACAGGATAAGTATGAAGATACGCTGTTTTCTGCGAAAGAGGATTTCGATGTTACAGCTTCAGATCTCTCAGAAAGCCATGTTAAGGACGCTCTAAATAGAGTGATTGCATGGGCGCAAGCACAGGATATTGAAAAAAAGTTGTGCGAGGAAACTACTAATCATTCTGCCGTTGCACAAGCATTACTTGGTGATATGGAGGCTTTAAGGAGTGATAGATCTACCCCAAAACTATCTGTGCCAGAATTTGCAGATTATAAAACAATGACATCGGATGATCGCCTGCTTTTTTTTGCACAGGCCTATAAAAATGGGGAATTAGACGATATTCTAATGCGTAAAAAGCCAAAAAAGCAACAGATGAGTCTCACAGCAGCAATGCGCGTTCTTAAAACACAAGGGTGGTTTTCTACGGAGCCTAGAAAAATGTGGTTGGTTTTGCCCGACCGCTTTATTCAATTTGATTTTGGTTTTATACGTCTTCATGATAATTACAATGTCCGTATTGAAGCTGAAATATCTAATGAAATGATTTCTGTAGCTTGTAAATATATTCACTATAGTGGGGAGTATCGGTGCATATCACCTACAAATATTTATAATTCTTTTAACACGATTGGGGGGGATTTTTAGTGGTTTTGATAAAGGCATTGATATTTGTGTAGAGACATTAGATGAGCAAGAGCTTATCAAAATCTCTGAGCGAATAATACAATGGGCACGTGCCCAAGATTTACAAGCATCAATAGAAAGCAAAACACGTGTTCAAAAGTATAGCTACAATATACGTATAGTCTGGCATTTGGCTTGTTTAGCATTGACAGGTCAAATTGATATCCTGAAATCTTATCAAAATTTTTTAGAAGCCGGTACGATTTCTGGACATTTAGAAGACCGTGAAGTGGAGAAGTATGTTAATCACGCAGTTCAATTTGCTGAAGAGCATCTGAAAATCTTTAATGAGCGAAAAGCCATAGATGATCGTCTTAGTTTGCAAGATTTGTCTTTTCTTAATACAGTTTCTGAAGACTTAAAAAGGATGGGGTGGACAGTTTATCGCGATAAGAACTATGATCGCAATGCTTATTTTGTAAGTAAAGACCGTATCATTAATATAATGTACAGCCTTGATACAAAAGGAAAAACACCGATCCTTATATTCAAGGCTTCACTTTCAACACTTGCCTTTTCCACTGCTCATAGGGATGTTTTTCCCGAGAATCCTCAATATATAGCTCTCAAAGAGGCAGAAGAAGTTTATACAGTTTCTAGTGTTGAAGTTGAAGAAGGCAAACTAAAGCAAATCTGTGTGGATATTCTTAAATGGGCTGATAACCAAAACACCAACCAAATCATCTATGATTATACGGCGTTGCCAACAAAAAGTGAATTTCTCCTTGCAGAATTTCACCTTATTGCACTTATTTTGACTGGCAATGTCAAAAAACTTAAGTTTTATAAGGAGAGTTTTCAAAGAAAAAACCGTCTAGGCTTTGTAGATACTATCACAAAATATGATATTGACAACGCTCTTACTCTTGCGCGGGGTTATCGAGCGGGTTTTCCAAAAAACGCTCCGATTTTAAGCTTGGATCCACAAGCAGCATCTGTTGCTTCTAAAACAACTTCTGTTGAAGTGGCAGAGGAAGTGGATGAAGCAGATGACACTGATGATCGTCTCACCATGGAAAGTGCTCATGCACTTTTAAAAAGCCTAGGCTGGTCAACCGAGAAAATCAATGAGAATGACCATATGGCAAGCTATCAATTGGCTGATCGTGAAGTAGACATTCTTTATAACGACGAAATTGCCAAAGATTACCCACAATTTGATAGCGCTTTTATGATTAGTACTGGCATTCTTTCCACCGCTTGTAAATTCATTGATCCTACCCACACGGAAGATATTCCAGATATACAGCTTAATTTTGAAGCAAAGGGTTTAGAAATCTTTGAACCAGAAGTTACTGCGGATCGCTTAAAGCAAGCACTTGATGACGCGCTAAAATGGGCGGTAACAGACATTGACCTTTCTAAAAGACTTCGCTCTGATTATGGCACTGCTCCTTGGGAAAAAGGCGCCACGTCTAAAGCAAACGATACGGATTATGCTTTACTTCATCTTGGCGCTCTTGCTTTGTTGGGTGATACTGAAACCTTACAATCTTATCAGCAAAGCTTTACGGCAGGTGATCACCTAGGCTTTGACGAAAGCATCAACAAAACCCACCTTGAACGTGCATTAGCTTTAGCCAAAGAAGTAGCAAAGGTGAAGCAAGTGAGCTACGCTTTGATTGAACGGGTAGCAAAAGATTTTGATGATCACTCAGAGCTTTCTAGCGAGGAATAACCTCGCTCTTGGAAGGAGAGTTTATTTAAGTCTATTTAGAACACAGAATACATTGATTATTTTGAAAAAAATCGAGGGGATTATGAATCATGAAATGGATAAAGAAAAAAAGTATGGGGGCAGCTGAGCCTGTGGAATTTAAAGGTCAAAAAGTTTATCAGGAAGATGAACTGTTTGAGCCTGAAACAGTTTCTTCTTGGAAAGAAGAAGGACAGATAGTAACGGGTACAAATGTGGAAAGAATGGTATCAGGAAGAGCACCTATTGGAGTCGATTTTAGACCTATTATGTTACATCCTGTGACACAAGAACAAGATAGTCCTCTCGTTGAGGTTCTCTACTCATTTTATCAAGGCAGGAGTTTGCTTGCTCCTATGAATCCAAAGACAAATTTTATCAGAAAAGTTATTTGTTGGATTTCAAAAAAAATTCCTAAGTAGGAAAAAAGAAAGAGTAATTATTGCAAATATTGAAATAATATCCCTAAAAGGCGCTCTCTAAACTTTAATGATCACCTCCTTTAATTCCATCATATATTGTAAATGCGAGATGATTGTACAGAGACAGATGAGAAAAGAGCTCCGTCAAGAACATATCTCTTATGATTTTATCAATCTCATCTCAATTCCATTGGCTATAGTAGAAAAAGATTGATCATTAGGAACACTCATTATGAGTAAAAACACGCTGTGACTTATGGAGAAAAATTTATGAAAAGTTATACTTTATCAGATGTTGCACAATATGTTGATATGCATAGTCATGTTATTAATTTTGGTACTCAAGATAATGCCCCTGATGATGTACGGATTAAAACAGCTGAGAACACTCTTGGTTTACAATTTACCTCTTCCTATAAGAATTTTTTAAAAAATTATGGAGGAGGAGAAATTGGAGGTGAAGAAATATTCAGTATTTATGAAATCTGTGCAGGTATTCCTGCTGGTGATATTGTTTACCGAAATTTGCTCGATAGAAGAGATGGCTTTACGGACCCCAAACAACTTGTTATCTGCACAACTGATTTTGGTGAAACCTTTTATTTTGATTATACGCAGTTTAGGGATGGTGAATGCCCTCTCTATCTCAAGTATACATCTGAAGATTCCGAATATTACGCAAGTAATTTTTATGAATTTCTCTGCAAAAGAATTAAAGAGTATGCAGGGGAAGATTCATGAAAACTTATACCTTAGATGATGTTATACAACTAGTTGATAAATAGGATAATTGTAATTTATAGACTGTTATGAAAATATCTCAATAGAAACTGATCATTATAGAGATGAGCAAAATCCCTTTTAATAGACCGTGTCAGTTTTGTTAGTTCTTTTTAGAGCCTATATTATTTTTTTTAAATGAGAGAAAATTAAAAACATAATATTTCAATAGGTTAATGTTTTTAAGACATAATTCATATCAAGAGTACAATCTTTAAAGATAACCAATGATGTGAATTAATTAAAACTTGTCAGTTATGTGTCAGTAAATTGAACTGACAAACTAGATTATTTTAGTGAGTGATTAAAATGTGCTTTATGAAAAGCATATGCTCTTTTAAAGCCTTCAAAAGATAGTTTGTAACTCATAAGAAGTGCTATCAAGACCATTATGGTTATGAGTTTTGAAGATTTTGAGTATTTTGAGGGTTTGAGAAACCTTCAAAACCTATAAGTAATATAAGAAAATGAATATATATAACTCTCTTTAAACAAAGCTTTTGAAAAGCATAAAGCTATCATTTTAGATTACGGTATAACCTCTTAAAGGCAATGTAAAAAAATCTAATTCACTTTAGATAGGGTTTCTTAAAAGTCTTAAAGCAATCCAAATAAGAGTATCTAAAAGTGCAAATGATTTCTTTTTAGAATAACGCATATAAGCACTCTTTTTAAAGATTGTATCTAATCAACTTAACAAGAGAGGTATAGATTATGGTTATAAGACTCTATACCCCTTGTGAGTTTAGCAAGCCAAGTCTATTCAGTTTCTCTAATTTCTAGTTTTGGTAGGTTCTTAACGATTTTCATTGTCTCTAAACTTACGGTAATAACCCTCTGAAATAACTCTAGAGGGTAGGCAGGGTTGCCAATGGTTTCAACAGCATAGCGATTGGCATCATTAACAATGCCGCTCTTTTTATCAGTCTTAACGCATTGACGCCCCATAACCCATTCAAGAGCTGGTTTACCATTAACGATATACTCATAAGCTTCAAGAGGGATATCTGTTATTGTGATATTGCTGTTATAAATAACAGTTGATTTATCCTTTTCCTTACTATTCTTAATTTTTGCAAATTTCATTTCAGTTACATAATAGAATTTTTCGGGATTAGAGATCTCTGTAACTTTTGGATTACCCTTTTTAAAGGTGACAGGATAAGGTTCTACAGTTTCATAGTTTACGTGCAAATGACCGAGTTCACGCCCTGCTGTCACAAATTTCCAAAAATCATCAGCAGTTTTTACACAAGGAATGCGAGGCAATTCTTTAGAGAGATTATCAGCATAACGGGTGCGATAATCTTCCGAATGTAAAATTCCATAAACGTAATAGAATAGATCATCTTTTGTTATGGCTTCATTAGGATAAGCCGCTTTAAAATAGTCTAGACCTTCATCAGTAATGGCATCACGCTTCTGTAAACCAGCTGATGTGCTGTCGTCTGTAGAATTCGTAAATAAATGGGATTGTTTTTCACTTTTATCTTTTAAAGATTCAGTATCTTTGTAAATATAACGTGGGAAGCATTGACCTGTATCTATTGCGTGAAGGTTAGGTAAACTTTTTGCCATAAGTACAGAAAAACCCGCTTGAGTTCCGGTACCTGTAACTTGAATTACTTTATTTTCAACAGTTTTTCCCATAGGGAATATCCGCGGCATTTGTAAAACTCTCTCATTAAAGGCGCGATTATAATAGAGCCATTGTTTTGTAAAAGGACGATAAAGACTTTGAATAAGGCATCTATCTTCAAGTTCAAAGATTTTTCCTCTTACTAATTCTTGTTTAACATTATAGCTCCAACTTATCTTTCTCTCATCTGTATCAACGAAATTATTTACAGCCTTTGTACGTATTCTGCGATCAACATGTCCATAGGCATTATTAAACCGTTCCACTTCGCTGTTATAGAATGTGATCATATTACTCATGTTTTTTGCTAAAGCTTCACGACTTGCATTATATGTCCAAGCATCACGATTGGTTACAACCCCAAGAGAAAACGTTTCAAAGAGCTTTTTATCATGACCTTTTCTAATACCTAGAGCTAAAAATGTTTTGAAATTGTTATCACGTTGATGAAGCCAATCCCCATGTTCATCCGGTGTAATTATTTTCCAACCATCTTCACGTGTAATACCACCAACACTATCAAAGTATTGAAGCATCTCAAGTTTTTTTTCGGTAGAAAGATTATCACCAATGTCGTGATAATAAATTTTACACGGTTGTTTTTTATTTGGATTGCGCACAAAAATCGTTACAGCTATTCCGTTTTGGCTTCCAGAACCAAAAACATTGCCTCCTTCCTTTGATAGCTCTTTTGATTTTATATTTTTTCGAATATCACCACGAAGATTAATAATATAAATAGAAGAATATTCATTTCGTAAGCATTTTCGCATGCCATCCGCAAAGGCTTTATCTATCCATCCATTTCCAGAAATATAAGCTACAATACCACCTTGGGAACTTAAGCGATTACTAGCCCACCTAATCGCTCTAATATAGCTATCATAGAGATTTCTTTTTAATGTTGCTTGAGATTTAAGTGCAAACGTATTTTGGATACTTCTATCAAGTATTTCATATTCTACATTTGTATTATTATCATTAGCACTCCTTTGACCAGAAGAATAAGGAGGGTTACCAAAGATAACTTCAATGTTTAGATTTTTCTGATGCTCTAAATATTCACTGTTTTCTTTGAGAATACCTTCCATCAAATTTTTTTCTTCAATCATTCGAAACGTATCAGTCAAACCAATATGCTTGAAAGGGATATAATTTCCTTTCATAAGACCATGATAGGTTGCTTCGATATTAATGGCTGCGATGTAATAGGCAAGCAAAACAATCTCATTGGCATGGATATCATGACGGTATTTATATTCCATATCCTCTGGTTTGATGAGATTGGATTGTAATAGCCTTGTGATAAAGGTTCCAGTACCCGTAAAAGGGTCAAGAATAGAAACACCACGTGATCCTAGACTTTTTCCAAATTCATGACGCAACACATCATCAACAGAATGAATGATAAAATCAACAACCTCAATGGGAGTATAAACAATGCCTAATTTTTCTACTGTACGCGGAAAAGCATAACGGAAAAATTCATTGTAAAGCTCTACAATTAAACTTTGTTGTGCTTCAAGAGTGGTAATTCCACGCGTGTAAAATTGTACACTCTTAGAAATATTTTTGAGATCTTGAGATTCTTCTTTAGGAGTAACTTTATCAAGGGCATTGAGTACACGTTGTAAAGCGCAAGATACGGGATTTTCTTGAACAAACTGATGCCCCTCAAATAAAGCATTAAAGACTGGACGCGTCACAAGATGTTGCGCAAGCATTTCAATCGCATTTTCTTCGGAGAGGGTTGTGTTTAAATTGTTACGTAATTCGGTCATAAAATCATTAAACACCTGCCGTGTTTCAGTTTCTGATTTCGTCAAAACCTCAGTTAAGCGTATGATATGAGTTTGAGCAAGATCACCAACATTTATTGCCCATTTTTTCCAATAGCTAGGGTCGTAAAATCTATTAACAATAGCAGTTTTAATGACATCTTTACATTTAGAAAAAAGGGGGAGTTCACCTTGTTCTTCACATGTGTGAGAAGATTCGTAAGTTGCTAATCCAATATTAAGTCCTGAATACTCTAATTTTGAGCGTATAGGTAAATCATCAATAACCGTGGTCGTATCTTCTAACGCAAGTTCTTGAGAAGCAGCAACGATTTCAAGAGAATCGCTTACGTCTTGTTTTTTGTGCATATGGTGAATTATTTTATTAAAATTGTCATCATGGGCACGTAAAGCATTGAGAACTTGCCAGATGACATTATACTTTTTGTTGTTTTCTAAGGCTATTTCCGGCGGAATGTCAGCGGGTATCCCAATGGGTAGAATGATATAACCTCTTTTTTTACCCTCTGCTCGACGCATGACGCGTCCGATCGCTTGAATAATCTCAATTTGACTTTTGCGCGGGTGTAAAAATAGAACGGCATCAAGAGCAGGAACATCAACACCTTCAGAAAGACAGCGTACATTGGTAAGTACACGGCAGGTATTTTTCCCCGCATCTTCCTTTAACCATTCAAGTTGTTTTGTGCGCTCTTTAGCACTAAAGGTTCCATCAATATGGGCAAGGGTACAGTTAAGAGGAGGAGTATCTTTACAGTTCTTATGAAGAGCGCGCAAAGATTCTTGCACTTTTTCTTTTTTGAATCTCTTGCATATGCGTTTAGAAGTCTCAATATCTTTGCAAAAAGCTAAAGCTCTACGCATGGGCTTGGGGTCATCTTTAAGATCAAGTTTTAGATCCATTTTAGTAAGAGCTCTATAACAGCCATTAATCTTGGTCCTATCGTCAAGAATAAGTTCATAATTCTTATCGGTAATAAGATGTTGAATGGATTGGCTTACTTCTTCTTCGTTAACAACTAATATGATAACTTTACAAGGTGCTAACAGCTTATCCTCTAAAGCACGTGAAAAGTTGTAAGTGTAAAGTTGTTTGCCATAGAGTTTTTCATTATCCATGGACACCAAAACGTTATTGGATAAGAAAGCATTCCTTTTCAGCTTGTCACTAAAGATCTTTGGGGTTGCTGTCATGTAGAGGCGTTTTTTGCCTCGAATAATGCTATTGTCATGAACCTTGATAAATTCAGATTCATGCTTTTCTGTTCCCAACACAACACCAGTTGTTCTATGGGCTTCATCACAAATGATCAGATCAAATTCGGGTAAATTATACTTTTTTTGCGCATCCGAAATCACTTGGATTGAATGGTAAGTCGAAAAGACCACGGTCATCACATCAAGAGAAGTCTTATTGGCTTTACGCGCAAGTGCTTGCGCATCGGTCGTAGCCGGCAAGACAAGATCAGAGGCATCGAGACTAGCCTCATCATCATGTTTCCCTTTACGACGCTTACCTACTTGTGTATCTGAACATACCGCAAAGGAACGCAAGGGCACTTCTGTATCAAGGGTCCATTCACGGATTGTTTGTGACATCAAAGCAAGGGAGGGTACCAGAAACAACACACGCTTGCCAGTTCCTGCTATGGTTTCTGCTATCTTAAGGCTAGTGAACGTTTTGCCCGTTCCACATGCCATAATCAGCTTGCCACGGTCTGCTTCTTGCAAACCTTCACAGACTTTCTCAAGAGCTTCTTTTTGATGATCTAAAAGCTTTTTTTTAGGTTGCTCTTTAAAGGTAGCTTCACCTTTTTCTTTATAAGCCCCCCAATCAATTTGACTGTTTTCTAAATCAAACAGATTAATCTGTTGAATACGAACCTCTTGACCATCACAAGTGTTGTTAGCATTATCACTCCAATTGCTTTCGGTGCTATCAACCAAAATACGGCGCGTAAAAATCTTTTTCCCAGAGGTAGCGATAAAGCTATCAATATCTTCTTTTTAATTATGTGAGAAGCATCATAGCATTTACATTGAATAGCCGCATAACCTCCTTGATCACGGATTGTAGCGACCAGATCAATGCCGATATCACGTCCATCTTTATCATGCTCCTTAGCCCATTCCAAATAAGTCTGAACCTTTTCGTATTCCTGCTTTTGAAGCGGGTCGTTTGTCAAATAAGCCATGACAAGGTTTTCAAACATGGTTCCTAATTCACGGGGTGATTTAGCTTGTTGACGATAATATTCTAAGAGAGAGCGTAAAGTGACATGTTCATTATCAGAATGATGAGGGCGAAGCATAAAGAATAAACTCCATGACAATATATTCTATTGATTAATTCTCTTCAAAAGAATCAAAATGAAGCTTATTAAATCCATTTTGAACGAATTGAGAAAAAATGCAGAAAAATGCTAAAAAAGCGGATAATTTTTTCAAAAAGTTTTTTAAAGCTTGTTTATCCACAGCCCATGACACGGGGTCAGATCAGCAAAATAGTGAAATTTGCTGTTTATTTTATGGAAAAAAGACAAATGAAGCATGTGCTTTTAAGATATCATAATGAGTATTTTGATAGGTTTTATGAGTCACTAAAATAGTCTATTTTGTCAGTTCAATTTACTGACACAAACTGACAAATATATATTATGGATTGTATTTAAGGTTGTATTGTCGATATAGGTTGTATCGTTAAAATACTAACATATTGAAATATAATGTTTTTAATTTTCTCTCATTTAAAAAAAATAATATAGGAGCTAGAATGAACTGACAAGACTGACAAAACTCTTCTGATAAGGTCACTCAGATCATTATCTTTGGAGAACGGGTGCTTAATGGGCTGTACAGAGAGTTTTGCCTATTTGAGTAGAAAGTTTTAAAAGACGTTTCTTTATTGTTTTCTATGATGGTTTTTGACGACAGGATGTGCTTGATCGCATGATGTCTCGTTTATATGCGTGTTGAGTGGCTTAGAGGAGCTGGAGAGTGAGTTTATCTCTAATTATTGATAAATATATTGTAGCATTAAACTGGGGATATTGATGTATTAACCATTGACGGGCTAAACAGTTTTGTTTAGAGGTTTCTTTATATAGATGTGGGGGAGAGATCTTCAGCAGTTAAAATAAAGCAGTTTTTGGGTGTCACTTTTTTGGTCACAAAGGCATGTGCTTTTGTTAAAAGCGTCATAGGGCAGTGGCTGTTTTGAGTGGACTTGTTAGAGGTTTCATGAAGTTCTTTTA
>NZ_JBHINR010000064.1:0-5374 GCF_042195105.1 Bartonella sp. CL436QHHD | reverse complement strand
AGTGGGGCCAGGGTAAATATCGCGAATGTTGATAATGTGGCACGGACTCTTGCGGGTGTTAAGGCTGGTTCGATTACAGCAACATCGACTGATGCGATAAATGGCTCTCAATTTTATGCCATGAGCAATGTAGTTGCAGGCTATTTGAGTGATAATGCTGGATATGATAAAGATGGAAACTGGAATGCTCCTACTTTTACAGTTAAGGTTTTTGATAAAAATGGTAGTGGGACTGAAAAGAACTATAAGAATGTTGGGGAAGCGCTTTCTGGTGTAAGTAGTTCTTTTACGAATCTTAATCAAAAGATCGAAAGTGTGACAGGTGATAGTTTTGTTAGGCAAAATAGCGTTGGGCTTATTACGATTGGTGGAGACAAGGGTGGCAATAGAATAGATATTGCAAACGGTATTAATTTTCCACGAGTTCTCTCTGGTGTTAAGGGGGGTGCATTTACGGCAACATCGACAGAAGCAGTAAATGGTGGTCAAATTTATTTTATGACTCAGGCATTTGCAAGTTATTTTGGCGGTGGTGCTGGATATGATAAAGCGGGAAAATGGTCAGATCCTACATTTACAGTTAAAGCCTTTGATAAGAATGGTAATGAAACTGAGAAAAACTATACTAATGTTGCAGATGCGTTTTCTGGCGTTAATAGTGCTTTCACAAGTTTGAATGAGGAGATTGTTAAGATAAAGGATAGCGTTGGTATTATTGAAAAAAGTTATACACCTCAAGATAATTCTTCGGATATTTTTTCAGAAGGCTTTCCTTTTATGAGAAGCGCACGTTTTCTAAGAAGCTTACCTCTTGCCATAGATGAGGAAGAAAGCGCCATAGATGAGGCGGATAATTCAACCACGGTAACTGTTGCTCCTAGTGAAATTTTAGAAAAGTCAACTTATGAGGTGACTGACAGTCAGTTTAATAAGATGGGTGAAAGGGTAACAGGAGTTGAAGGCAGGGTAACAGAAGTTGAAAAAAAGGTGAATGTTGCGGTTAGCTATGATACCGATGATAGCGGAAAGAAAATCAATAGCATCACTCTAAAAGGTGTCGATGACAGTGATCCTGTTTTGATTACGAATGTTCAAGGTGGAAAAATTGAACATGACTCTAAGGACGCAGTGAATGGTGGTCAGTTATACGATCATACCGCGGAGCAGATGAAGATTACTCTTGACAGTGCGAAAAAGTATACGGACGATCAAGTCAATAATGGTGTTAATGCGGCGAAATCCTATACCGATATGAAGTTTGACGCACTAAGTTATGATATTACGAATGTGCGCAAAGAGGCAAGGCAAGCAGCAGCGATTGGTTTGGCAGTCTCTAACTTACGTTACTTCGATGACCCAGGATCTGTGAGTGTTTCATTTGGTGGTGGTTTTTGGCGTGGACAATCTGCCTTTGCGATTGGTGCAGGTTATACATCTGAAGATGGCAAGATTCGTTCTAATCTATCAGCAACCAGTGCTGGCGGTCAGTGGGGTGTAGGTGGTGGAATAACTCTGAAATTAAAATAACACCAGAGAATATGAAAAACTACAATTTAAGCGAAGTTTCGCCCTTGTCTCATCAGACAAGGGCGAAATTTTATATTATAGAGAAGTAATATTTTACAGAGAAGTCCATAGAGTAGTATACTTATAAAGTCTTATAACAAGGTATTCTATAGTAATAATCTTAGTGAGATTGATTTTAGTAAAAAGTGAATTACTTTAACAAAAATTTTATAAATACAGCGTAATACTCTCATATAAATTGATAGAGTGCGTAATCGCACAGTATTTTAAAACTGTACGTTCTATAATTTCATTGATAGAAAATATCCATTGGGGGGATACGTTTAAAAAAATCAAAAATCCCCATTTTATTATTTTATTTATTTGCTCTGTACACAGCAGTAGCAATCATGAGGTATGCAACAGCGGCAATTATTAGTAAGACTCATTTTGATCAAAATGGGACACCTAAAACGAAAGATTAAACAAAACCTCTAGACAAGTCTATAGTGCATGGAATCTATGAATTTTAAAGTTATAAGGATATTTTACGATTGTATAAATCGGAAAGACTCATTCTGTAAAAATAATTAAATTCATTTTCCTCTTGCTATTTTACGCAATAGTCTATAACATTGCGAAATATTCTTTAGTAAGACTCATTTTGGTAAAAACAGAAAGATGCTCGCAAGGGGGGCGCGACGGATTATGAAAAAAACAAACAATCACCTTCATTTTATTTTGAAGCTCTTTGAGAGAAAAAAATCTAAAGCTCAAGAGTATGCCTCTTACCCCCGCGATAAAAGCGTAATGATTTCACAACAAGTACTCTAAATCATTCAGCCAACAACTTAACCTTTTCCCCTAATAAACATTACAGCCTCTTAATTATACAAAATGAACTCTTTTACTTTAAAAACTATAAACCGCAGATCTAACAATAGGGCGCAAGTATGTCTTCTTCATATCCGTTTTTCACCCTCATTCAGGAGTTTTGTTGCAAAAAAAAGCATCCTTCTTAAAAGCGGAAAAAATAAAAAACCCATTAACCAAACCTTTAATCAACGTCCATCACAACCCTGCCGGACTTCTAATTACTTCTGTTCGCCTCTGCGGCAAACTCAAACTTTATAGAGAACAAACAAAAATCACGTCGTTAATCACCCCTAGCACTGAAATATGACTTTTTAATGTTCTAAATATGTATTTCTTATTTGGAGAATTTGTTATGAAAAAATTATATACCACACCAAAAGCGCTAGTGGTGAATGATTGTAAAAATTCTTGCTCGTTTTATCGACGGCTTTTTATTAAAGCGCTTTCATTGGCTTCAGTGATTATCTTTTTATCAAATGTTTCTCCTGTTGCTGCTGCTACTCAGATTTTAAATAACAAATCAAACGACTTTAGTGGTGGTGCAAATGCGCTTAAAGGTATACCGCCAGCCTATGTAGTTGGCAGTAAATTGTATAGAGATAGTGGCTCTGCATTTGTGGAGGGGGAGGATACCCCCAAGAACTTTAGTCTTAATATTAAGTTTCAGACTAAAGCTGCTTTTGATACTGCATTTGCAGGTACGGAAGGTTATAAGAATGTAGAAGGTTATAAAAGTGTTGCGGATGCATTTTCTGGCACTAATAGTGATTTGGCAGGTTTAAATCATCAGATTGTTGAGATAAAGGAACCCCATGCTATTGGGGAAAAACAAGATAATCCATCTCAAAGTGATGATCAGCATAAGAACACAGACAGCTTTTCTCTTATAAGAAGCTTACCCAGTGCACTAAACCGAGCGGATGATGGGCCAACTGTGATAGCTATTGCTCCTACCTCAGTATTAACTGACGTGACTTTTGAGAGTAGTGAAGGTAAGACACGGCGTCTTTTGAAGGTTTCTCCTGGTGAGCTCTCAAAAATGTCAACCGATGCCGTTAATGGTTCCCAGCTTTATACTCTAGGTGATAAAGTTGCAAAATCTTTAGGTGGTAACGCTAAGTATGAGAATGGCACGTGGACTGCTCCTACATTCAAGGTTAAGCGCTTCAATTCTGATGGTGACGTTACTGACTCGACTTATGACAGTGTCGCGACTGCCTTTGCCGGTATTGGTGATTCTATCGCGAATATTAAAAATGAGATTAGCAAAGAAATTGCTGGTGAAAAAAGTGCTTCTTTAATCTGGAGCCAAACGGCGAATGCCTTTGTAGCGACGCATGGGGATAGTAAAGAGAACAGCAAGATTACGTCTCTTAAAAATGGAGACATTAGTAGAACGTCAACGGATGCTATAGCTGGTAACCAGCTATATGCTCTAGGGAGCAATGTTGCGAAGTCTTTAGGTGGTGGTGCTAAGTATGAGGATGGCCAATGGAGCAAGCCTAAGTTCACGGTTAAAACAGTAAAATCTGATGGTACTGAGAGTGAGGAGAGCTATACAGATGTGGCTTCAGCGTTTGCCGGTGTAGGCACTTCTTTCACGGATTTACATAAAGAGATTACCAATGAAATTAGCACTGCTCAGGCTGATGCGTTGTTGTGGGATAAGGCTAAAGGTGCCTTTGTAGCGACGCATGGAGAGAAAGATAGCAAAAGCAATAGCAAGCTTACATCTCTTTTAGATGGCACCATTAATGCTGGTTCCACGGATGCCGTAACGGGTAATCAGCTTCATAAATTGGGTGGCGATGTTGCAAAATCTTTAGGTGGTAACGCTAGGTATGAGAATGGCACGTGGACTGCTCCTACATTCAAGGTTAAGCGCTTCAATTCTGATGGTGACGTTACTGACTCGACTTATGACAGTGTCGCGACTGCCTTTGCCGGTATTGGTGATTCTATCGCGAATATTAAAAATGAGATTAGCAAAGAAATTGCTGGTGAAAAAAGTGCTTCTTTAATCTGGAGCCAAACGGCGAATGCCTTTGTAGCGACGCATGGGGATAGTAAAGAGAACAGCAAGATTACGTCTCTTAAAAATGGAGACATTAGTAGAACGTCAACGGATGCTATAGCTGGTAACCAGCTATATGCTCTAGGGAGCAATGTTGCGAAGTCTTTAGGTGGTGGTGCTAAGTATGAGGATGGCCAATGGAGCAAGCCTAAGTTCACGGTTAAAACAGTAAAATCTGATGGTACTGAGAGTGAGGAGAGCTATACAGATGTGGCTTCAGCGTTTGCCGGTGTAGGCACTTCTTTCACGGATTTACATAAAGAGATTACCAATGAAATTAGCACTGCTCAGGCTGATGCGTTGTTGTGGGATAAGGCTAAAGGTGCCTTTGTAGCGACGCATGGAGAGAAAGATAGCAAAAGCAATAGCAAGCTTACATCTCTTTTAGATGGCACCATTAATGCTGGTTCCACGGATGCCGTAACGGGTAATCAGCTTCATAAATTGGGTGGCGATGTTGCAAAATCTTTAGGTGGTAACGCTAGGTATGAGAATGGCACGTGGACTGCTCCTACATTCAAGGTTAAGCGCTTCAATTCTGATGGTGACGTTACTGACTCGACTTATGACAGTGTCGCGTCTGCCTTTGCCGGTGTTGGTGATTCTATCACGAATATTAAAAATGAGATTAGCAAAGAAATTGCTGGTGAAAAAAGTGATTCTTTAATCTGGAGCCAAACGGCGAATGCCTTTGTAGCGACGCATGGGGACAGTAAAGAGAACAGCAAGATTACGTCTCTTAAAAATGGAGACATTAGTGGAACCTCAACGGATGCCGTAACGGGTAACCAGCTTCATAAATTGGGTGGCGATGTTGCGAAGTCTTTAGGTGGTAAAGCTAAGTATGAGAATGGAACTTGGAGTGCGCCTACATTCACAGTTAAGAGCGTGAAGGAAGATGGCAAAACAGAAGATAAA
>NZ_JBHINR010000071.1:0-16608 GCF_042195105.1 Bartonella sp. CL436QHHD | reverse complement strand
GCTGTTGATGATGTGAAGAAAGCGCCTGAAGCAGCTGATAAAGCAGCATCTGATGTGATAGAAAAAGCCACTGACGCTGTTGATAAGGCTGTTGATGCTGTTAAAGAAGCTCCTGAAGCAGCTGATAAAGCAGCATCTAGCGCGGTGGAAAAAGCCACTGACGCTGTTAATAAGGCTGTCGATGCTGTAAAAGAAGCACCTGAAGCAGCTGATAAAGCAGCATCTAGCGCGGTGGAAAAAGCCACTGACGCTGTTAATAAGGCTGTCGATGATGTGAAGAAAGCACCTGAAGCAGCTGATAAAGCAGCATCTAGCGCGGTGNAAGCTCCTGAAGCAGCTGATAAAGCAGCATCTAGCGCGGTGGAAAAAGCCACTGACGCTGTTAATAAGGCTGTCGATGCTGTAAAAGAAGCACCTGAAGCAGCTGATAAAGCAGCATCTAGCGCGGTGGAAAAAGCCACTGACGCTGTTAATAAGGCTGTCGATGATGTGAAGAAAGCACCTGAAGCAGCTGATAAAGCAGCATCTAGCGCGGTGGAAAAAGCCACTGACGCTGTTAATAAGGCAATTGATGCTGTAAAAGAAGCTCCTGAAGCAACGGATAAAGCAGCATCTAGCGCGGTGGAAAAAGCCACTGACGCTGTTAATAAGGCTGTCGATGATGTGAAGAAAGCACCTGAAGCAGCTGATAAAGCAGCATCTAGCGCGGTGGAAAAAGCCACTGACGCTGTTAATAAGGCAATTGATGCTGTAAAAGAAGCTCCTGAAGCAACCGATAAAGCAGCATCTAGCGCGATGGAAAAAGCCACTAGTGTTGCGGAGCACCAAGGGATTATTTTAGAGAATCAACAGGCTTTATTTAAAGATTATGATTTAGATAAGCTTTTGCATAAGATACGAATGGTGCTTGAGCATAACAGTCTAAAAAATGTTAACAAGCAGTTTCACGAGCTTTTTGATACAGAAGCCTCTTCTGTTTATTCTTGTTCTTTTGAAAAGTCTGCTGTAGATGAAAAATCTCAGACTGTAAAAGAAGAGATAGAGCAGGACCATAGTACAGGTGATCAGACAAAGGTTGCTGCTGTGGAAGCTAAGGTGGAGAGCCATGATCATGAAAACAGTCAACCTTTTAACAAAGCGCATGAAGTAAGTGCTCCAATTGAAGCACATCAGAGTGACAATCTTTCTTCTTCTAAAGCTTTGTATAAGGAAGGGTATGATTTTATTCGTTCTGCTAACTATGTTGATGCTGAAAAAAGCTTTTGCGCTTTTCAAAATCGTTACAAAAAAGATTCTTTGAGTGATGATGCTTTATTTTGGTTGGCCGAATCTTTGTTGGGGCAAAAACGCTATCATGAAGCAGCACAAGTTTATCTTACCGCATGGTATGCAGATAAAAAGAAGCTCTATACCTCTGAGATTTTGCTGAAATTAGCAAGAAGTATGGTCGCTCTTGAGCCAAATAAAGACGATTGTGCTCATTTTGTGAAAAAATCAAAACGTCAACAAACATTAGCATCTGTTTTTTGTAAATCTGCAAAATAAACAGCGAGGTCGTTTTCGGTGTGCGTTAGACTGGCAAGAAATCTCTTTAAAACATCGGATTTTATTCAATGTCAGAAGTTGATTCTTGCCGTCTCAGGGGGAAGCGATTCTTTGGCTTTGATGTTTTTGGTCAAAGAGCATTTGGAAACTCTCGCATTTCCTCCAGAAATGATTGTTGTCACGGTTGATCATCAATTGCGTAAAGAATCGATGCGTGAAGCAGAAACTGTTGCGAAAATTTGTCGTGTCCATGATATTCAACATATCACTATGCGATGGGAAGGCGAAAAGCCAAAGACGCATATTGCTTCCAGCGCGCGTGTTGCACGCTATGATCTCTTGGTTAAAGAAGCACAAAAACAAGGCGCATCACTTATTATGACGGGGCATACACTCAATGATCAGGTTGAGACCTATCATATGCGGTATCAACGTCTCCAAAAGAATAGAGGTGCTTTATATAGTGAAGCTGTTGCTATGCGCGATGAGGTTTATGCCAGTGGTTTTGCTGGTGCTTTGCGCGGTGAAGCCGAGGGTATACGTGATGAGGATCATACCAGAAAAACGAGAAAAAATATTGCCGAAAAAAACTATGGTTCCCTCTATGAGCGCGGTTTATCCTGTATTCCGCGTGAGGCGTTGTTGCATAGAAAAGTGCGTTTGATTCGGCCACTCCTTGGTGTAAAACGCCAAACATTACGGAATTATTTACGCTTACAAGGACAAACATGGATTGATGATCCAACCAATGAAGATCGCAATTTTGAACGTGTGCGCGTGCGTCAATCTCTTTCTCCACAAAAATTGGCTTATATTGCTCAAAAAATAAATGAAGCCGCATTGCAGCGTCGTCAACAAGCCAAAAATATTGCTGATTTGATCTTAGCGCTGGATATTACTGTCCAACATGGGCGTTGTTTCATAGCAAAGCCTGCGCTATTTTTACAGAAACATTCCAGTTTTCCTTTCGTGGTGGGGCTCTTTGCTGTGCTGATGGGAGGGGGATTTTATTTGCTCCCCAATCAGAAATTAAGCATGCTTGTTCAAAAACTCTGTCTCGATTCTCCAGAAAAGAAGCGTTTTACTTATGCGGGTTCTGTTATTGAATATAACAAGCACGGAATTTCTTTGTGGCGTGAAGGGCGAAATATGAAAGAGGCTATCGTTGAGCCAGATAAAACTTTTATATGGGATGGGCGCTATCATATCACAAATCATGGATATGAGGCTATAAAGGTTGGAGCCGCAAATTTAGAACAGCTGAAATTTTTATTAAAAAATAGCGATTTTGAGCTTGAAAAGCCTCATTTTCCCTCTTTACAATCGCTGCTGATGATCTCAAATCATAAAGGGTATGATATTCCAGAGTTGATTTCTCAAGCAGTTGTTCATAAACATGTTATCGTCAAGCGGATTATGGCACCTTTCGATTGGCTTTCCTCACGAGAAGATGCTGCCTTGGTGAATGTTGTGGAACCTTTTTTTAATATTGAGGTGAAAAGATAAAGGAAAATTACTCTAAAAGAAAATAAACAGCTTCTCATCCCTTGGCAAGGGGCTGACAAGGTTATATGTTAAGGGGAACTGTTTGAAATCTATATTTGATTAAGTGGGCTGAATATGAATTCCAATTACCGCTCTCTCCTTATTTGGGGAGTTATTGCCTTGATTTTGATTGTGTCGTTTTCTCTCTTTAATGGAGATAGCCAACGTTCTGGTGGTGGAGAAGTCTCCTATTCTGAATTTTTGCAAAAAGTTGAGAATAATGAGTTGAAATCTGTGACCATTCAAGGTCAAAAATTAACAGGGAAAACCATTGAACATAGAGCTATTTCAACCTATGCTCCTCGCGATCCAGGTTTGATACAAAAGTTGGAAAGCAAAAACGTCAATGTTAAAGCTATTCCTGAAAGCTCTGGAAATAGCATTTTCCTCAATCTCCTCTTTTCCTTATTACCTGTTATTATTATCGTGGGGGCGTGGGTCTTTTTTATGCGGCAAATGCAAAATGGATCACGTGGTGCAATGGGATTTGGGAAATCGAAAGCAAGATTGCTTAATGAAGCGCAAGGACGTATTACCTTTAAAGATGTTGCTGGCGTTGAAGAAGCAAAGCAAGATCTTCAAGAAATTGTTGAATTTTTACGCGAACCACAAAAATTTCAACGCTTAGGGGGGCGTATCCCACGCGGTGTTTTGCTTGTTGGTCCTCCAGGAACCGGTAAAACTTTGCTAGCTCGTTCTGTGGCAGGTGAAGCCAATGTGCCATTCTTTACCATTTCAGGGTCTGATTTTGTTGAAATGTTTGTTGGTGTTGGGGCAAGCCGTGTGCGCGATATGTTCGAACAGGCTAAAAAAAATGCACCTTGTATTATCTTTATCGATGAAATTGATGCTGTTGGACGCCATCGGGGGGCTGGTCTTGGCGGTGGAAACGATGAACGTGAACAGACCTTAAACCAGTTGCTTGTCGAAATGGATGGGTTTGAGCCCAATGAAAGTATTATTCTTATTGCCGCAACAAACCGTCCTGATGTGCTTGATCCTGCTTTATTGAGACCAGGGCGTTTTGATCGGCAAGTTGTTGTGCCAAACCCTGATGTTTCTGGGCGTGAGCAAATCTTGAAAGTGCATGTGCGCAACGTGCCTTTAGCGCCTAACGTTGATTTGAAAATTTTGGCAAGGGGAACACCAGGATTTTCCGGTGCGGACCTGATGAATCTGGTCAATGAAGCTGCTCTTATGGCTGCGAGCCGTAATAAAAGAGTTGTCACGATGCAAGAATTCGAAGATGCCAAAGATAAGGTGATGATGGGGGCTGAACGTCGTTCAACCGCTATGACACAAGAGGAAAAAGAACTCACTGCTTATCACGAAGCAGGACATGCTATTGTGGCTCTTAATGTGCCGGTTGCTGATCCTGTCCACAAAGCAACAATCGTTCCAAGGGGAAGAGCATTGGGAATGGTGATGCAATTGCCTGAAGGCGATCGCTATTCTATGAGTTATCGGTGGATGATTTCTCGTTTGGCTATTATGATGGGTGGACGTGTGGCTGAAGAATTAAAGTTTGGAAAGGAAAATATCACCTCCGGTGCTTCTTCTGATATTGAGCAAGCAACGAAATTAGCACGTGCAATGATCACACGGTGGGGATTTTCTGATCTGCTTGGAAATGTAGCTTATGGCGATAACCAAGATGAAGTCTTTTTGGGTCATTCTGTTGCGCGAACACAAAATGTCTCTGAAGAAACAGCACGCATGATTGATATGGAAGTGCGTAAGCTTATTGATGATGCCTATAAAAATGCGACAAACATTTTGAAAACAAAAAGAAAAGAATGGTTTGCTTTGGCACAAGGTTTGTTGGAATATGAGACTTTAACGGGAGCTGAAATTAACGAAGTTATTGCAGGAAAGCCTCCTTCACGCACACAGAAAGATGAGGGTGCTGCGCCACGGGGGTCTTCTGTTCCAAAAACTGGAAAAATGAAGACAGAGACAACAGTGGTGGATGAAAAAAACGCTGAAGCAGTCTCTAAAACAGCGCCTCATAAAGTAGAGACCGATAAAGGCGAGGCAGGCAAAGCAGAGGCAGCTGTTGGGAAAAAAACAGCAAAATCCAGTAATGTTGTGCTTAAGGAGGCTCAGTCTAAAGAAGTGCAATCGGATGAGACTGAGAAAAAAGCACAAAGCACAAAAGGTACTACAAAATCAGTCAACCGCTCTAAAAGTAATGCTGAAAAGAAGTCCAATACTGCGGGAGATGATAAAGAAAAATAAGAATTATTTAATACCGCTTGAGTGACGATGTTTTAGGAAAACTTCTAATTTTTTTGAGAAAGGCGCAAGTTTTGTTTGCGCCTTTCTTGTAATATTTGCAAAAATATGGAAGCAAAAAATTAAGCAAAGCCGTTGTATTATGACGGCTTTAGCATGCTACAAGGCGAGGTGGACTGTTGCTTTTCTAATGTGGTAGGGTTGTGAGGTTAGGCGATAGATTTCCTTGCTGATTTTGTAGGGTATGAGGTTTGGTGCTGGGTTTCTTTACGGATTTAGCAAGTGTGTGAGATTATCCGTTGGTTGTATTAAAGGGGTGTATAGAGCATTTTGAGGAGATAATATTGCTTTTATGTGGAAGGGTGTAAACATAATTGCTTGAGAGTGGTTTAGATGTGTAGATGGTGAATAGGGGGCTTGATTGTTTAAATGCATGAAGGTTTAGATCAATGATCTGATTTTATACGGGGAGCGGGGGGACTATTGTACCAAGGGGGCTTGTTAGGGGTTTAAGGAAAAGCCAAGGGAAGAATTATATATTAAAGGAAAGAGGCATGGTGCAAAAATATTTTGGTACAGATGGAATTCGGGGGAAAGCCAATTCATTTCCTATGACACCCGATTTTGCCATGAAGGTGGGGATGGCTGTAGGGGTTTTATTTCGCTCACAACATCAATCTCATCGTGTGGTGATTGGCAAGGATACACGATTATCTGGTTATATGTTGGAAAACGCTTTGGTTTCAGGATTGACTGCTGCGGGGATGGAAGCTTTTTTATTGGGTCCAGTGCCAACCCCTGCTGTTGCAATGCTTTGCCGCTCTTTGCGAGCGGATCTTGGAGTGATGATTTCTGCTTCTCATAATCCGTTCTATGATAATGGAATTAAACTTTTTGGTCCTGATGGTTTTAAACTTTCAGATGATATGGAAGCCAAAATTGAACAATTGATCGATACAGATCTTTCAAAATCTTTAGCAAGTTCTGCCGAAATTGGTTATGCAAAACGGGTTGAGGGGGATATTTATCGTTATATTGAATATGCCAAACGAACTTTGCCGCGTGATGTTCGCTTAGATACTGTGCGTATTGTTGTGGATTGTGCCAATGGGGCTGCTTATAAAGCGGCTCCCCGTGCTTTATGGGAATTGGGGGCTGAGGTTTTTGCTATTCATGATGAACCCAATGGGACCAATATTAATCAAAAATGTGGATCAACCGATTTAAGCTCTTTAAAACGAAAAGTGCATGAAGTGCGTGCTGATGTGGGGATTGCTCTTGATGGAGATGGAGATCGTGTTCTCATTGTTGATGAAAAAGCACAAACGGTTGATGGAGATCAGTTGATTGCTGTAATTGCTGAAAATTGGCATAAAATGGGACGATTACGGTGTAATGGTGTTGTCACAACGATTATGTCAAATCTTGGACTGGAACGTTTCTTGAATAGCAAAGGGTTGCACCTTGTAAGGACAAAAGTTGGAGATCGTTATGTTGTCGATGCCATGCGCCAAAAGGGATATAATGTTGGTGGTGAGGCTTCTGGCCATATCGTGCTCAGTGATTTTGGCACAACGGGTGATGGCTTGGTGGCTGCATTGCAGATTTTAGCCTGTATGAAGGAAAGTCAAAGCCCTATGAGCCAATTGTGTAAACGGTTTGAACCTGTACCGCAAATTTTAAAAAATGTAACGATTAAAAATAAAAATGTCCTGAAAAAAAATCCAGTCAAAACGGCCATTGATCAAGCAGAGAAGCGGTTGGGAAAAGAGGCACGGCTGGTGATCCGTGCTTCTGGAACTGAGCCGGTTATCCGCCTTATGGCTGAAGGCGATGCACGAGAAGTATTGGACACTGTCGTGACAGAGTTGATGGATGTTATTATTCATCATGATGTACGCATGGGGACTGCACTTGAGGAATCTTGATTTTTTTGAGAAAATTATCAGATCATCTTTGAATAAAGGTCTGATTTTAATGCGGGATTTTGGCAATTACAAAAGGTATGATTATTAACTCTGTTAGTGATGTAATAACGGTAATGGATACTCTATCTACGAACAAATTAAATAAAAAAGGGAAAAGTCTAATTCTAATAACTACAATGCGTATAGAGTTCTCTATAGTTCGTAAGATATAAAAAATATGCCTTTTTTTGATTTTCCTTTTTCTTTTACTTATTCGTAAACCGGTTATTAGTTTAACAGAGTTTGTAGGGGGAGTTTATTAGTGTTATTCATTCTTTTTACTGGACATATAGCGGGTGCAGCGCCCCATGAACATCAAACAGCAATGGTCATTGTGGTTATATCATCTTGATGTTTCTAAGTGCCGCTGCCAATTGGAGATATGATACGCTCCTATTACGTTTAGCTCCTCCTAATTATGAACTTATACTTTTCCAATAATTAGTAGAATAATGAGAAAGAGATGAGAATGATCGATTTTTTCACGACAGTTCTAATGTTTATAAAGTAAAAAAAGCCGTGTGATGTAAAAATAATGAACATTTTTTGGATCTTGGAGGGGGACACTCTATATTCATTTATGATTTTAGGATTTAAACATAAAAGGATTGAAGCCTTCTATAATACTGGTACGACTGAAGGGATTAGAACCGCCCATGCTCAAAAATTAAAGCGTATTCTAAGTGCTCTTGAAGGAGATGTATCGCCAAAAGATTTTGAGTTATCCGTCCTTTTGATTACATCTGCTAAAAGGTGATTTCAAGGATTATTAGTCAATTACTGTAAATGGAAATTGTCGCGTAATATTTCGCTTTGATAGCATAGATGTCGAAATGGTTGATTATCTGGATTGTCATCAAAAAGCAGGTCTAAACAATGATGAAGAATCCTTCACATCCCGGTGAATTATTGTGAGAAGATGTGATCAAAGAGCTTAGTTTATCCGTTAATGAAGCAGCAGAGTAGCTTGGTATATCTCGTGTAGCACTTTCTAGAGTTTTAAATGGAAAAGCCGCTATGAGTGCTAATCTTGCTATTAGGCTTGAAATGTCTGGTGTAAGCACAGCACGTGCTTGGCTTGCTATGCAAACAAATTATGATCTATCAAAAAAAAATCCTTAACAACAGTCTCATGATCAAGATTGCATAAAAGAGTTTCAAATGGCAGTTAAGTTTTTGCAACAGAGACGTATACAAGAGCTAAATCATGCGTATGAGCCGTACAAGGTCAAAAGATGTAACGCGGATAAGACAAGGAATAAAATCTTGTTTCTATAGTCTGTTTGGCTATAATAAATATAAGCAAAGGAGGGTTTTAATATGTTGAGTGAAGAGGAAATTAAGCTGCGTCGCTTTTATGCTGAAAATGCATTGGCAAGCCAACGTTTAGAGGGATTAGAGCCAGATCCAAAAGTCGTTGAGCAAATGGAACGTGTTATTATTGGAGAGCTCGAAACAAGTGATATCCTCAAAGATTATATGGAGAGGGTAAAACGTGGAGAAGTATAAGGGGAGCGGCGATTCTTATACTGATCCTGAAACTGGTGTGATGTATAATCGGTTTGGTATTAAAGACAAAGCCACGCTGCAACGTGTAGAATCTACGATTTCTTATGTGAAATCTTTCGAATTTGTACATACTCCTATTGGTGGTAAGTTTGATCTGGATTACATGAAAGAGATTCATAGAAGACTGTTTGGCGACATATATGAATGGGCGGGACAAGTTCGTTTAGTGGATATTGCCAAAGGCAATAGTATGTTTGCTAGTTATAATCAGATTGAAAGTTATGCACCGAAGATTACAAAAAAGCTTGCAAAAGAACAGTATCTGCGTGGTCTTGGCGCTTATGACTTTAGCCAAAGGGCTGGGTATTACATGGGCGAGTTGAATGCGTTGCATCCGTTTCGAGAGGGGAATGGGCGCACTCAGCGCGAATTTATGGTGCAACTTGCTCGTGAAGCTGGTTATCATATCAACTGGAAGGGTATTGAGCGACAAGAAATGACACGTGCGTCAATTGAAGCACATTTTGGTAATTCAGAATATCTGTCTGCACTCATCTATAAGAACCTTACCAAGTTTACAGAAAATAAAAGGGATGATGTTTCTCAAGGTATTGGCAAAAATATTGCTTTTGGCGTTGATCTTAATAAAGAGTGCTTGGAACAACAAAAAGAGAAGATTGAAACTCCTTGGGATAGAGAAAAGACAAGTTTTGCTAAACGTCAAAAAGAAGAACTTGAACAATTACAAAATGATTTGAATGTTGTTGCAAAAGCAACAGAAAAAGCTCCATACCTTGCTGCTTATATAGATAATTCTAATTTAGAACAGAAAGCGCTAAGCGCTCTTAGGAATGAAAAATCTTATGTTAATATGTTTAAGGAGTTAAACAGTCGTTTAGCATTTATTTATAGAGATCCACAAGAGGCTGCGCTTAGGATTGAGCAAACGATTTTAGCAGGTAAAGGCGATAAACTCTCTGATATTTTGGATAGGGCACCTGATAGAGCAGGCGAACTGCGTGGGTCAGATCGTTTTATCGATAAATTGAAGGCTACAGGAAAAGAACGAAAAGAAGCGCTTTATCATGTTCCTCGTGCACTTTCTTCTATTGAAAAGCTTCAATCCTTTTATAAGAATTCTTATGAGATACATATGGATAGTGTTACACGGGAGCGTGAACAGTTAAAAGTTGAAGTCCCCTCGCTTTCACAAGAAGCAGTGACTTTTATAAAAAATGTTGAAGCTGGTTGTGATAGTTATTCAAAGATACCAGAGCAGGTTAATCAAGAGTTTTTAAAGCTACAAATTGTTTTAGATAAACGTTTTGGACATGATGCCATTCATAAATATGGTTTTGATTTATCAAAAGCAATCCCCAAAGAACAGTCTTATAATAAAGAACGCATAAAAGAGTTTCAAATGGCAGTTAAGTTTTTGCAACAGAGACAACAGGAGAAAATCAACGCAATAGCGCGTGCAAGATCAATAGATATGATACGGTAAGGGCAAGGATAAAGCCTTATGCTGTATAAGCCCTATTAAGCCATACGGTAAAAGAGAGGTAATCAAAGGAGGTGTTTAATATGGGTGTGACAAAAGATGTTGTATGTGCCTGCATAGATAGGGCGTTAAAAAAAATCCGATGAAATATTAGCAAGTTTAGGACTTCCGGTGTCTGATTTTATCCGGATTGCTTTGACAAAAGTTGTTCATGAAAAAGGATTGCCGTTTGATATGTCTATTTCTAATGCGAAAACGCTTAAAACTTTCGAGAAAAGTGACAAGGGTTAAGAGAAGTGACAAGGGTAAAGAGGTATGTATTGCTAAAGATAGGTAAGATTTGTTTTGTCATTTGGATATTTGATATTTCTGATCATTCACTTCAAATTAGCTTTTAATTTACATCATTATCGTTATGGGTGTTTCCGTATATTGAATGATGTATGCAAACCGTGATTGAAACGGCAGCTTATTGAATTTCTGCAAAAGAAGAAGGCATATCGCTTGAAGAATTATTTGATATTGTTTCTTTTATTGCTACTCATTCAGATGCTGGTGATTTTATGGAAGGTACGGGAGGGGAAGCCAAGGAAAGTTAGGTTTTAAAGCATAAGAGTAAAAGAGGGAGATATCAGGTTATACCCTTTTTTGGTGGTCAAAATATTTCGGTGTTGATCGAAGATGTTTACAGTCAATCATCTTGGGGAAATTTGATAAAATCAGAAAGGAATGCGTTGAAGAAAATTTTTATATTGCGCCTTGATGAATATCGAAAAGAAAAATAATAGATAAGGCAAGTAAAGCAGGATCTCGTATATTACAAGGAGCTCGTGAAGCTCTTGTCTGAAGCTAAAGGTGAAGCGGATACTAAATTTGGTATCTATATTCCTGCAAATGTTGATGTCAAAAAAAATCAGAAAAAATATAGGGTTATAGATATCATTTTCGGCACGTTTTGGTTTTCCTGTGGGGCGCATTCGTGATTGGGAATGGGGATGATATTTTTACTTCTTTTTACTTGTTGTTTTCGATTATTGACACTGAACTTGAAGCGATTAATCGTGTTTTTAAGAAAGCTCTATTGGTATAGTTTTTGCTTATAAAAAAGGGTGTGAGGGGTAGCGTTTTTTAAAAAGCATCACGGCGTTTGAAGGGGTCGTAATAGATTTCTGTTACACGAAATTTTCCTTCGAGGCGTTTACATTGGATGATGACATCTATCATCGAGATTAATAAGCCGCGGATATCATCGCGCGCTAAATTACCACCACCGTCACTTTCTTTGACTAAAAGGGTCATTTGTTCAAAGGCTGCAAGGGCTGTTGAGGCATGGACGGTGGTAATGGAGCCGGGGTGACCAGAATTGACATTACGGATGTAGTAAAAGGCTGTACCATCACGCAGCTCTTGTAGAAGGATTCTGTCGGGGCGCATGCGTAATCCTGATTCAAGCAGTTCTTTTGCACCTGCTTTTGCTAAGCCTTGGTTATCTTTTGAATAAAAGAGCTGCACTTTGTTGGCGTGCGGAACGACAAGTTCTGGTGTGTCTTCAATGGTGAGAATTCGTTCATAGTCAGGGATTTTTGCAATCAAAGCTTTGGAGAGGGTTGTTTTACCAGAACCGGTTTTGCCCGATATTAAGATATTTTGTTGTGTAATAACGGCTCTTTCTAAAAAGGTGCAAAAGTCTTTGGCCAGAAACAAATCTGTTAGTTTTTTGTCTGTATCAGAGAGTTCGGATAACCGTTCTGTCATTTGTTGCGTGGGTGTGAAACTGGTGTTTTGGGCAACAGAAAAAAGATTGTTTTCATGTAAACTTTCAAGAGAAAAAGTGCGTGATGAAGGTTTACGAATGGTCATGCTAATGGTATTGGCTGCAACTGCTGGAGGCATAACAATTTGTATGCGTTCGTTGTTTGGCAGTGTTGCGGAGAGAACGGGGTTTTCTACACTGATTTTTTGTGTTGTGTAGGCAGCAACAACTTTTGCAATCCCTTCTAGTTCGCTGTAGGTTAGTTCTTTTAAGATGTGGGTTTGCCAACCATTGGGACCCTCAACGATTACTTCGCCAGGGCGATTGATAACAATTTCAAATAAATTCTCATCATTGAGGAAATCATCTAAGATCTTTAATTTTGTTAAAACGATGGAGGCGCGTTCTGCATTTTTTGCTGATGGCATAATGTGACTTTATTGGCTTAATGAAAAAAGGAATAGCTGGGAGTAGAGCGGTTTCTTTTGCTCTTTACGACTAGTTTATAGACAGAGGAAAAATCGAGATCTTTTGCTACGAAAATGTTGACGAGTTCGCCTTGAAATTTTTCTAGGGTAGGGGGGATGTTGATTTGATTTTCAAGAGCAATACTGGCGGCCTCTTTTCCAGTGTTGTTTGCGCCTTCAAAACCGCCGCCTCCAGAGTTGTTTGAACCTTCTTTATTGGAATTGCCTACTATTTTATTTGTTAAAACTGTTGTGGCACCATCAATAACGGTGAGTAAAAGGGAAGAGCCAAAGCGTTCCCACCAATGGGTGTTGATGTTGCCATCAAAACCGGCTCTGCCTAAACTGTCGGTTGCGGGTGAGGCAAGGTCGATGATGACACCGGTTGGGGTTTTTGCTCTTGTCCAGAGTACAAAGAGGCGAGATTGACCTTGTTTTATCCCTCCGCGGTATTCGCCAATCACTTGGGTTCCTTTATCAAGCAAAACAACGCGCCCATTGTCAGAGAGGATATCACGGTTGATGATGCAGCTTGCAAAGCCTGGTTGCTCACTGTTTAATGCGGTTTCTAAGATACAGGGAATAGAGGTTCCCATGGCGATGATAAAGTTTCTATTGCCGATGAGTTTTGCTTTTGCTTTTGCTTCTTCTGTTTTGGTAGGCTTTAATAGGGTTGCAAAATTTTGTGTGTCTTGAAGGGCAGGAGAATTTTGCGCATTCGCGAGATTTTCAAGGGCATGGAATTTTTCAAAGGGGTTGAGAGTCGTGTTGACGATGTCTTTTAATTGAGATTTAGAGCCTTTGGCAAAAGCGAGAACAGGGGCACGTCTTGCGGCATCAAGTAGTGGGTCATCTTTTTTGGGTTCTTGTGCGAGTGGTTGTGGGGGTGGTAAGGTTATTGGCGCTATGTTGGCACGCGGGTCAGAGGGCGCGAGCTCTAAAGGGGCGAGGGAATTGTGAAAGCTTTTTTCTTGTTTTTTATGAGCTTTTGCGGTGTCTTTTTGTTCTGTGGGGGAGGATAAGATGTTCCAGAGCACATAGCCGCAGATTCCTATACAGGCTATTGCGACAACTATTTTTTTGCCAGCGCTTTTGGCGCTATTGTTTTTGCCATCCCCAATAGATCCGCGATCTTCGATGATTGATTTATCACTCATGTGTTGTCCCCTTCAATTCCCGCTTATTTAAAGATCTGATGCAATTTTACGTTCAACAGATGGTGAGGTTGTTCCGGTATTTGGATTTGTGCCTTTTGGTTGATAGGCTTCGTTAAAGACGCATAGGACGTTTTTTCCCTGTCTTAGGGTGAAGCGTGCGCTAATGGCATGGACAATCACCATGTTGCCTCTTGTGGTTTTGGGAACCAGCGATTCTGTACCGTCATTGCTGACAATGTAAATGGCAGGGATTTCTTGGTTGTCTGGAAATGTAAATGTTGTGGTTTTGCCATTGTCATAAACGGAGGAGGGTTCGAGAGTGATAGAGCCTTGAGCGGTGTAAGCCCAATTGCGAGGTCCGTAGGTTTCAGAAGCGTTGAAGACATTATCGATACGCTGGGCTTGTTGTTTTTCTTGTCGCATAAGGGCTGCGAGTCTTCTTTGTTCTGCTTCTTCTTGTGGGTAGCGAAATTTCACAAGGAAATATGTTTCTTGTCCAGATGAAATTTCTCCATCTTTGACCATGAGTTCAAATTGATAGGAGCGCTTTGAGCCATCAAGCTTTGTGGTGACGACTTGGAGATTGGTAATGGGTTGGACTTCCCGCGCTTTAAGGAAAAGAATATTGCCAGCGGGGGCGACTTCCCATGCAACGCTGTTGCCAATTGCCACATGGGCAATTTCTTCATTGGGAGAAAATTCTATTTGTACCGATGAGCGTATGGAGCCAATAATTTTTGTGACATTATAGGCATCATAGTTGATAAAGCGAATGCGGCTATCGCTTGGCGCACGAGTGGGAAAAATACTGGCATGGCTAGGCGTTAAAGAAAGGGTAATAGCGATGTTAAGAATGAGAAAAAGAATTTTTTTTGTCATGATCAGTTGACCACTTCCGGATCGGTTCTATATTCACTAACAATAAACCCTAGAGGATTTATCAAACGGTTTTGGACAGAGATAGGGGCATTGATATATTCAAAGGTAAGTGTTGCAACCCAGTGGGTGATGAATTCTTTGTTGGTTTCATTGTCATGAATGGTTCTGTAGTAACGCACTTGGGCGACATCGTCATTGATAAAGGAGATTGATTTTATTGTTATTGTAACGGCGGCGTGTTTATAGAGAATTTGAGGACTTTGGGGATTTCTTGCTCCATACCAGCTGGCAAATCTTTCCTGTTCTTCTGAAGAAGAGAGGAGGGAGACGGTTTGGAAGTTGTGTTGTGTTTCTTCTGTGGTGAAGCCTTCACGGGAGCGGACATATTTTGCAGCAAAGTAGCGTGTGATTGCTTCATCGACATTGGTGGGACCTTCTTTTAGGGCTTCCACAACTTCGGTGATGCCAGTTGAATTGTCGACGCGGATGACAAAAGGTTCCACGGTTTTAAGGGGCGTGAGGGTGATGACCGCGAGAGAAGACAGTATTGCAACCGCAACCGCGATGCCGGCAATGGCAAGCGAGACGCGGGTGGTGCGGCGTGAGGCGAGCATGCGATCTTGATCAAACGAGCGCGCTTCAGCAATGTATTGTTCTATGTCTTTTTCTTTCATGCTTTTTGCCCGCAATTTTTGTAAGATTTGATTTCTTCATCCGTTAATTTTTGTGCCAGAAGCATTTCCAGCTTACCTTCTACGGGTGAAGGGGTGTTGTTACTGATGATAATGGGTGTGGGCGTGGGTTTTTTCCCTTCCCAATTCCACATTGATCTGTTGAGTGGACGTTTAGAATATCCATCACATTTTGGGAGTGACTTCAGTGTGTTTGGTGAAGACACACAGCCACTGAGAAAGAGAAATGGTAAGATAATCCCAATTTTTTTAAATTCCCGCATTTGAACTTAGACCTTTTTTAATAGTGATGCTAATTTTTTAATGCCCCTTGTTGCTGCATTAGCAGCTCGTCCACTTAGTTGAGCCGTTGCTTTAGCAACTGGTCCTGATCCTGTAAGAGAAGCCCCCCCAGAGGCTAAAGCTGATGCGATATCAGGGAGTCTGAGGAAAAGGTAAATACCACCAAGACCAACAACCAAGAACTGAATTAAAGTAGTGAAGATATTTGTAATATCTCCTGAAAAAACTTTCATTGAAATGTTAACATATAAACCACCAAGCAGCACGACTAACACATATAAAATGATGAAGTTTGCAACTTGCCCTAACCATGCTTCTGTGAATTTTCTGGTTGAGGAAAACATATAGAGGCTTATGAAGAGTGGTCCTATTGATAGGACAAGAAACAAACCCAATTTAGCAAATAATGAAACAACAAAACCGACTAGACAAAAAAAGGCAGCAGCAACTAGGCAGATAAAACCAGCAATCCATGTCGCAATAAACATCCCCATTTGAGTCAGACCTGTGTATTGGTTTGCTGCGTCCAAAACCTGTGCTCCAGCTTGGTTCATCATATTGTCCCATACATTTCGATCCGAATGTGCACCTTGTGTGACATTTGCAATGGCATTTGGCAGATCATGGAAAAATATACCACTGACCCACTCATTATAAACATCGGCCTTTGTGGCAAGTGAAACAACGATGCCGAGTTTGAAAGTTGTCGCTATAAATTCCCATAAGGGCATGGAAGAACGCCCATAGATGATATTGTAGCCCATAAATATAATGTAAATTGTACAAGACAGTTTAAGCGGAGCACCTAAGCTTGATGAAAGATGGGCAATGGCGTCATTCATTGTCTTTGTAAGGGGATCCATCAACATATTGTCTATCTTAGTGAATATGCCTTTGCTTTCTACTGCCATTGAGATGCTCCGCTCTTCATTATGTCTTAATGGTTATTTTGTTGTTCTTCTGCCGCGCGCTCTTTTGCTCTTCGTTCTTCTTCAGCGCGTGTTTCCGCTCTTTGTTTTTCGAGTATTTTTTGAGTCTCAGCCTCCCTTTTTTCAAGTCTGGCTTTTTGTTTCGCC
>NZ_JBHINR010000076.1:0-31971 GCF_042195105.1 Bartonella sp. CL436QHHD | reverse complement strand
GCAGAAGACGTCTTAGGGAATATCTAACAGCCAATCCAGAAGCAGCACATGAAAAAGTAAACAAAAAAGGCGAAACCCTAAACGAGAGGTTTGAGAGAAGCTTGGTGGCAACAGAGACAAAAACTGTTTCTGTTTCCTCCCACCAAAAAAGGCTCACTGAATACAAATCTTTATCGATGTAATTGAGGCTTTTTCCATATTCCTATTCATCAAAGAACGAAGAGAGGCTGCTTTACAGCTAAGATTTCTCTAAGCAAACCAGCTTTTGCGCTCATAAAACAAAAATAGCAAACAACTTTCCTCTTAAAGAAAAAGCACCATTGTCCTATAAAAACCATCCCCTCTTAAAATTGCATCAAAATTCCAAAGCTCTTGTTAGCCCAAAGCTCTTTGTAATAATGAGACTATTTGGATAAGCAAAACGCTTGATACATAAAATATTTAATGCTTTCGTCTTCAGTAAAAGCATATGTCTTGTTTTTCTGAGAGTATCCACTTCGTATCTCAAACACCCCCACATCAATGCCATACGACCAAACAACCGCAATAGACCACGCTTATCGTGCATCAACCAAACAACCGCCCCCACCAAGAAGGCTCCATCAAAAACACCAGGACAAGGTCTTAAAATCAACAACCTCTCTTAACGGAAAACGCCTGCCCAACTATTTATCCCTCTTGCCCAACCATTATCCCTCTTTGCCAACCATTACCCCTCTTGCCCAACTATTTACCCCTCTTTGCCAACCATTACCCCTCTTGCCCAACTATTTACCCCTCTTGCCCAACCATTATCCCTCTTTGCCAACCATTACCCCTCTTGCCCAACTATTTACCCCTCTTTGCCAACCATTACCCCTCTTTGCCTAACCATTACCCCTCTTGCCCAACCATTACCCCTCTTGCCCAACTATTTACCCCTCTTTGCCAACCATTACCCCTCTTGCCCAACTATTTACCCCTCTTGCCCAACCATTACCCCTCTTAGCCAACCATTATCCCCATTCCCTAAGATGTCACAACCAACCTTTTGATTTCATAAAAGTTTCACATCTCTTCTGTTTTTGAAGCGTGAAAAATTTCATTTTTAATCTGTCAACCAGCCTCACGTTACCGTGAGGCTTTATTTTATGGAGAAGCAAATGAGAAAAATATCTAAAGCAGGGCTTGCACTCATTAAACAATGGGAAGGATTGCGTTTACATGCCTATAAAGATGCCATCGGGGTGTGGACAATCGGCTATGGTCATACCAACACGGCTGGCAAACCGTTCGTTCACAAGGGCATGATCATTACTGAAAAACAAGCAGAAGAAGTTCTTTCTCAAGATTTAAGACAATTTGAGAATACCGTTGAAAAACATGTGCGGGTTTCCTTAACGGATGAACAATTCGCCGCGCTCGTATCGTTTTGCTATAATATAGGAACATCGGCTTTTTGTAATTCGACCCTGCTCAAAAAACTCAATAATGGCGAATATGAAGCCGTCCCTGCTGAGTTACAAAAGTGGACTAAAGCAGGAGGAAAACGTCTTCACGGTTTAGTGCACCGTCGTGCAGCAGAATCGGGATTATGGGCAAAAGGGGCTTATGTTTCTCCCAACTACCAAACCGTAGAAACGCAAACACCCATGGGATTTTTCAAAGCAGAAGCGCTTACACCGATTATTGGTTCTTTTTCTGGACTTGGGGGCTTATTGGCAGGCAATGGTCCCATCCAATGGGCATTGGCAACCATTATGGTTTTAGCCGCCTGCGTTGGCATTTTCTTTGTGGCAAAACGGTTTCGGGAGCAGCGCTTATGATGTGGTGGTTGAAAAAAAATCTGATGATAACAGGAGCGGCTCTGACCGCTTTTTTTATCGCTTTAGCAAAAGCTTTCACTCTTGGAAAGAAGGTTGAACAACAAAAGCAAATAGAAAAAACGCTAAAGTCATCAACAACACGGCTAGAGGTGGAAAATGAAATTAATCAAAAAAGTGATGCTGATGTACGCGCTGCTCTTACTCACTGGTTGCGCGATAAAAACAATCAATGAGCCTTTTTCTTGCGTTGGTTGGATGCCCATTTATTTAGACAAAAAAGATCTCAATATCATCAGTTCAAATCTCGCAAGAGATATTTTAAAGCATAACAAACAAGGGGAAGGCTTGTGTGGGTGGAAACATGGCTAGAAAAAAAACAGAGCTTACAGAAAAGGAAAAAGAAATCCTACAAGAAATCATCACAACGTATAAAAGTGTAAAAATGATGTCACGCTATACGAAGTGGATTATATTCATCATTTTCTTATTAGCACTTGATTTTTCACGGATCATAGATGTGCTGGGAAGTATTTTTACACAAAAATCGAATATTCAGCTCTAAAATAAATAAAAAACGTGAGACGTGTTAAATCTTTTTTTAAAATATAAAAAGCCATTCGTTATTTTTTGAAAACACGGAGATTTTATTGATGATTTTTTCACGTCTCACGAGAAATTTTTACACGCCTCACAAACGTCGTGCTCTTCACAAACGCTTTCATGAAATGAATTTAAGGGCATGAAGAGAGATTTTTAACCAACGCGTAAGTCAGCAACTTTGGTAACATAAGAAAAGGATCATACCAACGTACATTTTTTTAATAAACTATTGATATCCAAATGATTTTATACTCTTCATAAATAGCATTGCCAAGAATTTGTATTAAAAGACATTTCTTTTAAAGAAGCGCATAAACAAGCAATGTAATGGTAGCCTTACATAAAACTTCTCATCTTTACGTTGAATAAAAAAGCAAGCCGGCTCCTCCCACCCTCCCAATTTCCACCCTCCCAATTCCCTGCCTCCTCAATGCCCTGCCTCCCAATGCCCTGCCTCTCAATGCCCTGCCTCCCAATGCCCTGCCTCTCAATTCCCACCCTCTCAATTCCCTGCCTCCCAATTTCCACCCTCCCAATGCCCTGCCTCCCAATGCCCTGCCTCTCAATGCCCTGCCTCCTCAATGCCCTGCCTCCCAATTCCCTGCCTCTCAATGCCCTGCCTCCTCAATTCCCTGCCTCCCAATGCCCTGCCTCCCAATTCCCTGCCTCCTCAATGCCCTGCCTCCCAATGCCCTGCCTCCCAATTCCCTGCCTCCTCAATGCCCTGCCTCCCAATGCCCTGCCTCTCAATTTCCACCCTCCCAATGCCCTTATGTTCTATGCATAAAGGTCAAGTTGAAGAGAATATATGGAAAATCCTTGGCTCGAAAATATGAAAAGAAGGCATGAGGCTACAACAGAATTTCGCGTGCCTTTATCATCAGAAGCATTAAAAATTCTAAAACAAGCGCGCCTACTGTCTCGTAATGATTTTTTTCGGCTACCTGTCATGGTCCCCTTAGCTCAAAAATTGCTCCCCACTCAAGAATTTTCTGTCACAATATAGGCAACAAACAGAACTTGAGTATAACCACATGGGTTTAGCTCCAATTTAGGTGATGAGCTTACCGAAAAAAAGATGAGAGCAAGGCGAAAAATTAGCTTTTATCTTTAAGCTTCTCAAATGGAGCAGTCTCCCCATTTCAGAGATCAACGAAACAGAGAGATGCTTATTCTCCTATGCAAAAGCTTGAAATACCAGCATCTTATTCATAAAAAAACAACCCAGCCCCATCATGCTCTTTTCAACTCTGTCTTTCCAACGCTCAATAGGTACTAACTCTTAGCTACTGACTTTTAATGATTGCGTTGGTTCATAAAACCGTAGTGACCTCTCACCTTATGAAGCACAAACACAGGATTTTTTAACGGTGCATACATAAACCTAAAATGAAAAAATAGAACTGTATTAGGAATAAATGACTATAAGTCAAAGAGTTATATTTTTATTAGCACAATATTTTCAAAGGAAACCACGATCCCCACACAATAGAAACATTTCATAAAAACAAGAGAAAAAGCTATGGATTAAGAGTGAGCTTCATTCACAATGACGGTAGATCAACCAGAGGAGAATAGAACAATCCTTTAAGGTAAAGAAACTGTCATAAAAGGAAAATTCGTATGAACAAAAGAAATATATAAAAAAACGGGCACAGAAGACCCGTTTCTTTATTACTTCTATGGAATAAGAGCTTAGAAATCCATTCCGCCCATTCCACCCATTCCACCAGCAGGCATCGGAGGCATTGGTGTATCTTTCTTTGGAACTTCAGCAACCTTTGCTTCTGTTGTGATCAGAAGGCTCGCAATTGAAGCCGCATTCTGAAGAGCAGAACGCAAAAACTTTCACAGGATCAACAATTCTTGAAAGCAATCAAATCACCAAATTCACCGGTTGAAAAACATGAAAAAGCATAAAAAAAACGGGCACAGAAGACCCGTTTCTTTATTATTTCTATGGAAAAGAGCTTAGAAATCCATTCCGCCCATTCCACCCATTCCGCCAGCAGGCATCGGAGGCATTGGTGTATCTTTCTTTGGAACTTCAGCAACCATTGCTTCTGTTGTGATCAGAAGGCTCGCAATTGAAGCCGCATTCTGAAGAGCAGAACGCACAAACTTTCACAGGATCAACAATTCTTGAAAGCAATCAAATCACCAAATTCACCGGCTGAAAAACATGAAAAAGCATAAAAAAAAACGGGCACAGAAGACCCGTTTCTTTATTACTTCTATGGAATAAGAGCTTAGAAATCCATTCCGCCCATTCCACCCATTCCACCAGCAGGCATCGGAGGCATTGGTGTATCTTTCTTTGGAACTTCAGCAACCTTTGCTTCTGTTGTGATCAGAAGGCTCGCAATTGAAGCCGCATTCTGAAGAGCAGAACGCAAAAACTTTCACAGGATCAACAATTCTTGAAAGCAATCAAATCACCAAATTCACCGGTTGAAAAACATGAAAAAGCATAAAAAAAACGGGCACAGAAGACCCGTTTCTTTATTATTTCTATGGAAAAGAGCTTAGAAATCCATTCCGCCCATTCCACCCATTCCGCCAGCAGGCATCGGAGGCATTGGTGTATCTTTCTTTGGAACTTCAGCAACCATTGCTTCTGTTGTGATCAGAAGGCTCGCAATTGAAGCCGCATTCTGAAGAGCAGAACGCACAACTTTCACAGGATCAACAATTCCCAAAGCAATCAAATCACCAAATTCACCCGTGGCGGTATTATAACCATAAGTGTCAGCATTATTTTCCAGCACTTTGCCCACAATAATAGCGGCTTCTTCACCAGCATTGCTTGCAATCTGGCGCGCTGGTGCTTGTAGAGCACGACGAACGATACTAATACCAGCTTCTTGGTCAGGATTACTTCCCTTAACGGTCAACGCATTTGCTGCACGCAACAATGCGGTACCACCACCAGCAACAATACCTTCTTCAACAGCAGCACGTGTTGCATTCAAAGCATCATCAACACGGTCTTTCTTTTCTTTCACTTCAACTTCTGTTGCACCACCCACACGGATAACAGCAACACCACCAGCGAGTTTAGCAAGTCTTTCTTGCAATTTTTCACGGTCATAGTCAGAAGTTGTTTCTTCAATCTGAGCCTTGATTTGATTGACGCGAGCAGTAATTTCGCTCTTTTGTCCAGCACCATCAATAATGGTGGTGTTTTCTTTAGAAATATTCACTTTCTTTGCACGTCCAAGCATATCCAAAGTGACATTTTCAAGTTTAATGCCCACATCTTCAGAAATAACCTGTCCAGATGTCAAGATAGCGATATCTTCTAACATTGCTTTACGACGGTCACCAAATCCAGGAGCTTTTACAGCAGCAATTTTCAAACCACCACGTAATTTGTTAACAACGAGCGTTGCCAAAGCTTCACCTTCCACATCTTCAGCGATAATGAGAAGTGGTTTTCCAGATTGCACAACAGCTTCAAGCACAGGAAGAAGAGATTGCAAATTAGACAATTTCTTTTCGTGAATGAGAATGTAAGGATCATCAAGATCAGCGACCATTTTCTCAGCATTTGTGACAAAATAAGGGGAAAGATACCCACGGTCAAATTGCATTCCTTCAACGACTTCTAATTCCGTTTCAGCGGTTTTAGCTTCTTCCACGGTAATGACGCCTTCATTGCCCACTTTTTCCATAGCATCAGCGATCATTTTACCGATTTCAGCAGCGCCATTAGCGGAAATTGTTCCCACCTGTGCAATTTCTGCTGAAGTTTGGATTTTTTTTGCTTTTTTGAAGAGGTTTGCCACCACTTCTTCAACAGCAGCATCAATCCCACGCTTCAAATCCATTGGGTTCATGCCTGCAGCAACAGCTTTAACACCTTCTTGCACAATAGCTTGTCCTAAAACAGTTGCTGTTGTTGTTCCATCACCAGCGATATCATTGGTTTTAGAAGCAACTTCGCGCAACATTTGTGCACCCATATTTTCGAACTTATCTTCCAGTTCGATTTCCTTTGCAACGGATACACCATCTTTTGTGATGCGAGGTGCACCGAATGATTTATCAATCACCACATTGCGACCTTTAGGGCCGAGTGTCACCTTAACAGCATTAGCAAGGATGTCGACACCGCGCAACAAACGCTCACGCGCTTCACGGCCAAATTTGACTTCTTTAGCAGCCATTTAATTTCTCCTTGGAGTTTTCTCAAAATAGTACACAATGAAAAACTAAGTGCTTCAATTAGCCCATAATTCCCATAATGTCAGATTCTTTCATGATGAGGAGATCTTCCCCATTAATCTTGACTTCAGTTCCAGACCATTTTCCAAACAAAATACGGTCTCCTGTTTTGACTTCTAAAGGCACGCGCTTTCCGTTATCATCGAGAGCGCCATTGCCAACAGCAATCACTTCGCCTTCTTGGGGTTTTTCTTTTGCTGTATCAGGGATGATAATCCCACCAGCCGTTTTATTTTCAGATTCAACCCGACGGACAACGACACGGTCGTGAAGTGGGCGGAATTGTATATTAGCCATGTTTTAAATCCTTAAAACTGAACATAATTGCATTAATCTTAAAAGTTCTTGCTAGCACTCTCAAACTACGAGTGCTAGCATGTGTTAGATATAAAATCGGCATCTCTCAATGTCAAGAATAGCCATAAAAATAATTTCTCTAAATGAAGCTTCAAAGTCTTGCCTCTTATTGCACTTTCGCGTTATCTATCTTTTTTGAGAACCCGTGAACAAAAAAGGATCTTATCATGGTTGAAACACGTCAGGAAACGGATAGCTTTGGAACGATTTCGGTACGTCAAGATCGTTATTGGGGCGCACAAACTGAACGTTCTCTGCATAATTTTAATATTGGCAGTGAAAAGCAGCCTCTTGCCATCATCTATGCCTTAGTCCTTGTCAAAAAAGCAGCAGCGATTGTAAACATGGGCAAAGGAAAACTACCAGAAAATATTGGAAAAGCAATTATTGCCGCCGCTGATGAAGTGCTTGCTGGCGATTTTGATAAGCATTTTCCACTGTCCGTCTGGCAAACAGGTTCTGGCACACAAAGCAATATGAATGTCAATGAAGTCATTGCTAATCGTGCTAGTAAGATTTTGGGAGGAAAACTTGGAAGCAAAAAACCAGTTCATCCCAATGACCATGTCAATATGAGCCAATCATCGAACGATTCCTTTCCCACGGCGCTTCACATTGCCACCACGTTGCAAACACGCCAACACTTATTGCCAATCCTTGAAGCTCTTATTGCGACATTAAAACAAAAAGAGCAAGAATTTGCAGACATCATTAAAATCGGTCGCACCCACACGCAAGATGCAACACCTTTAACCTTAGGGCAAGAATTTTCAGGCTATCGTGCCGCATTAGAAGCCAATCGTCAGCGCATTGAAAATGCTCTAACCGATGTCCACATGCTTGCTCAAGGTGGCACGGCTGTTGGCACAGGGCTGAATGCGCCAAAAGGTTTTGACGTTGCTTTTGCACAAACAGTGAGCACTCTCACAGGAGTAACGTTCCAAACTGCCAGCAATAAATTTGAAGCACTTGCCCATCATGGCGCCCTTGCGCATTTCCACGGAAGCTTGAATGCTCTCGCTGCTGATCTGTTTAAAATTGCCAATGACATTCGGTTTTTAGGCTCTGGTCCACGTTCTGGTTTAGGGGAACTCAGTCTTCCTGAAAATGAACCCGGATCTTCTATTATGCCCGGCAAAGTCAACCCCACACAATGTGAAGCCTTAACCATGGTCGCATGCCAAGTTTTTGGTAATCACACCAGCGTAACCTTTGCCGCAAGCCAAGGACATTTTGAACTCAACGTTTATAAACCTGTTATTGGCTATAACGTTTTACAATCAATTACCCTTCTTGGTGATTGCATGCGTTCTTTTGATATGCATTGCATCCAAGGATTACGGGCCAATCGCGTTCATATTCACTCGCTCATGGAGCGCTCACTCATGTTAGTCACAGCTCTAGCACCAGAAATTGGCTATGAAAGAGCTGCTGAAATTGCCAAAGCAGCGCATAAAAATGATACAACTTTGCGCACCGAAGCATTAAAAGCAGGCGTTTTTGTAGAGGATTATGACCGATTAGTTGATCCCAAAAAGATGATTGCTCCCCAATAAACAACCCACTAAAAAAGATGCAAACGTCTTAAAACAAATCGTTCTGTCAAAAGATCGGGGTGTAAACACCCCGATGATGACCGATAACCATTACCCACAGCGTTCATTTTAGGCTCTGGTCCGCATTTATGCTATGGGTGGTTTTGTTGCTTATATTGTACTTAAAAGGCACAACGGTTTTGGAAAGAAATGGATAGTCATGGCTCAACACCCAATGGCTATACTGGCGGAAAGTGATTTAAATGGATATGACTTTAAGGTGTTTTTCATTCTAGCTTCACGTCTTGATTTTAAAAATTAATTAGCTATCAACCAAAAAGAATTAGCTCAAAAAAATCAGTATTAATAGACATAATTTCAATCGAAGTAAAAAAGATTAATGAATTCATAGTAGTTACGCTTACAATGTTATCATTATTGATAACATTGGGTAGATAACTCTTATCTCAATGAGATAATGTATTGATTTATAATAATAATCTAGCGTTATCCATATTGAATGAGAATCCTAAATACCGTAAGATTTTCTCATTTTAAATCTGTCCCATGTTGCATCAATCAAAATCACTGACTAGCACATCACAAACGGAATGAATGTATGGATAGAAATTGTATAAGATAAGGAAAAACGCCTCTAATGAACCACCTCAAGTGCCAAGGACTGTCACAACGGCCAAAGGGGCCTGTCACAACATTGTGGAGAGGACTGTCACAACACCCACGAACTGGCAAATATAGTAATGGCACCGGCTTGCTCCTCTATGAAGCGGAAAAGAGGTGCTCAATAGATTTATCATTATACCATTCACGAGCCACCGTCGTGAAATAGGTTTAGAAACATTGAAAAATGTCTCCTCTATGAAGCGGAAAAGAGGTGCTCAATAGAGGAACAGCTGTTGGAACAAAATTCGATGCACTGAAAGGTTTTGACCTTTGCTGAAACAATTCACTCTCTGACGGGATATCCTTGACAGCTCGCAAGAAATTTGAGGCATTTGCCCCTTATGGCGCCCTCACCCATTTCCACAAAAACCTGAATGCACGCGCTAATCTCTTTAAAATAGCCAACGACATTCAGTTTTTAGGCTCTCATCCACGTTCCGTCTTTAAGCGAACGGAAAGTTTATCATTTTACATGGCACATGAGAAACCTCTTGAAACTTGAGATTCTCGCCCTTTGCTCCTTCTTATTCTTCGTATTCCATTCAATCAATCAAAACTATTCGCTTGGATTGTCATAAGAAAAAGTAGCGTATAGATAAAAAAGAAATAAAGTCGCTCATCCCCTTAAGTGCTCAAAAGGCTATCGCCATACAAAGCTACGCAATATCAGAAACAAGCAAAGAATACGATAAAGAATATGATAAAGAATATGATGGTGCCAATATGCATTTTTTACGACCAATTGAATATTAAGCACTTTGATATCAATCATAGTGGATAATATATTTAACACTTAATAACAAAAAGTGATTTTAATATATATAAAATAATATTTTTTAAACAAATAAAAAGCCTGTTTACTATATTATATTTTTTTCTAAAACACAGAGAACACTGAAGAGGCGTATATAAAAAATCCTTAAAAATCAATACAAACGCGGGATAATAGCATGAAAACAAGTTTTAAGAACACTTAAATATGGATAATTATAGAGTTTTTGAGTATTTTAATTTTCATAATGATATTAAATATAGATTTCTTTAACCAATTCGTGTATAATGCGCTTTGTATTTTAAATGAATTGGGGACGTTTTTATGAAAACAAAATGTTTAATTGCACTATCTATTTTCACTTTCATTACCGCTTCAACAGCGCAAGCAGCAGATACGGTAATCTTTGAGCAATCAAAACCGAAGGTTTCATTGCAAAATGATTCATCATCACGTATTTCACCGGTTACTGTTTCTGCGCCTTTTTCTTGGTCTGGTTTTTATTTTGGAGGACAAATTGGATATTTTTCCAATAAAAATACTCTAAATTACGCACAAGAAGCTAGGGACGGAAAATGGGCTTTGGTTGATAGAGATTTATCACCGAAACTATCAGGATTGAGAGCAGGTTTGTATGCAGGTTCTAATATTGATCTGGGAGATTTTGTTTTCGGTTTTGATACGGACATGGTTTGGTCTGGGAAGAAAAGTACCCAAACAGACAATGGAAAGAAAATTCTAGATAAATTAGACTCCATTAACATTGCCTTTGAAGAAGCTGGAATTCCTATCATAAAACCTGCCGCTCAGGATGAAACGATACCCAACCATGGTGACATTGTTGTTAGCGGTGTAACATTGAAAGAAACATGGTCTGGTGCCGCGCGCGCGCGTATTGGTTTTGCTTCCCATCGTCTTATGCCTTATATTGCAGGGGGTATAGCCTATAGACAGATGCAATATATCATGTCACTTTTATCAAAATCGCAAGAAGATTCGACAATTTTTGCTTCTGGCAATGTGTTAGATGAGACAAAAACAATGTTTGGTTACACTGTTGGTGGTGGTTTTGATCTTGCAATGACAGATAATATCATCATGCGTACAGAATATCGTTATTCAGATTTTTTTAAAAAGAAATTTGCAAACGATAACCTTAAAATCTCTTCTCAAACGCATGATGTTCGCTTTGGTATCGCTTATAAATTCTAAGTTTTGTAGAAAAATTGAACGATTAAAAAACCCTGTTAAAAACGGGGTTTTTTAATGCCCCTTTGCACTAAAAAGACGTAGATTCTAAAAACCAGTACTAAACTGTAAACAAATAATCACGAAACAATCCAACCTCTCCCTCTCTTAAAGCAAGCTCCTATCCTCTCAGCCTTTCATGTCGTGCATTGGGAATATATAAAAGCTTTACCACCATACCACTGGGCGCCATCGTAAAATAAATGAGAGCCGGTATTTAAGAGATATTTCTTTAAAAGAAATATGGATATTGTGCATCAATTGCAGTTTTATAGGATGATGTTGACTTGGCCTCCCCGCTCTTAAAGGATAAAGATTCTAAAAACCCATTTTAAAACACCCATTTTTAAACACCATGTCCGTTTATAAAAGCACAAAAACTCTTGGGGACTCTTAAGGGGATCTTGGGCGAGCTTCTCTGGGCTCCTCCTCATGGAATGCCCTTAAGCCTAAAGCAAGACAAACACACTGAAGAATATTCAACACACAGCGAAAAAATACTGTAACGTTTCAAGGAAGTATGCCCTATATTACCACACTTCAAACGACCGTATTTTACAGCTATTGTATGCCAGAGTGGAGAAAGGATATTGCGGTTTTCTGTTTATGTAATTTCTGTAACGGGGAGACAGCTTCATTTGGAGAGAACATGAAGTTGTCAAGGTAAAAAACCAATTTCCAACCTTACCATTTCCCTCTGCTTTACAACTTTCAAAAGCCTCTAAAACACTATTTTTTTAAACCTCTAAAACTCTGTCTTTTAAAGAGTGGAGATTACGCATTGCCTCATGCTTTTGTTGCTCACATATCTTTTTGGCGATCCCCCTCATGTCATACGACAACGCTTCAAACCAAACACACTCAAATTCAAGACACTTTGGTTGCCAATGCACATGCGTGTTTTAAAGAAACATCTCTCAAAACCCTCAAGCCCATTTTGCGAAAGCACCTACAAGAATATAAAATCTATAAAGCCTCTAAAGCACTATTTTTTTAAACCTCTAAAACTCTGTCTTTTAAAGAGTGGAGATTACGCATTGCCTCATGCTTTTGTTGCTCACATATCTTTTTGGCGATCACGCCCCTCATGTCATACGACAACGCTTCAAACCAAACACACTCAAATTCAAGACACTTTGGTTGCCAACTCACATGCATGTTTTAAAGAAACATCTCTCAAAACCCTCAAGCCCATTTTGCGAAAGCACCTACAAGAATATAAAATCTATAGAGCACCATCTCTACACTTCATAAAAGTGCAAGCTGGCACCATCCATCATACACTTTACCTCCAATGATGCCCTTGAAACGGCATAAGAGGCATTTTTATTCATTTTTTGTAAAATTTCACTCCACGCGAGCTCATCTAGCTTGTAACGTACGAGCGACATGATTTTGGTTGATTTACTATAAGCAGACTTGAAATGAGAGAATCCTACGGTATTCGAGGTTTTTCATTCAACATGCAAAACATTGAACACGGTCTATAAATCCCATGTTTTATAAATCCCCCCATGTTTTATAAATCCCATGTTTTATAAACCAAAGTGATGCGCCATAACAGGATCAAGGGAAATATTTATGAAGTGGTGCGGGTGGTCGGACTCGAACCGACACTCCTCTCGGAACCAGATTTTGAGTCTGGCGCGTCTACCAGTTCCACCACACCCGCACACTTTTATAAAAGACAGGACTATAAAAGATAGACTTGTCGATTATTCCTTTGCACTATATGAAGAAGCACAGATTCGTCAACAGAAGACTTCTCATTTTTTAAGAATTCATATCATTTTCTTATCTATTTTATGGAATATTTTCTTTATTGGATTTCTCTACCGGATTTATAGCAATCTCATTTGTAAAGTCTTTACCTCTTAAACTTATAAAAAGCCTCATGATATTAAACAAATTAAAGCTTTGGACGATTTCTTTAGCAAATCGGCGTACAGCACCACACTGGCTTGGTTTCATTGCCTTTATTGAAAGTTCTGTTTTTCCAATTCCCATAGATGTTTTATATATTCCGATGCTTCTTATCCATCAAAAGCGGGTTTATCGCTATGCTTTGATTGCGACAATCTGTTCTGTATTAGGAGGCATTGCCGGTTGGTTTATCGGACATTTTGCCTATGATACCCTTGCCAAACCCATTTTAGAAATTTATGGTAAGGTTGAAAGTTTTGAATCTCTGAAAAATAGTGCAACCCTGCAATTTCTAATCATTTTACTGATAACATCAGGTTTTTTTCATCTTCCCCCCATCAAGATTGTCACAATTTTGGCCGGTGTAATGAGTGTACGTCTTGAACTTTTCATGCTTATTTGTATTTTTTCTAGAGGCGCTCGTTTTTATCTTCTCGCGTGGCTGATTAAACATTTTGGACAAAAAGCAATGAATTTTTTAGTACAGCATTTCAAATGGATTGTTCTCATTGGTTGTGTTAGCCTCCTTTTAATTTATGGGATTTTCATAGCTTTTTTAAACAGGAAGCTTTTATAAGGAACAGACTTAATGGCATGCGTTTTGTCTTCTCACCCACTTTTACACAAGCACCTTCATCTTGAACCCAGCAGAAAAGAACAAAGTTTGTGGGCTTTTTTTCTTGCTTTTTGCTTGTCTGCCACAATAGGTATTGCCCTTGGTTTTGAACATTTCGGAGGGTATCTTCCTTGCGATTTATGTCTCATAGAGCGTTTCCCCTATTATGGGGCCATACCATTTTTGCTTTTAGCAGGTTTTGGGGCATATTTTTTTCGCATAACTGCTTGGGTACAACTTTTATTTTTGTGTGTTTTTGTCTTAATGTGCATCAGCCTTGTTTTAGCCATTTATCATGCGGGTGTTGAATATGGCTTTTGGGCTGCTCCCCTCAGTTGTGGTTTAAGCGCAGTGAGAAAAACCTCAGACATTAACCAGCTGCTTAACCAATTAAACAACATTCATCCCCCTTCTTGTTCTGAAGCATCCGCACGCTTTCTTTTTCTTTCATTTGCCGGTTGGAATGTCGTCTCAAGCCTATTTTTCAGCCTTATAAGCCTCTATATTACTTCAAAAGGCATTCTTTCAAGCAATAAAAAACTCTAACCATAAAATAGAAACGAAACCGCGTTCACTCGTTCTCTCCAATCGCTTCCCCCCTAACCAACAACTCTCCAGTCACCAATCCCCACCCAAAACCACCCACCGCCAAACCAACCCACCGCCAAACCAACCCACCAACACCAACGAGTCACCAACATCCCTCCTCTAGCGTTGTACTCAAAAGACAAAAATAAGCAGATACATCCATTTTATGGTTTCACCTCTCTGTACTTATAAGCAACATTTTGATAAAAACTCGTGATAGAAAAGCCGTAAAATAATAAGTGAGGGGACCAATAAATATAAATGGTCTGCTATGGCTGAAGATAAGAATACAGAGCCTTCTACCCTATCACCTATTTCCTTAGATATAACCAAACTTGAAGAACCATGTGTTATGATGGAACATGATCATAATGCATGGCGTGAGCATATAAAAGAAAGAGATTTAAATGCGCCTTACGAAAAACCACCTCATATAAAACCACGAATCAAATCGGCACCACGCATCAGGCAAGTTTTTTGGTGCGATTTTCCTCATGATTCGATACTCCCTGAATTTTGGAAAAAGCGGCCTGTTTTAGTGCTTTCTAAGAATGCAAAATTATATGGAAATGTGACAGTTTTACCTTTTTCAACGAAATCACAACCCAATAATCCCGCTGCGTATCCAATACAATCTCCCATAGAGAATAAAAAAGCGTGGATTATCTGCAATTATGTCACAACAGTTTCTGTAAGTCGTTTAAGTTGCTCACGTACCGTTCCAAGGTTATCCTGCGAAGATTTTCATAAAGTTGTAGCTCTAATGCTCAAATATTTACCGCATTTACAGTATTGACTTTTGGGAAAAATAAGTGTACCTATATCAGCATACACGGCATCAGTAATGGTGACCGCTTCCCCGCAAGGGGAGATAGGAACGAAGGAGTGGGAAACCGCTCCTTTCGTCATTTTTAGTATTTTTTTGAAAACTGCCATTTTTTGCAACCTTCCCTAGAACATATCCAACATTCATTCTCCACCGTTGTTGTTTTGAAATATCTGCGATTTGGGGTAAGCAGAAGACAATATCCACACCTTGGATCCGGTAAAGTTTCCCATGGAGATTACCGAGATATTGTACATACTTATCATTTCATTGCACAAAAAATCGTGCTGCCGTTTCTTAAACTTTATATGATTTTCCGCAATGGGAATATCTTTCCAAGATTGAAAAAAAGCTTCGCTTTATATGACCACACCTCAAACGATCGTATTTGACGAGATAACAAAGAAAATTCTCTAATAAACCAGAAATCAACACCCAACCGATTTCTATCTCTTCACCAAAAACAATTGTTTATTGCCCTAACCACATTATTTCACCGGTCACACGATCTAACATAGCTTTTGCAGATAGACTTTTCCCCTCTCCGAGAAACGATCTATATTAAGCTACTTAGGGATTTACTACTGAATTGCTTATGCTTGCGCTTTGAATGCCTTTTTTCTCACCATATAAAAGGTAGATAAAAAACAATTTCGTTTATCAGCTTTATTTTAAAGACACACCTGTTTTTTACAGGATGCGTTCTCCCTTCTATCAGCCCTATCGCGTTCAATACACTTGTCGTTTCTAAACATGAACCACCAAGCATCACAATGGAACAATAGACACTCATCACTTTCATGGGCACTTGCATTGACAAGAGATAAACAAGAGTATTGATCATCACACACGGAGCAAAAATCTATAGCGACTACGCCATAGACTTTCGCCACGCACGGATTATTCTTAGAGCATATTTATGATGAGATAATCATTTATGACATCCTTTTTGTTACACCACAAAACGGGTTTTGCTAACGAGTTTTGCTATTGTGCAAATTTTTCAAGAGAAATCCTCACTCGCTCATAGATGACAAGATTTCTTTACCCAAGAAATGCACGATGCTCAACTTCGACTATTTGACAGTGATCATTTCAAATTTTAACCAACACGACAATACACCTACTCTAAACGATTTATGTACCACCTCATCCGCAACACATTACCAAATATCCGTACATTTCCTAGAAAAATTTTCACACTTTTACGCATAGTAAAAAAAAGATTAACTTTAATCATGTTGCACTCCATTTTAATTGATTTGGATTTTAAAATGCCCAAAAAAATCAAACAAAAATAGAGAGGTAAGTTACGAAAACTACAGGGTAAATTTTACTGCCCCAAAATGTCTATTTTCCCCCGCCTGAACAGTCAGAGGAACACTATAAAAAATATTTTTATTGAAAAACAATTACTTATAATCTAGGGAAGAAAAGTAAAAATCCCCCCAGAAAAAGAGATTATCTTCAAAATTATCAAAAAAAGCAGCACAATTTTAGTGATCTTTTTATTTTTTTTTTGATAAAATTAATTGGCAGGTGTCTTAGGCGCCCCTCCGGTAGGTTCCCAATTCGCAACAGCCGCTAATTCCTCAATAAGCTTCTCTCTTGGTAAATTATCATCATCCACCAACTTGTACTGAACGGCATTGTCACTAAGCCACTTTATAAGCGTTCCTTTAACAGTTTTACCACCCTCAGCCTCACTCACCGCTTCCCATGCCGCAACAATAGCAGCAAGCTTTGGAGCATAACGTGGATGCGTTGGATCTTGAAACGCATATTTTTGATCCTTAGTCTCAGCAAAATTATCCTCAGGGAAAAAAAACGCAGGACGCAGACCACGCAATAAAAGCCATTTTTTTAAATCATCAACGAGAACATATGAAGAATATGTCTCTATATAATTAGAAAAACTCGACCATTCTATCTTTAATTGATCGTCTTTTCCTGCCTGAACTATGGCATTATAAGCTCCTCGGAAACAAGCAGTTTTCTCTGATGATACGGAAAGGTTATCTTCGTAAATATCACTCTTTTCTGGTTCTGTTTCATCGTGAAACAAACACTTTCCTGGATTTAATCCAACTATTAAAAGCGCTGCCTGCGGTATTGTTAGTTTGTGCAAACCCAAAAACCATTCTAAACTATCATCAATTTCCATATATGCTCCCTTTTTTTCTGCACAATTTCGCTCTTTTTTAAAAACATCAAAAACGTTTGTTAACGCGTAGAGATTATGCACTTTTCACATTTCAACTCATCCCATACTTTAAATAAAAACACAGCACCCACACCCTTCCTTGTGATACACAAAAAAATGATTTGAATTGATTTAAGATAAGAAGTTTTGAAATGAGAGAATCCTACTGAATTTTGGGCTTTCATACAAGATATCAGGCAAGTTACAAGGCGATAAATGCCCCTTCATAAAGTGTAAATTTTTATGCGTGATCAAACAATTTGATATGATAATATCTCTGTCATTTATGCACTCCCACCCTTAAACCTGCCCCTGCAATTACAGCACAAAAGATAATTCGTTACACGCTAACAAATCCACCTAAATGCAAAAGCTGTAACAACGCTAAAATGCGCGTAAATATCATAAGAATACTGTCTTACACCTCCACAAGCAGAATGAGTGGCGTAAAACTGTACAATAAAATGCCATGCCTATAATGAACCGTGCTAAAGACTGTCGCAACACTGGGAGCTAAGGTGTACGATGATGCCAGCTTGCTCTTTTATGAAGCGTAAAGATTAAGAAGACTCAATGGAGTTTATATTATTTCATGGAAATTTTGCGGCTCTACCCTTCTATACTCTTCACGAGTCCCCTCGCGAAATGGGCTTTTATCCCTTGAAAAAGGTCTCTTTTAAAGAATCATTTCAAATTCTAAGAGCTGTTACAGTCTTTTGAACGCATCAAATGAATGATGATGCTAGCTTATTCCTTTCCTATATTCTCGAGCATCAATACATTAGAATGCTCCATTCAAACGCCCCTGTAGCAAAATAAAGCACATTGTCTCTTAAATTTTTTCACGTAATCATTTCTTTCATGCGCCCCTGTCGTCTCCATTTAATGAATCTCCTTATACTTTCTCAGCATCCCATCACCTTTTTTCTCAGTGCAACCTTTTTGTAATTTGTCAGTTTTTAACTTTTAGATTGACTTTCGGTTTATTTTTCTTATGTTTTAGAATTATTCTAAAGTGCAGAGGAACAGAAAATGTTGAGATCGTTTTTTTCATTTGTACAACGTAAAGCTCTGTCCTTTCGTTCAGCACAAAACGTGATACTTAAAGCGCTCAAATTAAAAGAGCAACATGCGGCGCTCTATTTAAAATATGCAAAAGCTCTAGAACCTTATTCCTCTAAGGAAGCCGCGGTTTTTACCGCTATGGGGCTTCAAGAGCTTAAAAATTATAAGCAACTTTTGTGCCTTTCTTGTCATAATCGTGCAAACACTATCGGTTCATTATGTGACAAAACTTCTCTTGTGAAAGAAAAGAGCCGCCATCCCTCCCAAAAAACAACAGCGGCAAATCACACCATAAAAAAACCTTCAAAAACGCAAAGACAAACACTTTTGACTTGGATTCAACCAGGTCTTGCAGGATTAATGGATGGCTCTGTCTCTACCCTTGCCCCCATTTTTGCCGCAGCTTTTGCCACGGGAGACACGCATCAAACTTTTTTGATAGGGCTCTCAGCTTCAATTGGTGCGGGACTTTCAATGGGTTTTACAGAAGCAGCCCATGATGACGGCAAATTATCAGGGCGTGGTTCGCCATTAAAAAGAGGTCTTGCCAGCGGCATCATGACAACATTAGGAGGACTAGGTCATACTCTTCCCTATTTGATCAACTCTTTTTATGTAGCGACAATTATTGCTTTTATCATTGTTTTTTTCGAACTAGGCGCCATCGTCTGGATTCAGAACAAATTCATGTCCACTCCCTTTTGGCGCGCCTCTTTACAGGTCATCATTGGTGGTGCTCTGGTTTTTGCCACGGGTATTCTTATCGGTAGTATCTAAAAAATCTTATCTGTAACCATAATTTAGATCTCAAATAAGCGCATGCCCCTAGGCATAAGCCATCCTTGATGATGCCATTATTGAAAAATGCCATTGATAATGTTAGGTGGTGTTGTGGAATATTTTAGGTCAGTAAGAGATGATAAGCAAGCTCTGGGGACAACCTATATCCACACACCTTTATCGACTTGGTTTTATAGATATCTTTTGTTAAAGTATCATTTTCTTCTAGACCTCATATTTTGGAAATGCCTTGATCATGTCGCACACTGAAACCAACGCCCCTTTAAACAACCATCCTGTCTCTTCTCAATCTTCACGTGCCCAGACTTTATTTGTTCAGCGTCTTGCACACGGACAAGGTTTAGAACTTCCTTGCTACGCGACAGCAGGTTCTGCGGGTCTTGATCTACGGGCAGCAATTGGAGAAGAAGAAACGCTTGTTCTTGCCCCTGGGCAGCGGGCACTTATTCCAACAGGTCTCATTTTTCATTTATCTCTTGGGTTTGAAGCACAAATACGTCCACGCTCTGGCTTAGCCTTAAAACACGGCATCACATGCCTCAACACTCCAGGAACGATTGATAGTGACTACCGTGGTGAAGTCAAAGTCCTTCTTATCAATTTAGGACAAGAAGACTTTTCAATCCAACGGGGCATGCGCATTGCCCAAACAGTCATCGCCCCCGTATCCCAAGTTAATGTTTGCGCCATTGAACCAGAGCAAAATACCCAAAGCCATAACGAGAGCCGTGGAACAGGAGGTTTTGGTTCAACGGGACACACTTAAGAAGCTCTGAAAATCGCTCCTCTCAAAATAACACATACTTATTCCAACCACTCTTTCACTGGAAATTCTTTGCGCTTTTAAAGTGCAGAAGGAGTGCGCATTTGCTTTCAAAGTTTTTTCACTAAACGCCCCTCTAAACGGGCATCCTTACTCTTCTCCTGTCTCTTCTCAATCTTCACATGCCCAGACTTTATCCGTTCAGCATCTTGCACTTGGGACAAGAAAGCTTCCTCATTACGCAACGGCTGGTTCTGCGGGTCTTGGATTTACAAGCAGCAAATTGGTAAAGAAGAAACGCTTGTTCTTGCCCCTGGGCAGCGGGCACTTATTCCAACAGGTCTCATTTTTCATTTATCACGTGGGGTTTGAAGCACGCATCCGTCCACGCTCTGGCTTAGCCTTAAAACACGGGCATCACATGCCTCAACACTCTAAGAACGATTGAGTGTGACTATCCGGAAGTGAAGTCAAACTCCTTCTTATCAATTTAGGACAAGAAGACTTTTCCATTTAAACAGGGCATGCGCATTGCCCAAACAGTCATCGCCCCCGTATCTCAAGTTAATGTTTGCGCCATTGAACCAGAGCAAAACACCCAAAGCCATAACGAGAGCCGTGGAACAGGAGGTTTTGGTTCAACGGGACACACTTAAGAAGCTCTGAAAAATCGCTCCTCTCAAAATAACACACATACTTATTCCAACCACTCTTTCACTGGAAATTCTTTGCGCTTTTAAAGTGCAGAAGGAATGCGCATTTGCTTTCAAAGTTTTTTCACTAAACGCTGCTCTAAACAATCATCTCTCAATTACGTCTCGTGCGCTATACAAAACTTCATTAACACCAGATACCCCTCCCCCATAACAAAAACATTGGCATTAACCATTGAGCGTTCACACACTGCTTGTAATGTCGACAATCTATACATCATACTGGAAATTCTTTGCGCTTTTAAAGTGCAGAAGGAGTGCGCATTTGCTTTCAAAGTTTTTTCACTAAACGCTGCTCTAAACAATCATCTCTCAATTACGTCTCGTGCGCTATACAAAACTTCATTAACACCAGATACCCCTCCCCCATAACAAAAACATTGGCATTAACCATTGAGCGTTCACACACTGCTTGTAATGTCGACAATCTATACATCATATTGATTTATAATAATAATGAATTGTCTTTCAACTTAAATGAGAAATCTCAATACTGTAAGATTGTTTCATGGCAAGCCTATTGATATTAAATCAATCAAAAGCATGTTTCTCACATTCCAAACGTGGTTAGCATACAGATAAAAACTGAAAAAATGCCTACAATGAATACGTATATTAACACTGTCTTGGGAAAAAAATATAAATACGATAATGGTGCTCGCTTACTCTTTTATTAAGCATAAAGAGAGTGAGGTTCGATAGATTTTTTGATTATTTTACGGGGGCTTTACCGTTATACCATTTATGAACACCGCCGCAAAAAGGGCTTTAAGATGTATTAAGACACACAACAATCGCCTCTGCTGTTTTCTTGATCGCACCTCTTGCGGCAAGATGAGTAGTGCTTAATCCTAAAAAACCGATTCAATATATGAATCCCCTGCATAATATCAAACCCATGCGTATTTGGTTTAATAAATCCACGGAACCCTCATCAATTTCACTCTACGACTTTGAGTAATATGCTTTGCTTCCTGCAACAAAGGCTGTTTTTTATCACTGATCAGAGACATCGGCTGGAATATTAGCGTTTCCCGTAGTGCTCGTTGTTACGGCATCCACATGCCCCACAACGTTACCGCCCGCTCCATCGACAGCAGCGTTCGCTACCCCTGTTGTTTTATTATTGATCTCACCTCTTGAGACAAGATTGGTAGAGTTTTGCAATCCTACAAGACCGATTTTATGATATCCAGCCATGCGTATTTGATTTAATAAATCGATGACAGTACCATAATCAATTTCGCTATCCGCTTTGATTAAAATTTTTGTCTCTAAATTTTGCGTCGTTTCCCTCAACAAAGCTTCTCTCAAAGCTGCTTGTTCTACAAGATGATCACCAATGTAAAGAGAACGATCTTTTTGCAACGTAACATAAAGAGGTTCATCAGACTGAACCACTGAAGGTGCTTGAGTTATAGAAGGAAGCTGAACGGAAATGGCAGATGTTGCCAAAGGCGCTGCAACCATAAAAACAATAAGCAACACCAATACAACATCAATAAAAGGGGTCACATTGATTTCGCTTTGCAACCCACTCTCGTCTATATCCCAATCATTATTAAGGCTTGCTTTCATTTTTTATGACTTTTCTGTTGTCTTTGTCTATCAAGTTCACGGCTCAAGAGCCTTTCAAGAGCAGCAGCGATATCACCTAAATCACTACGATAACCACTCAAAGCACGCATAAGGCTATTATACATAACAACGGCGGGAATAGCCACAAAAAGCCCAACAGCCGTTGCGAATAAGGCTTCAGCAATTCCAGGCGCCACCACATCAAGTCGCGTTGTTTGAGACTGAGCAATCCCAATAAAAGAATTCATAATTCCCCAAACAGTTGCAAAAAGACCAACAAAAGGAGCAATTGCGCCAATAGTTGCAAGAACAGCGCTTCCACATGCAACACGGCGTGTAGCAGCCAGCAAGCAGCGTGACAAAAGTGAATGAACCCTTTCTTTTAAACCTTCATGAACATCGCGAGCCTTAGCATCGCGAACATCGCGGGAAACATCTTCATATTGATTGCTCTCCTCATAAAAGAGAATATCTTCAATCGTTTGTGCCCTTTCCTCTGTACTGGTTTTTTCACCAGAGCTTTCGTTTATCCCTTCAGGAGCAGAAAAATGAACCTGTTGTGCAGAAAGATACACCTCTTTAAGGACTTCTTTGAGAAAAAACACACCAGCCCCTTTGCTTTCTTTCAAGCTAGCTGCCAAACGCGTAAGAGTCTGAGCATTTAGAACCAATTGAAGTTCATGACGTACTCTTCGTTTTACCAAAGTGATCTCAACAATTTTCACAAAAGCAATTGTCCAAGACATAAGAGAAGCAAGTAACAAAATAATGATAACGGCTTTCACCACCCAATCAGCAGCCATAAACATAGAAAGAGGAGAAAAATCATGCACTGTCAATACAGCAGACATATTATCTAAAGGGACTGTTTTATCTAAAGGGACTGTTTCAGATTCCATTTTTATCTCACATTCTTGTGCTCTTATCTTTATTTATGAGCTGGATCGTCACCCCGCATAGCATCACTGTTCCAAAATGCCACTACCCTTTTAACGTCACTTGTGTATTCCTCTTAAGAAAGAAAACTTGATAAATCAAGTATAGTTTTATTCCACAAGCTCTCTCTTGTTTTAAAGAAATTACTCAAGAAATTTTTCTCTAACAATTCAACAAGTTTATCTTACCCAATCAATTTATTGCATAAATTAGGCAAAATGATAAACTTACAAGAAGTATCGCATATAATATTTTAATTTATAAGAATAATTTATCATCGTTCCTGTTAAATAAATCTCTCATATCGCAAAGTTTCTCTCATTTCAGCGGCTCTTTTAAAGCCAACAAAATATTTGCTTACATGAAACAAGCAGCAAAAATATCATAAAACTCTTGAAAAAAAGGATACGCACATCTCTAAAAACCCGTGCACTGAAGTACCTCTTCTACCCTAAAATAAAAATATACCTTACGTTTAAAAAAAGAACGATCGCAATATTTTAAACTGACCAAAAGTATCATGGGGAGCGCGTGTTGCCCCCAAATACATAGAGAGCAAAGAGCTGCAATATTATTTTCTTTTTCTTCTGCAAAAGCATAAAAATGACATTATTTCTGCCGCAAAATCGCAACAACGATGTTTTTTACCTGTCACAAGCCTAAAAAATAAACCTCAACAGGCTTTTTAAAAAACTTTTATAAAAAACTGCGCCACGAGAAACTGAAGAATGGTGCTAAATTGCTGCAAAAGCATAAGACAATTCTCAACAGATGCGACCCTTTACAGACAAAGCATATCGTATAGGAAAGATTTATTTTATCAAAAACAGTTTTAAATTCGACAAAATGAAAGGAACCAAAAAAAGCTTTTGGCGTTACTCAAGCAGTGAAAATTTTCACTCCAATGCAAATGATCACTATGAACACACCAATACAAATATAATGAATCAAGAGGGAAAAATACCATGGCCCATAATAAAACAACACAGCACGATAAATCAGCCGTAGAAAAAGACCAACAAAAAGACCTACAAGGACAATTAGAAACGTTACGCACTGAAATTTCAGGGATTACCTCAACCCTAACAGATCTTGGTGCAAACAAATTCAACGCCGCCAAAGACAAAGCGGAAAAACTATATCACTCAGCGAAAGAAAGTGGTGAAGACATGATGTCTCAAGCAAAAGACAAAATCAGTGATCTTGAACAAACCATGAATCAATGCGTTCGCAAAAATCCTGGCAAAAGCGTTTTGTTTGCCGCAGGGGTTGGTTTTATTCTTTCTCAATTACTGCGTCGTTAAGCAATGCATAAGTTTATCGCGCCTCTTTTAAACCATCTTGTCGGTGGAGGGCTTAAAAGCACAGTCAAGCAAGTACGCCTTCAAGCAATTTTCTATGGGTTTATTGGCATTTCATTCTTCATGTCTTTGCTTTTTTTATGTACCATCGGTTTTATTGCGTTATGTTCTGTTATGAAGCCTCTTGCTGCCGCCAGTATCATGTTTTTAATTTGTCTTTCTCTTGCAGGATTAGGTCTTATTATCAGTCGCGTTCTCAAAACTTATCAACGCTATGACCAACAAAAAAAGACAGAAGAACAACGCCACAAACTCATGACAGATGCGACCGTTTCCAGCCTTGCAGCTCTCAGTCAACATCTCCCTTTTGCCAAATTGGGTGTTCCCATTCTCGGACTTGCAACTTATTTTTTGTGGAAAAAAGATAAAAAAGACCGCTTTTCAAAGTAAAATATGTAAAACTGTCACTCTAAATTCCCCCTCAGTGTGCTTTCTTTTATAGCAAAAGAAAGCACATTTTTTTCCTCATAGTCTCTTTAGCTTCTTCAAAAGCCTGAAAAAAAATCCCCTTCATTTTGCTAAAAATTCCATAGAACCGCTACACTCTCTTTCAGATTGCAACCCATATTTCATGAACATAACAACATAAGGCAAAACTTACATTAAAAATTCTGGTTTGATTTGAAGCAATTGGTTGTTTTTTGAAGGCAAGGTGTTTTCAGTTTTACCTTTTCTCTATTTTTTCATAAACCTTTTTTCATGACCATAGGTCACATCAGTAGTTTGCATGTGTTCAGATTTTTCTGAACACTCATGTTTGTTACAATGACTATTTTGTTTAGGGGAAGGAAACGCGCTCTCCCATAGCGCTGTAGTGAGCAACCTATATGCGTAAGCGAGTTTTAAACACAACAAATTTCCATAACGAGCGTTGTCCACCAAGGACTGTGTGGATTATAATTAACTTTTTTCTGATAAGATTCGCAGTAGAATATTGTCTTGATTTTTAAATAGCGCTTGAGAGAACGCTTTATCAATAATGGTCAATATTAATTATGGTCAATGGGATTATAGCTTCCATGATCTCTTCGCCAATCTTCTGGTTGTTGAAATTGGCTCGACCATAAACCGTTTTGTGCTTTTTGAGCAGCAGATTGTAAGTTTTTATAGTCTGCTGGGGATGGAAAATGATGCTGATCTTTTGTCAACACCATCAACCCTTCAGCAAGCCCCAACCGCGCCAGATCAACCCCATCTACAAAACATTGTGCATAATGAACCTGTTGAACGACACGTGCTTGCCGACAAGTAACCTTTTTATCAATTGTTTTTGAAACAAGCCAAGCCGTAACAAAAGCACCGCAAGGCCACTTAACTCCGTTGCGTGAGGCAAATTGCCTCATTTCACAGCTTTCCACACCATATAAGCGGATATCACGGATGATCTTTTTTCTCCACCCATCATCTACAAGCGTAATCATTTTAAAGGTCACACCACTTGTAACCTGTATAGCACCGGAATAGACCGGCACATTTTCTTCATAAAATTGTGATGCGAGTGGTTCTGGATGCAATACCACATTTTGTTGGCTTACGTCTTGTTGGTTTGCATAATCTATCAATTGTGACTTCGGATTTTGAACGGGGTTTCCAATTGTCTTTTCTGATCCTTTTAAAAAAGAAGTTTGAGTAAGTTGTTCATTATGTTGACTTAAATAAAAGTATCCTAAAATAATAATACAAATTAAGATAATATATTTAGGCGCTGATCGAAGATATTTTAAAAGTATCATTTTGAATATTGCTGTATTTTTGTTCATTAAATAATAAAAGATTAAATATTATTAATTTATCGATAGAAAAAAATATTTTTTTCATTTATATGATTCCCGATTAATATTTTGAATATTAATTTTATGATCAACTTAAACATAAAGCGGGGGAATTTTCATGAAAAACATGAATAATTCGTTCATTAATGAACATACCTTACAAAAAACTATTCTATCCAACACCCAAAAGAAATGGTTAACAGCAGCATTGATGCTGTTTATTGCCTTCATCGCACTGAGTGAACCAGCATTTGCCGCAGGTGACTTTGGAAAAATTGAAGGCGCTCTTGATAAATTAGTCAAAGCTTTAACAGGAAACATTGCAAAATCGATTGCGACGATTGCGGTTGCTGGTATTGGGCTTGCATGGATTGCTGGTTATGTTGAAATGCGTAAAGCTTTCTTTGTTTGTATTGGCATCGGCATTGTTTTTGGTGCACCACAAATCGCATCAATGTTTATGTCTTAATTCGCTTAACTTTAGCCTTTCAAAGCCATGAAAGAGCACGACAAGCTAACAGAAGATACGTTATTTCTTGCTTGCACGCGCCCTGCAATGATCGCAGGCGTGACGGTGGAAGCTATGGGATTAAATGCGATAGGAACGATGATGTTGTTTATTATGACAGGCAATATTTTTCTTATCACCTTTGGTGTGATGCTGCATTTCATATTCAAGGAAATCCTAAAGCATGACCATAACAAATTTCGTATTCTTCTGACATGGCAAAAGACATCTATTTTTGCCAGAAATTCGAGTCTATGGGGTGGGGGAAGTATTTCTCCATTACGATTAATTCGTAATTATGAGGAATTACAATGAATAGAACAGAGCGCAAACGTGAAAAGCAGCCAGAGGCGATCATTCCTTATGTGCGCCATGTCAACAAGCACATCATTGCGCTGGATTCACGCGCTCTCATGAGCGTTATTAAACTTGAAGGCATTAACTTTGAGACAGCGGATATTATTGATCTGAATGTGCTTCACGAACAGCTCAATAATCTGTTTAAAAACATAGCGGATGAACGGATAGCGCTTTATAGCCATATTATCAGAAAGCGTGAAACTGTTTATCCGGATGGGACTTTCAGATCGGCATTTGCCAAGCAATTAGATGATAAATATCGCGACCGGATGATTTCACAGGAGCTTTATCGCAATGAGCTTTATCTTTCGATTTTGTGGAATCCACACGTTGATCAAACGGATAAATTAGTGGAGTTTTTCAAACGTTTAGGCAAAGCCAAGCAAGAAAAGACAGAAGTTGATGCAGAGTCCATTCGCAAGCTTGAAGATATTACAACAGATCTTATTCAAAATTTAGAGCGCTATGGTGCAAGAAGATTGAGTCTTTATGAACATGAAGGCAATATTTATTCGCAGCAAAGTGAGTTTATCCACCAATTGGTGGGAGGTCGTCGTGAACGTATCCCTCTCACATGGGGGACGATAGCTTCAACTGTTTATTCAGACCGTCTCATTTTTGGAAAAGAGATCATAGAAATACGCACCGAGGCGGCACAGCGGTTTGCGGGCATGTTTGGTTGGAAAGAATATCCAGCAAAAACCAGGGTAGGCATGGCGGATGGTTTGCTCACCCTTCCCTTTGAGTTTATTTTCACCCAATCTTTTATTTTCAAGAGCAAAAACATTGCCAAGCAGATTATGGGGCGCAAACAAAACCAAATGGTCAATGCAGGAGACCGTGCGGGCTCACAAATTATGGAACTGGATGATGCGCTTGATGATCTTGAATCCAATCGTTTTGTTTTAGGGGAGCATCATTTATCATTGGCAGTTTTTGCTGATACGCCGCAAGAGTTAGCGGATAATCTTGCCAAAGCGCGTTCTCGTCTTACAGATGGTGGGGCTGTCATTGCGCGGGAAGATTTAGGGTTAGCGGCGGCTTGGTGGGCACAATTGCCTGGCAATTATGCTTATCGCACCCGCTCTGGTGCAATAACAAGCCGCAATTATGCAGCGCTTTCTCCTTTTCATTCTTTTCCGGTTGGGAAAATAGATGGCAATGTATGGGGACCAGCGGTAGCCTTGATGAAAACCTCTGCTGGTTCACCGTTTTATTTTAACTTTCACTTTGGTGATTTAGGCAATACGTTTGTTTGTGGTCCCTCTGGTTCTGGGAAAACGGTTATTGTCAATTTTCTTTTAGCGCAACTTCAAAAGCATGATCCCAATATGGTCTTTTTTGACAAAGATCGGGGCGCAGAACTTTTTGTCAGAGCGGGTGGTGGCACTTATATGCCCTTGAAGAATGGTAGACCGACAGGCATAGCACCGCTAAAAGGCTTAGACTATAACAATCCAGCAGATAGAGTTTTTTTACGCCAATGGATTATAAAGCTTGTTTCGTCTGAAGATCAAAAGATCAGTGAATCAGAAAGACAAGATATTTCTGCTGCTGTTGACCAACTTGCCTTGTTGCCAAAAGAACAACGGACGATCTCCGCCTTACAAATGTTTTTTGACACCACGCACAGGGAGGGGATAGCGGGTCGTTTAGAAAGATGGTGTAAAGGCAATGCCTTAGGGTGGGTTTTTGACAATCCTGATGACGACATTGGCATTGATGCAAAATTTATTGGTTATGACATGACGGATTTTTTAGACAATAATGAAATTCGTCCCCCCTTAATGATGTATCTTTTTCATAGGATTTTGTCTCTGATTGATGGACGTCGTATTATCATTGTCATTGATGAGTTTTGGAAAGCCTTAGAGGATGATTCCTTTAAAGCCTTTGCGCAAGACAGGCTGAAAACTATCCGTAAACAAAATGGTTTGATGTTGTTTGCAACGCAATCTCCCAAAGATGCGATCAATTCGACCATTGCCCACACCATTATAGAGCAATGCCCCACACAAATTTATTTTCCCAATCAAAAGGGCAATCATGGGGATTATGTAGAAGGTTTTAAATTATCGGACAGAGAATTTAACCTGATACAATCAGAATTAAGCCGTGAGTCACGGCGTTTTCTCATCAAACAAGGACAAAGTTCAGTTGTAGCAGAGCTAAATTTACGCGGCTTTGATGATGAAATAGCCATTTTAAGTGGCACCACCAAGAATATTGAACTCCTAGAGACCATTATGGATGAAGTTGGACAATCTCCAGAAAAATGGCTTCCTATTTTTCAAGAAAGGTCAAAGCAATGAAAAAACTTTTATTGGCAACAGCTCTTTGCGCAATTTCTTTTGGTTTAACAACCAATTCATTTGGTTTTGGCGGTATTGTATTTGATCCCAAGGCTTTTGGACAAATGATTAAACAAGTTCAACAAGGCCAACAACAGCTTAACAAGTTGCAAGAACAAATTCAACAAGGTGCACAACAGCTTGACCAATTAAAGAGCCAACTCGATCAAGCGAAACAATTATATAACTCCTTAAATGTCAAGCCTGACATTTCGGGATTGAAAGAGATGTTTAACAAGCAAGGGAGCAGTGGCGCCCTTCCTTCAGACTTTAACCACTTTCAACAATCGATGGGCAGCGGCGGTGGTGGCGGCGGTGGTGGCAGCAAAAACACGCAAAAATGGCAAGAAGAACTTAAATACAAAGAGCCCGCGGGGGGCGCAGACTCAAAAGAGGCAGTAGATGCTTTTTACACACAGGAAGTGAAAAAAGCTGAACAGCGCGTAGTAGGACAAGCAGCAAAAGGACAAGACGTCTACGAAGAAGCCAGTGAAACACAAAAAAACATTACCAAGCTTCTTGACGAACTTGGAAGTACTGAAGATGCGGGTAAAATTCAAGGCATTCAAGCACAACTAGAAGCGATACAAGCAAAACTCCAAACACAAGTCCTTCAAATGCAAGCCGCCGCAATGATTCAACAAGCAGAAGAAAAAGCGGCAGAAAGACGTGAAATAGAAGAATTTAAAGCACGAACCAAAGCTTTAGCCCAAAAAATGCGTGGTCAATAAACGAGAAAAAAGAGGGGCTTGAATATGAACAAGATCATCATAACAACATTGCTACTTTGCACAGGGCTCATCACCACTGGATGTGAAAAAACCTATAGCGTCGCAGAATTTAAAAAAGATAAAAAATTGATGGAAGAGTGGAATGCTAAATGTGGATTCGCAGGAACTGCCAAAAATTGTGAAAACCTAAGATTAGCACAACTTGAACTTGAAAAGGAATATGAAGCAAAAGCTGAAGAAAGAGCGCGTGAACGCGAAGAAGAAGATCGTAAAGCGCTAGAAGAATATCGAGCCAAACTACGAGCTAGACATGAAAAATGGAAAATTGATTTTGAAAAAAGGCAAGCTGAAATAGAAAAAAAAGAAGCTGAAGAAAAAGCAAAAGAACAAGCCGAACGAGAAGCAGAAGAGCGCGCTAAACAACAACAGGACAATAAATAATGAATAAAGTTCTCATAACAACATTGCTACTTTGCACTGGGCTCATCGCTGCTGGCTGTGAAAAAACCTACAGCGTAGAAGAATTTAAAAAAAATGAAAGCTTAATAAGAGAGTTTCAATGGAAGTGTGGAGCTTCTGATAATTCGAAAAATTGTCAAAATGTGCGACAAGCCGCGAAGGAACTTGATGAAGAACATTCTAAGAGAGCGTTAGAAAATTATAATAAAGCTCTAGAGAAAATAAATAAAAGGCGAGAAGAACGAGAAGCAGAAGAGCGCGCTAAACAACAACAGGACAATAAATAATGAATAAAGTTCTCGTAACAACATTGCTACTTTGCACAGGGATGATCACGGCTGGTTGCGAAAAAACCTACAGCGTCGCTGAATTTAAAAAAGATGAAAAATTACGCCTAGAGTGGGATGCGAAATGTGGATTTGCAGGAACTTCAAAAAATTGTGAAAACATGCGGTTAGCATTTTTAGAACTTGATAAGGAACGTCAGGCACAAGCAGCAGAAAGAGAGCGTCAAGCGGAAGAGAACAATCGCAAAAGATATGAAGAATTTATGGCGAAACAAAAAGCTGATCTTGAAAAAATGAGAGCTGAGACTCAAAAAATACTCGAAAAACAAAGAGCGGAAACACGCGCTGAAGAAGAACGAAGAGCAAAAGAGAGCGCGGCAGAAGAACAAAATAATCATTAATACACGATAAATAGCGGAGCATCTAAATGGCAATAATAACCAAAGGCGTATTTACTGACATAGATGATATGTTGATGAAGCCCCTTACAAAAACAATGGATAGCACCATTACACATCGCTACTGCGCTTTAGCTGCTCAACTTAAAGAACCTTACAGATTATACAATATATTTATGGCAACATTATGTCTGTGCTCTAGATTTATCATCACTGGTTATAAAAACCGATAACACAAGCAGAATTTAAAGATTGTGCTCAAACCTTGTAAAACTGAAAGAAAGAAGGGGAAATATCGATGAATAAAGTTCTCATAACAACATTGCTACTTGGCACTGGAATTATCGCTGCTGGCTGTGAAAAAACCTATAGCGTCGCAGAATTTAAAAAAGATAAAAATTTACGCTTAGAGTGGGATGCTAGATGTGGATTTGCAGGAACTTCAAAAAATTGTGAAAACATGCGGTTAGCATTTTTAGAACTTCAGAAAGAATATGAAGCAAA
>NZ_JBHINR010000085.1:0-57661 GCF_042195105.1 Bartonella sp. CL436QHHD | reverse complement strand
GAGGTCTTCCCATGATCAACGTGACCAATCGTACCAATATTAACATGCGGTTTTGTTCGTTCAAACTTGCTCTTCGCCATTGCTATTAATCTCTTGTTTTATTCCCTATTTTTGTTAGCACCTAGGGTCAGTCCTGCAAAAATGAGTCTGACCAGACTGTAAACAGCCCAATAACCACAACTCTTAGAGGCAAAACCCCACCCAATCTATAAATGGAATATCCTCCATCATACCTATTTGCCCAATCATCAACAACCATTTGGAGCGGGTAGCGGGAATCGAACCCGCATATTCAGCTTGGAAGGCTGCTGCTCTACCATTGAGCTATACCCGCATGAACCCACGTACTAACTCTCCTTCGATGAATGGTGGAGGGGGTTGGATTCGAACCAACGTAGCATACGCAACGGATTTACAGTCCGCCCCCTTTAACCACTCGGGCACCCCTCCATTACACCGATAAAGTCACGCAATGAGACATCACGACAACCATCTTGAATACCCATTCAATTCAATCTGATTGCGATGTGGTTATGACGATTACTATTGTATCTGTCAACAGAATAAATACAATTCTGTACAAATTTCCTGCTCATAATTTTAAATCATAGATTTTTTTCTCTCTATTTTTCTTATTAACACGCTATAAAGAAGCTATGAAAGAAAAAACATCACAAAATTCTCATTATGCTCGTTTGCGTCGCCGATATCGCGATACAAAAGGCTCTGCTTCTCGATCTTTTACACACCCAAAGAAGAAAGCTGCTTCTTTACAGCAAGGGATCATCCATCTTTATGGCATTCATTCTGTTCAGGCTGCTTTAGAAAACCCAAAAAGAATTTTAAAATGTCTTTACGTTACACAAAATGCCTTAAAACGATTAAATATATCCGAATCAGATTATCCTTGCTCTGTTACATTATGCACCCCCAAATATCTTGATTCGCTTGTTGGAAGTGAGGCTGTTCATCAAGGTATTGTTCTGGAAACTCTCCCCCTCAAACCATGCAAACTGTCGGAACTAACCAATACTGATCTGGTCATTGTCATGGATCAAATTACCGATCCACATAATGTTGGCGCTATTATGCGCTCTGCAGTTGCATTGAAAGCTAAAGCACTTATTACAACTTGCCGTCACTCTCCCCACGAAAGCGGTGTTCTTGCGAAAGCGGCATCTGGAGCTCTGGAAATGATTCATTATATTACCGTACGAAACCTCGCTGAAGCTCTTCAAGAACTTCATCAAACAGGTTTTACAAGCTTTGGTCTCGATTCAGAAGGTGACCAACCTCTAGAAACAGCATTAACAGGGAATAAAATTGCTCTTGTTTTAGGAGCAGAAGGTAAAGGTTTACGTAAAAAAACACGCGAAACCGTTTGCGCTTTAACACGCCTTGACATGCCTGGAAATATTAAATCATTAAATGTTTCAAATGCAGCAACAATAGCTCTTTATGTGGCACATCAATATCTTAGATTCTAGTTTTTAATTTTTTGTGAAACATCAAAAAAACCAACCAACAAAAAACCCGCAAAAAACCCGCCAATATGAGCTTCCCATGCTATTGAGATGCCATTTTCTTCAAACAAAATAGAAGAAATACCTATGATCAAATCAGTCGTCAGCCATACACTCATATAAACAAGAACCCCCTTAGAACACAGAGCTTTTTTGACAGATAATAAAGGTCCTAAAAGTTTTTCGTTCTGCGCATTGACAGCTAGATTACCACTAGGAAAACCGTAACGTGCAATAGCACCCATCATTCCAGATACGGCACCTGACGCCCCAATAAGTGATATGGTACTTTCTTGATGAAATGTAAAATAAGTCAAAACAGAAATAACTGCCGTTAACACCCAAAAAATTAAAAAACGTAAAACACCAAAATGCCTTGCTAAAGGAGAGCCAAAAACCAAAAGCCAAACCATATTAAGAGCAACATGTTTAAAACTACTATGCATAAATGAATAACTCACCATGGTATAACAAAATGCTACAGGATCCCTCTTAAACAATGCTGGTATAAATGAAAAAAACTCAAGGCTTTCAACATAAAACTGATGAGAAAAAAAATACTGAGAAATGCAATAAAGACAAAAACAAAATGCTATCAAAACAACTATAATAAATGGAACATTCAATAAAGGTTCTTTAGGTTGTTTCGGCAATCGGGAAACATCATTATGGTGGTGACTAGAAACTTTCATTGTATAAAATCTCGTATTTTTCAGAAAATGGGTTATTCTTTATACAAAAGAAATATACCACTCCCAGTGATGCAAAATCTTTTTAACGCCTCTTCGAGGCCTCTTTTAAAATTTTCAATAGCTCTACATGAAAACACGTGTATTTTATACAAAAGATTTTAAAAAACATGGATACCAAGAATATGATTTACAAACTTAATGGTATTCTGCTTACTTAAATGTGAAGTTATCATGCAATATACAAGAACTTACAAATAGACAAACTCACTTATGAGTGTGGTATATAATAAAAATATATAAACATTATTTTCTTACTAGAAATATATTGATTATTGCATTTTTTAACCAAGCTATACTTCGATTGATAAACTTTAAAGAATCTTAAATCTCAATTTTTCCATTAATATAGCCTGCATTGCTTCTACGCTTTGAACGAAAAGCGACATCTCTATGAGAAAAAATACCAATACAGCGTTCTCTAGATATAATAATTAGTGTTTCATGATGAATTACTTACTTGATAGTCTGTTTCCCTCATAAATGCAAAAGCGTCAGTTCATCTCTTTAACAAATATAAACAAGCCTTTCATTTCAACCTTTTACAGATATAATTCAAGAACTGTCTCTTATGAAACACTGAAAAAATATGTTTATTCTAATGATGCATCTTTGAATTTAAACAGTTCATGACGGAGTTTTTTATTCCTTTCTTAGACAGTCTTATTTACACATCCGTCACTTTTAACGCGCAAGAGAATAGTTTGGATCAATTCAATATAAAAAATTTTAAATGAGGTAATCATAGGAATTTGAACCTCCTATTAAGTTGTAAAATGATAAATAACCATTATAAATCAATGTATTATAAATAGATAATACACTAATCATTGAAGAGGAAGATCTTGAGAATTCTGCTTGCAATCCTTTAACCATACATCATAAATAGGATGCTCAACAGCGTTCAAACCAGGACTATCCGCAAACATCCATCCTGTAAAAATACGCCGTATTTTTTTATCTAATGTCACTTCATTGACTTCAACAAAACCTGTTGTACGCGTGGGTTCATCTTTAGAGCTCGTATAACACGCACGTGGAGTTACCTGTAATGCACCGTACTGATAAATTTTACCAAGAGTAACTTCAAAACGTGTAGTCCGCCCCGTGATTTTGTCAAGACCCGCAAAAACAGCAATTCCATTGCTAATACGTTCAGCCCGCACTCCACTATTTAAGGATAAAAACACTAAAATTCCCATTAAAAAAATATATAAAAAATGCCTCACCCCTAACAATAAAAAAAATCTCATCATATCAAAATCAATCGCACCTTAAAAAAATAATTCTTTTCATAACATAGAGTCAAATAAGACAAAAATACACACGCACATTAAAACATGTTATTTTTTAGGTGACCACGCATCATAATCTTCATGCACACAAGAACGCTCTCCATTGGAAGTGATAGCCCCCTTTGGTCGATAGTCCTCACTTGTTCCTGTCATATTTGCAACATGAGGCTTTTCCCATTCATAAGGATGATAATCCTCCTGTGTTGGTGGACACTCACAGCGATGATGAATCCAGCCGTGCCAACCTGGTGGAATAGTAGAGGCCTCAGAATAGTCTTTATAGATAACCCAACGGTGCGGATAACCATCCTTATGAAGTCCTCCTTCATAATATATATTTCCAAATTGATCTTCCCCTATCCGCTTACCTTTGCGCCATGTGAAAAAACGCGTACCAATGGTATTGCCATTCCACCATGTGAAGATTTGCTTAAAAAAACGAGCCATCTGCTATTCCATTCATTTAGTGCGCTCATGAAATTAATCGTTGGAATAAAATTATTAACGATTGAAATTATCGAAAAAGTTACTCGTAAATTCAACTACAATTCCAATTGATAGGTTAACGTGCTATCCTTTAATTTCAAGAAGATATCATATGTATGGCTTCTTCTCCACCCCATAAAAATTTAATCTATGCCAAGTTTCATCTTAACCAATTCATTAACAGCTTGGGGATTTGCCTTACCACCTGTTGCTTTCATTACCTGTCCAACAAACCAACCAGCTAAAGCAGGTTTGTGCTTTGCTTGCGCAACTTTATCAGAATTATTAGCAACGATCTCATCAACAGCTCTTTCAATAGCCTTTGTATCCGTTACCTGCTTCATATTTCGCTCTTCTACAATTTGGCGTGCATCACCCCCCTCATTCCAAATAATCTCAAAAAGATCTTTGGCAATTTTTCCAGAAATAACTCCTTCTTTTATGAGATCAATAATACTTCCCAATTGATTTGGCGATACTGGGGACTCTTCAATCTCACGATTATCTTTATTTAAAGCCCCTAAAAGGTCGTTAATCACCCAATTGGCAACTATTTTTCCATCACGCCCACGCGCTACCTCTTCAAAATAATCAGCAATAGCCTTTTCTGTCACAAGAATGGAAGCATCATACACTGTCAATCCCATTTCCTTAATAAAACGTGCTTTTATAGCGTCAGGCAATTCTGGTAAGTCCGCTGCCAAAGCATCCACAAATGCTTGATCAAATTCTAATGGTAAAAGATCAGGGTCAGGAAAATAACGATAGTCATGCGCTTCTTCCTTTGAGCGCATAGAACGCGTTTCACCTTTAGCGGCATCAAAAAGCCGAGTCTCTTGATCTATGACGCCTCCATCTTCTAAAATTGCGATCTGACGACGCGCTTCATACTCAATTGCTTGACCAATAAAGCGAATAGAATTAACATTTTTAATTTCACAGCGCGTTCCAAAATCTTCACCAGGACGACGAACAGATACATTGACATCTGCACGCATAGAACCTTCATCCATATTGCCATCGCAAGTGCCCAAATAACGAACAATCGTACGCAATTTTGTCATATAGGCTTTGGCTTCATCTGATGAGCGCATATCAGGTTTGGAAACAATTTCCATAAGAGCAACACCAGAACGATTAAGATCTACAAAAGACATCGTTGGATGTTGATCGTGCATCGATTTTCCAGCATCCTGTTCAAGATGCAACCTCTCAATTCCCACTTCAATATCCTCAAATTGGCCATTCGAATCTGGACCAACAGATATGATAATCTTTCCCTCTCCCACAATGGGATAGCGAAATTGAGAAATCTGATACCCCTGCGGTAAATCTGGATAAAAATAATTTTTGCGATCAAAAACAGACTTTAAATTAATATGCGCCTTTAATCCTAACCCCGTTCGAACCGCTTGACGAACACATTCTTGATTAAGAACAGGCAACATACCTGGCATGGCTGCATCAATAAGTGATACATGATTGTTCGGCTCTGCACCAAATTCTGTTGATGCTCCTGAAAAAAGTTTTGAATTTGATATGATTTGCGCATGAACTTCCATGCCAATGATGACTTCCCAATCACCTGTAACTCCAGAAATAAAACGCTTAGAATCAGGAGTACGCGTATCAATGATGCTCATTGCCAATCCACTACCAATATTTTAAAATATACTCATGGCTTATCTAAAACCATTCTCTCAGTGTAACCCCAGGATATAAATCTTACAACACAAGCCCGTTTCTATCGGGCTTGTTCTGTTTGCATAAATATTAAGCTTTTTTAGGAGCCTTTTTCTTAGCTGGTTTTTTCTCTGTAGACGTTTCTTTCACTGCAGACTTTTTCTTTGCCGGCTTTTCTTCAGGAACATCTGATTCGTCATATTCTTTCATCAACTCTTCAACCGTCACTTCTTTATCTGTGACTTTTATCTGTGCTAATAAATGATCAATGACCTTTTCTTCAAAAATCGGAGCACGTAGATTTTCAACAGCTTCCGGAGTCCTACGGAAAAAATCCATAATCTCTTTCTCTTGTCCAGGATACTGGCGAACCTGATCAAAAACGGCTGCTTTTAGCTCATCCTCACTAACTTTAACACCAACCTTCATTCCAATTTCAGAAAGCACCAAACCAAGACGAACACGACGCTGCGCAAGGACACGATATTCCTCCCGTGCCTTTTCTTCTGTAATACCTTCATCTTCAAAACTGCGCCCAGCCTTTTTCAAATCATCATTAACCTGAGCCCATATATTGTTAAACTCAACTTCTAAAAGTTCTTCAGGAATCTCAAAATTATAATCAGCATCTAAAGCATCAAGAATTTGACGCTTAACTTTTTGACGTGTCACTGAACCATATTGGCTTTCAATCTGCCCACGAACGACCTCACGTAAGCGATCTAGAGACTCTAAACCAACTTTTTGCGCTGCTTCATCATCAATTTTTAATTCATCTGGTTTAAAAACAGCTTTGATAGTAATGTCAAACTCTGCTTCCCGTCCCGCCAAATGTGCTGCACTGTAATTATCAGGAAATTTAACAAAAATCGTTTTTACATCCCCAGCTTTCACACCAACCAATTGCTCTTCAAAACCAGGAATAAATTGTTTTGACCCAAGAATCAGTTGTGCATCACTATCTGTCCCACCTTCAAATGGAACGCCTTCAAGCTTACCTTGATAATCTATGGTAATGCGATCACCTTCTTCAGAATTCCCCTCTTTTAGGGAATAATTACGCGTAGAAGAAAGGACGCGATTGACTTGATCATCAATATCCTGTTCAGGAATAATTGCAATTTCACGGATAACCTTAATATGTTCAAAATCTTTAATGTCAATTTTTGGTAAAACTTCATACTTTAAACTAAAAGTAAAATCAGCTTTGCCATCTAGAATTTTTTCATCTTCATCTATATCAATTTTTGGCTGCATCGCTGCACGTTCATTGCGGTCTGCTAAAATAGAACCGGGTGCATCACTGAGTATCTCATTGAGAATCTCCGCCATAAAGGATTTACCATACATTTTTCGCAAATGCCCACTAGGCACTTTACCGGGACGAAAACCATTAAGCTTGATTTTTCCCTTGGTATCATCCAATCGTTCATTCAACTTTTCTTCTAAATCTTTCGCTGGAACCACGATCTTAATTTCGCGCTTCAGTCCTTCATTAAGCGTCTCGGTAACCTGCATTAAACACCTTCATTTTTCTAAGGAGAGGGATCAACCCACTCTAATAATCATTACATTCTAACACTTCGAGTGTTACATTTACCATGAAGCGGAATTTCAGACACGTAGAAATCCGTAGCACCTAAGGGATTGCTTTGGTGCGGATGGAGGGACTCGAACCCCCACGGTCTCCCGCCAGAACCTAAATCTGGTGCGTCTACCAATTTCGCCACATCCGCTCAAACTTACAAGCTAATAACCTTATACAAGCGGCGTTTCTATACCATTAATTACAGAAAAAAAGCAAACAAATATATTAAAAAAAAACAAAATCTATGCTTTTCATACATAACTGCTTACGCTAAAAGTCAATTATGTTAAAGACATTTGATATCCCAATTCATATCATCGGTGGCGGTCTTGCGGGGTGTGAAGCGAGCTGGCAAATCGCTCAATCAGGAATTCCTGTTGTTTTGCATGAAATGCGACCCGAAAAAAAATCAGATGCCCATAAAACCGATAAATTGGCAGAACTGGTTTGTTCAAATTCGTTTCGTTGCGATGATTCATTAACAAATGCCGTAGGGCTTTTACATGCTGAAATGCGATTAGCAAAATCGTTAATTATGAAAGCTGCTGATGCCAACAAAGTTCCCGCAGGGAGTGCTCTTGCTGTTGACCGTGATGGATTTTCAAAAACCGTTACGACAGCACTCGAAAACCACCCCCTTATAACAATCAAACGTGAAGAAGTTCAAGAAATTCCTAAAGCTTGGAAACATGTTGTCATTGCAACGGGCCCCCTTACATCGCCTGCACTTGCTCAAAAATTACAAGCAATAACCGGTATAAAAGCTCTTTCTTTTTTTGATGCGATTGCACCTATTATCCATACCGACAGTATTGATATCAACATTTGTTGGTATCAATCTCGCTATGATAAAATTGGTCCTGAGGGAACGGGAAAAGATTATCTTAATTGTCCTCTCAACAAAGAACAATATGAAACATTCGTTGAAGCGTTAAAAAATGCTGAAAAAACAGAGTTTCGTGACTTTGAAAAAACGCCCTATTTTGATGGATGCCTCCCCATTGAAATTATGGCTGAGCGCGGACTTGAAACGTTAAGACATGGTCCTATGAAACCTATGGGCTTAACTAATGCCCATAACCCTACAGTTAAACCCTATGCTGTCGTTCAATTACGCCAAGATAATAAACTTGGAACGCTTTATAATATGGTCGGCTTTCAAACAAAACTGAAATATGGTGAACAAATTCGTATTTTTAGAATGATTCCCGGTCTTGAAAAAGCAGAGTTTGCGCGTCTTGGTGGTCTTCACCGCAATACCTACCTCAACTCGCCAATTATTCTTGATCAAACCCTTCGTTTAAAACAAAAAAGACAACTACGCTTTGCAGGGCAAATTACCGGATGTGAAGGTTATGTAGAATCAGCGGCAATAGGGCTTCTTGCTGGACGTTTTGCTGCTGCCGAATATCATCATATTTCCCCTTGCCTCCCCCCACAAACTACAGCATTCGGAGCCCTTTTGAATCATATTACGGGGGGACACATCATAGATGAAAAAGCAGAAACACAGTCTTTTCAGCCAATGAATATCAATTTCGGACTTTTTCCCCCTATTGCTTCTATTAAACATTCAGGGAAACGCTTACCAAGTAAAGAAAAAAAATTAGTAAAAAAACAAGCCATAACAGCGAGAGCTCTCAATGATTGTACTCAGTGGTTAGCAGATAAAGAATCAAAGAGCTCCTGTTTATAAAAAACATACGATTCGCCTCTCACCTACTGAATAGATCTTTATGACTCTCGTGAAAAAATCATTCTAAAGCCTTTTAAAGACTGTCTCCTCCAATCAATAAATACTACCTACATTTCATCATTTATTCAATTATGTAGGTGCTGTGAAATAACTTTTGGCTATAAAAAACCTTTACCGCTATCAACAATTTAATATGATTTAATGACTAAAAAAATAATCATATAAATATATTATGAATAATCAAAAAAATAGATGAAAAATACACACGTAATACTGTACTATCTTTATTAATAGTTTTTATATTACGTAATGTATATTATTTTATAAGAGTAATTTTTCTGTTTTGTAACTTCCTCCCTCAAAATTTGTGATGTTCTCTCATTTTAACTCTTGTATGATGAAGGAAAAATACTCGCTTGCATATCACAAGTGAAATAAAGATATGGAAAAAATATTTGTAGGATAGAGCTGGAGCTATCTCTCCCCTCTCAAATGCCAAGAAAAATCACAATATTGAAAACCAAATCTGAATATCAAAAGATTCTTTCATTTCAGGCTCTCTAATAAATCAATAAAATTATCCTCTTGGTGTGTCACAAGAAAGGTTGGCGTATAAGAGTAAAAGAATAAAACTATCCCTTATGCACTCGTCTCAGATATCTGGGGCTAGTCGCAACATTATAGGAACTGAGAAAATAGATAGCACGGTGGCACCAACATGCACTTTTATTAAGCGTAAATGGTGATATATAATAACTTTTATGGACTTTACAGAGTTTTCCGCCTCATATTATTTACGGATCTTGTTTTGAAATAAATACCGTAACACTTCAGCGTAATAAAAGTTAATATTACATTTTATAAGCCATACCCGTGCTCAATTAATACAGTGCAATATTTCATTGAAAATGACTAAAAACAATATATTTTAAGCTGACAGTATTTTATACAAAACTTAAAATCATTTTCAAAAATACCAGCAATACATGAAAATAAAAAGTATCGCAAAGATCTCAAAGTTTTATATGAAAAATGCGCATAACACATGTGTTAAAAAAACCCGCTTATAAATAAATCGGGTTTTTTTAATGTAGCTTAAATTATTTTTTATTAACTGCTTCTTTAAGGCTTTTTCCTGCAGAAAATTTGGGTACAGAACGTGCTGGAATATCGATTTCAGCACCAGTTGAAGGATTACGCCCCTTTGTTGCAGCACGATGAGAAACTTCAAAAGTGCCAAAACCTGGAAGACGAACATCTCCCCCTGAAGCTAAAGCTTCTGTTACAGAAGCCATAAAAGCATCAACAACAGCACCAGCTTGCGCTTTCGAAACACCTGCCTTTTCAGCAACGGAGCTAACCAATTCACTTTTATTCATAAAATATTTCCTTTCCCTATATTACCTGAACATGACTTAATCATGTTATTGGTCAGTTTATTGAAAAGTACAGCAAACAGAAGTCTTATTTTTATCCAAAACATTGTTTTTTTAGCAATAATCACAGTTATTCACGGAATTTTTCACTTTTTCCAACAAAAAACAAAATAATAACCTCAACAACGCCTTCTGCCACCTAAAAAATGCCGTTATAAATGAGATAAGTGAATCAGTGCGCAATCTGTATTCCGTCACTATCACTGCTCTCTGACCGGATTGGGACAGCCACTGTAGAGGGTTCTTTCCATTCAATAGTATCTGGAAAACGAACCAAAGCGTGTTTCAAAACTTCACTCACATGATTTACCGGAATAATTTCCATATTATTTTTGACATCATCAGGAATATCAACCAAATCTTTTGCATTTTCTTCAGGAATAAGTACTTTTTTTATCCCTCCTCGAAGAGCTGCTAAGAGTTTTTCTTTTAATCCACCAATGGGTAAAACGCGTCCACGTAAAGTAATTTCACCAGTCATTGCAATATCTTTATGCACAGCTACTCCTGTAAGGACCGACACAATTGCTGTCACCATTGCAATCCCAGCAGAGGGACCATCTTTTGGTGTCGCACCCTCTGGAACATGAACATGGATATCGCGTTTTTCAAAAAGTGGAGGCTCAATACCAAAATCAACAGCACGAGAACGCACATAAGATGCGGCCGCTGAAATGGACTCTTTCATAATATCACGTAAATTTCCAGTTACAGTCATCTTACCTTTGCCGGGCATCATAACTCCTTCAATGGTCAATAACTCTCCGCCGACTTCTGTCCACGCAAGGCCTGTCACAACACCAATTTGATTTTCGCCTTCAATCTGATTGTAATGATAACGTTTAACACCCAAGAAATCATGAATATTACTTTCTGTAACTTTTACAGATTTTTGATGCGTTTTGAGAATTTTTGTAACGGATTTGCGGGAAATTTTCATGAGTTCACGCTCAAGGTTACGAACGCCTGCCTCACGTGTGTAAAACTGAATAATTGACCTTAGTGCTCCATCAGAAATACTGAGTTCTTTTTTAGACAAACAGTGATCTTTTAGTGCCTTTGGAAAAAGATGCTGTTTAACAATTTCCATTTTCTCACATTCAGTATAACCAGCAATACGAATAATTTCCATACGATCCATTAACGGACCTGGAATATTAAGCGTATTGGCAGTTGTGATAAACATGACATCAGAAAGATCATATTCAACTTCCAAATAGTGATCAATGAACGTACCATTTTGTTCAGGATCAAGAACTTCTAATAAAGCAGATGAAGGATCGCCACGAAAATCTTGTCCCATTTTATCAATTTCATCAAGCAAGAAAAGCGGATTAGATTTTTTTGCTTTTTTCATAGACTGGATAATTTTTCCAGGCATCGAGCCAATATATGTTCGGCGATGTCCACGAATTTCTGCTTCATCTCGGACACCTCCCAATGAGATACGAACATACTCACGCCCCGTTGCCTTTGCAATAGAGCGCGCTAATGATGTTTTCCCAACACCTGGAGGACCTAACAAACAAATAATGGGGCCTTTTATCTTTGACGCGCGACTTTGTACGGCCAAATATTCAATAATTCGCTCCTTAACTTTTTCAAGACCAAAATGTTCATTATTCATGACCTTTTCAGCAAAATCTAAATTGTTTTTAATCTTAGATTTTTTCCCCCAAGGCATTGCTAATAACCAATCAAGATAGTTACGTACAACTGTCGCTTCTGCAGACATAGGAGACATATTCCGTAATTTTCTCAATTCTGCTCCAGCTTTTTCCTGCGCTTCCTTGGATAGTTTTGTATTCTTGATACGTTCTTCTAATTCAGAGAGTTCATCTCGGCTATCATCACCTGCTCCTAACTCTTTTTGAATAGCCTTCATCTGCTCATTAAGATAATATTCTCGTTGGTTTTTTTCCATTTGCCGTTTAACATGCGAACGAATACGTTTTTCAACCTGCAAAACAGAAATTTCTCCTTCCATGAAGGACAAAACACGTTCAAGACGGGCCCGCACAGGTAAGAGCTCTAATATTTCCTGCTTTTCTGCAAGTTTAATCATCAAATGAGAAGCAATTGTATCGGCAAGCTTAGAAGGATTATCAAGCTGGCCAATCGCATTCACAACTTCAGGAGAGATTTTTTTATTAAGCTTTACATAGTTTTCAAAATAAGCAATCACTGACCTTGAAAGAGCTTCAATCTCAACATCACTCTCTCTAGGTTCTTCTGTAACAGTTGCAAAAGCCTGATGATAACCTTCACTTAAAGAAAATTGACTAATTTTTGCACGTGCAGTTCCTTCAACCAAAACCTTTACAGTACCATCAGGAAGCTTTAAAAGTTGAAGAATATTAGCAAATGTACCAATATGATAAATATCCTCTGATTTTGGATCGTCATCAGAAGCATTTTTTTGTGTCACCAATAGTATTTGCTTATCAACCGCCATCGTTTCTTCAAGAGCACGAATTGATTTTTCGCGGCCCACAAAAAGTGGAACAATCATATGGGGGAAGACAACAATATCACGAAGAGGTAAAACAGCATAAACCCCATCTCTTACTTCATCTGTCTTTTCATCAATATATTGCATAACTCTCCTTTCTGGAGCCTATGAGCTACCTACAACAACCAGCTCACCTTTAGAAAACCTCAGCTCTTCACTGTACATGAAGTGGTAATTACTCATACATAAATCAAGCATTATAATGATATTATTAGAAACACCCATCAAATACCATTCATTACCACCTTTTATATTGTGCATCGCACAATGTCATGCTGATACATTTTCTTTATCTTCTGCACGTTCTGAGTAAATATAAAGAGGACGCGCTTTCCCATCAACGACATCACTCGAAATAACCACTTTTTGAACGCCTTCAAGAGCCGGTAGCTCAAACATCGTCTCAAGAAGGATCTTCTCCATAATTGAACGCAAACCACGAGCACCAGTTTTACGTTCAATTGCTTTCTTTGCAATAACACGTAAAGCATCTTCATGAAATGCTAACTCGACATTCTCCATTTCAAAAAGACGCTGATATTGCTTTACTAACGCATTTTTAGGTTGTGATAAAATTTGCATGAGGGCGTTAACATCTAAATCCTCTAAGGTAGCGACTATAGGAAGGCGTCCAATAAATTCTGGTATTAAACCAAATTTTATAAGATCTTCAGGCTCTAAATCACGAAAAATTTCACCGACACAACGCTCATCAGGAGCCTTAACGGTCGCAGAAAAACCAATAGAAGTTTTTTCACCACGCCCTGAAATAATCCGTTCTAAACCTGCAAAAGCTCCCCCACAAATGAATAAGATGTTTGTGGTGTCAACCTGAAGAAACTCTTGTTGCGGATGCTTACGTCCACCTTGAGGAGGAACAGAAGCAATCGTTCCTTCCATAATTTTTAATAACGCTTGCTGAACTCCTTCCCCCGAAACATCTCTTGTAATAGAAGGATTATCTGCTTTACGAGAAATCTTATCAACCTCATCGATATAAACTATACCACGCTGTGCACGTTCAACATTATAATCTGCTGCTTGAAGGAGCTTAAGAATAATATTTTCAACATCTTCCCCCACATAACCTGCTTCAGTCAAAGTGGTCGCATCCGCCATCGTAAAAGGTACATCAATAATACGTGCTAATGTTTGTGCGAGATAAGTTTTACCGCAGCCCGTTGGACCAACAAGAAGAATATTTGATTTTGCCAACTCAATATCATTGCTTTTAGACTGATGCGCCAACCGTTTATAATGATTATGCACAGCAACAGAAAGAACACGCTTCGCATGCTGCTGACCAATAACATAATCATCAAGAACTGTTATAATTTCCTGTGGCGTAGGAACACCATCACGCACCTTAACCCCAGAAGACTTATTTTCTTCCCGAATAATATCCATGCAAAGCTCTACACATTCATCACAGATAAATACAGTAGGCCCCGCAATGAGCTTACGCACCTCATGCTGACTCTTGCCGCAGAACGAGCAATAGAGAGTATTTTTTGATTCGTTCCCGCTATTGCTAATTTTGCTCATTTTTCTTTCCTTTCACCACGATATATGAATACTTTGCCTTTTCAAAGGAAGCTTTTCATCATGAAAACTAAAAGACATATAGAAAACCATGCATGTCTCAATATTTTTAGGTGTTTCTCTTATTTTGCGATATTTTTTATAAAACTCTTTGATTTAAAGTAGCTGTTTTTTCTATAAAAATTCTTAATCTTTTTCTTCTTTTTCAGTTTCTGCACGATATTGTATAACATCATCAACTAAGCCAAACGCTTTGGCTTCTTCTGCTGTCATAAAATGATCGCGATCGAGAGTTTTCTCTATAACCTCATAATCTTGCCCCGTATGTTGGACATAAATTTCATTTAAACGCCGTTTCATCTTTATAATATCTTGCGCATGTCGCTCAATATCTGAAGCTTGACCTTGAAAACCTCCAGATGGTTGATGCACCATAATGCGTGCGTTTGGCAATGTAAAACGATGACCTTTTGCTCCAGCTGTTAACAATAAAGACCCCATAGATGCCGCTTGCCCCATGCAAAGCGTAGAAACAGGAGGGCGAATAAACTGCATAGTATCATAAATAGCCATACCAGATGTTACGACACCACCTGGAGAATTAATATAAAGACTAATTTCTTTTTTAGGATTTTCCGCTTCTAAGAAAAGCAATTGTGCACAAACAAGCATTGCCATACCATCTTCAACAGGACCATTAATAAAAATAATCCGCTCCTTTAAAAGACGGGAAAAAATATCATAGGCCCGCTCACCACGATTGGTTTGTTCAATAACCATAGGAACAAGGCTTAATGCTGTTTTCATTGGATCACTCATATTTTTACTTTCCGTTCATATAACAACCGCTCTTTACACATTCAATGTTTTTATCCATATGCTAACATTACTCTCTTGTGCAAGCTACAATCAAGAGATGTATAAGATAGATTAAAATCTCAATAGTTAAAATAGCAATAATAACTCTACCTAAACAAATGATGAACATCAGGAATGCGAGATACCGCCCAATGGTAAAAACTTCCTTCCTGAGGTCTTTTCGTGGTCTTTGTCTTTCTGTGAATATGAAAGCCTATCAAGCGTGAATCTGTAAGCGGCTTTACGCCAAAAGCTGGTTCAAAAATACGTTCAGTTTTTCGCCCAGTCCAATAATAAAAAGTTTCCTTTTCCCTTGCTTCATGAAAAAAACCATATCGTTTTGCTAATCGTGAAATACCATCATTGCCAAATATTGTAACGCCAAGATTTCCCGGTAAAATCGGCATTTTTTTCCTCTTTAACCAGAACGGTCTCCAAACACGACGCTTAAACCCAAGCCAATGAGGAATAATTTCTGTGCCTGCCCAATAATCTTCAAATATTTTTATAATAGGGTTATTGGGCGGAAAATAAAGTGCAGAAACGCCTACTCTTGTATTATTTTCTCTTGCCAACCAAACCTTATCGGCATCTGGATGAAATTGTTTAACAAGGTAAACATCTGTATCTAACCAAACACCTTGTTGATATTTCATCAGCATAACACGAAAAAAATCCGAGAACTGAACAATTGTACACCCTAGTTTATCATCAGAAAAATCGGGATCAAGGCGATAAATTGCTGAGCGTGGTAAAATTGATTCGGCTTCATGCAGCTCAACACCAGCAGGGAGATTATCTATTTTTTTATCATAACTAAAAAGCTTAACGCGCTGTCCAGTTTTAACCATTGAAGACAAACAAAGCCTATCCACCAATCTTAATTGTCCACTATACCAAAAAGTACAAATATCCATAGATAATACATCAAAAATATTCTAAACTTACGCGAAAGAGTTGTTCAACATCACGAACCCTATCAGCAAGAGCAAAAATCACTATTCTATCACCAGACAAAATACGCGTATCTGCCGAAAGCTGTATTATTGTCTTATTGCGATAAATTGCACCAATTCTCAAACCATCTGATAAATTGAGCTCTGATAATGACTTACCAACTAATGAAGATGTTTGCATCACTTCAGCTTCAATAATTTCTGCTCGGCCATTAAAAACTGAATGAACAGAACGAATACGCCCACGGCGCATTTGTTGCAAAATTCTCGATATTGTAACGCTATGGGGATTAAGATATGCATCCACACCAACAGCACGACTAAATTCTTGATAGGCAACATTATTAATCAATACCATATTGGCTTTGCAGCCCAATCTTTTAGCAATAATAGCGCTTAAGAGATTAACCTGATCTTGATTGGTCAATGTAATCATTAAATCGGACTGATCAATTCCCGCATCTTGAAGAATCACTGGATCTAACACGTTACCGTATAAGACTGTCGTTTTTTCAAGCTGATCAGCAATTGTAAGAGCTCTTTCTCTATGCGATTCTATAATCTTCAATTTTAATTTATGGAAACGCTTTTCAATCGCCTGTGCAACATAAAGGCCAATGTGACCACCCCCTGCAATAATCATGCGGTGTGCATCTTGTTCTTTATGACCAAAAAGCCCAACAGCACGACGCATCTGTTCACGAGAAACAACAAGATAGGTTATATCACCAACGCGTAATTGCGTTTCTGAATGTGCAACCAATAATTCCGCGCCACGTTTAATAGCGGTAACCGTCGTATGAAGATCTGGAAAAAGCTCTGTTAATTGACGCAAAGGTGTATTAATAACTGGACAATCTTCCATACATTCCAAGGCTAGCGCAACAATATCATCATTACAAAAATAAAGAACATCTATTGCACCAGGTAAAGCAATACGGCGCAAAACCATTTCCCCAACTTCAACTTCTGGCGAAATAACCACATCAATGGGAATATTCTCTCTGGAAAAAAGCGTCTTATAACGTGGCTCTAAATAAGATTGTGAGCGAATACGAGCAATTTTTGTGGGCACATTAAATAATGAATGTGCTACTTGGCAAGCTACCATATTGACTTCATCAAACAAAGTAACAGCAATCAACATATCAGCTTTGTCTGCATCTGCTGCCAAAAGAACTTCAGGCCGTGAACCGTGACCAACAAAACCTCTCACATCCAATGTATCGCGAATCTTTTCAATTAATCTCGTTTCGATATCAATAACGGTAACATCATGATTTTCAGCAGCAAGACGCTCTGCTATCCCATAACCAACCTGTCCTGCTCCGCAAATAATAACACGCATCGCTTAAGAAACTCCAAGCGCTTTAAGTTTACGGTGCAAAGCTGAACGCTCCATGCCTATAAATTCAGCAGTACGTGATATATTTCCACCCAAACGCCCAATCTGCGCCACTAAATATCTCTTTTCAAACAATTCTCGAGCTTCACGTAACGGCAAATCCATTATACTTTCATCTGAATCCATTTGAAGGCGTGGCAAAGAATCACTTACTTCACTGGGAAGAAAGTCCGCTGTTATAGGACCATCACCATCCCGCACAAGAATAAGAAGACGCTCAATATTATTACGTAATTGCCGCACATTACCCGGCCAAGCGTGCGTTTGCAAAATAGCAATCACATCATCACTGATTGCACGCGGTTTAATCCCAACCTGCTGTGATATTGTTTTTACAAAATGATGTACAAGTTCTGGAATATCTTCACGACGCGCTGAAAGGGGAGGAACAACAATAGGAACAACGGAAAGACGGTGAAAAAGATCCTCCCTAAAGCGCCCATCAGAAATGAGGTTTTCAAGATTTTGCGCTGTCGAAGAAATGATACGGACATCCACCTTAACACGTTTTGTGCCGCCAATTCTCTCAAATGTTTGCCCCGTTAAAACCCGAAGAATCTTCCCTTGAGTCTCACGTGGCATGTCAGCAATTTCATCAAGATATAAGATACCGCCATGAGCTTCCTCTAAGGCACCGATTTTACGCTCTCTTCCCTCCATTTCGCTGCCAAACAGCTCTATTTCCATTCTTTCCGGAGTAATCGTTGCAGCATTTATTGTAACAAATGGCCCATTCGAACGCGTTGAGAGCGCATGAATAGTTCGTGCAACAGTCTCTTTTCCTGCCCCTGAAGGACCTGTTATCATGATGCGACTATTGGTTGGTGCTACTTTTTCTATGATTTGACGCAAATTTTTTATAACTGTCGATTTTCCGAGCAACTCTAATGTCTCGTTCGAACGCTTTCGTAATTCTAAAAGCTCACGTTTTAAATTTGAATTTTCAAGTGTTCTCTCTGCAACCAATACAAGTCTATCAGCTTTAAAAGGTTTTTCAATGAAATCATATGCCCCTCGCTTTATAGCGGAAACAGCCGTCTCAATATTACCATGACCAGAGATCATAACGACCGGAAGAGCCGGATATTGTGTTTTAATTTCATCAAGCAGTGCTAAACCATCGAGACGACTACCCTGTAGCCAAATATCCAAAAAAATGAGCTTTGGAATACGCTCACTAATTTGAGCCAATGCTTCATCAGAGTTACAAGCAACGCGCGTTTCATAACCTTCATCCTCTAAAATACCAGCAACAAGCTCACGAATATCTGCTTCATCATCAACAATCAAGATATCTGATACCATACTATTCCCCTATCTTATGATTTATGGCTTGTATAATATTACCCTGCTTACCCCCATCCGCAGGAAATATCAAACGGATCATCGCACCACGACCTTCATAAAAACTCTCCGGTGCATCATGAAGCTCCATGAAACCACCGTGATCTTCAATAACTTTGCGCACAATGGCTAACCCCAGTCCTGTTCCTTTTTCCCGCGTTGTTATATAGGGTTCTAATAACTTTTGTCTTTGCTCTTTAGGAAGTCCTTTCCCGTTATCAACAACATCCACAACCACCCATTCTTTCTGTCGATAAGAACGGACAAGAATATGACCGTGAATATTTTCCTCTCGCATAACTGAATCTATGGATTCGCTCGCGTTTTTGATAACATTGCAGAAAGCCTGTACAATGAGACGGTTATCAAATGCACCCATAAGTGGTAGAGTTCCTAAATCTTGCTCAAAATGAATATCATGTCGCGTCACCTCTATCAAGAAACATGCTTCGCGCAACAATTCTCGTATATCTAAAATATGCATTTTGGGTTTGGGCATACGTGCAAAAGAGGAAAACTCATCAACCATACGCCCAATATCTCCAACCTGCCGAATAATCGTGTCAATACACCGCTCAAAAACCTCTCTATCTTGTGTAATAGCTTTGTTATAACGTTTACGAATGCGTTCAGCGGATAACTGAATAGGTGTAAGAGGATTTTTAATTTCGTGCGCAATACGCCGCGCAATATCCGCCCACGCCGCTGTACGTTGCGCTGCAACAAGGTCAGTAATATCATCAATTGTTAGAACCCAAGATTGCCCCTGTCCATCATCCTCCTCCATCGTAACTTGAACATTACAGACACGCTCTTTTCCTGCAACGTTTAAAGTGACCTGTTCACGATGGTTTTTACGATCTAATGAACGCACAAACTGAAAAACCTGCCAAATTTCAGCGCTTAAAGATAAAAGACTTTGTCCAACAACGTGCTCAGAGCGAATATCAAACATCGCTTCAATAGACCGATTGATAATGGTGATATCACCATTATCATCTATACCTGCTACTCCCGCTGTTACACCCGATAACACAGCTTCAGAAAAACGCCGTCTTTCATCAATTTGATCACGCACTGCAATCAACTCATTACGCCGACTTTTCAATTCACTGACCATGTAATTAAAAGTTTTGGATAATTGCCCAATATCTCCATCTTTTGCTCGTACTGGCACGAAAATTTCCATATTTCCAGAAGCAACATCATCGGCAGCACTAATGAGAAGACGAATAGGACGCACTAAACGATCAGCAACAGCAATAGCAGCCCAAATAGCTGATAAGAATAAACTAAAAAAAAGACACAAATAAAGCATACCAAATGCAATCTGTGTCAGCAGGCGATTTTCATTTAAATCACGATAACGATCTGTATTAACTTCTGTCAAACGCAAAGCAGATAAAACACCTTTATCAACGTCACGCACCAAATATAAAAATGTGTTTGGAATGTTGGTAAATTTTAAAATAATACCAAAATAATCATGAACGCCTGGTTGAAAAGAAAAAGGTCTCGCACTGGTTGCACGTTCAATAAGATGAGAAGGAGGAATTGGCAGTTTATCTTCATCACCAAGAGCACTCGATACAAAAATAGCTCCGCTAGAACTTAACAAAAATGCACCACGCAAATTGCGTCCTATAGCATGACGCGTCAATTGCATCCTATATTCAGCTGGATTACGTTCTAAGAGTTTTTTGTTATCAAGTGCAAATGCCATCGCGTAGGATAAATTTTTTAAATTTTGAAGCATTTCATCTGCATAAGCATTTGCTAAATCAATAGAAGAGCCCACAATTTGCCGCGTTGTTGTATCAAACCATCGATCAAGTCCCAAATTTAGTGCTGGACCCGATACAAGAGCTACAGCAACAGCTGGCATTGTCGCAACAAGTGCAAACAATGAAATAAGACGCACATGAAGACGCGATCCTGCACGCCTTGAACGCCAAGCACGAATGATCGGAATCATCTCATAAAAAACGATGACAATAAGCCCTAAAACCCAAAAACTATTAATCCCTATAAGAATAAGGGTTACTGTTCTACTGGGAACAACAGGAGTTAATCCAATAAGAATAATAAACGAAACAGAGGCCGTAAGTAAAGCCAATACAATAATTGTAATCCCTAAAAAAATATATACCTTACTTAAACGATACAACTCATCGTTATAAGTATTTTTATCTATGTCTTGAAGATTCGTCACAGATGTTATATTCGTCATGAGCTTACATACCCTTATCCCATTATTCTCATATAACCTTTTGTAGCAAAAATTGACAATACTAATACTACATTTAAAATAGGGCAAATATAGTCAATGAGGAAAAGCTTCTATATTTTGCAAAATATCTTTAAAATAGACTGTGTTCGACGATACTTTACGAAGGAAATGAGATGCGATTAACAAAACAAACAAATTATGCTCTTCGAATGCTCATGTATTGTGCAGATAATCAGGGAACTCTCAGTCGTGTTCCAGAAATTGCTAAAGCATATGCCGTTTCAGAACTTTTTTTATTTAAAATCCTTCAGCTGCTTGTTCAAGCAGGTTTTATACAAACAGTGCGTGGACGCAATGGTGGAGTTAGATTGGCTAAACCCGCAGCAGAGATTTCAGTCGCTGATGTTGTGAAAGTAACAGAAGACAACTTTTCCCTAGCAGAATGTTTCGATACTGCAGAACCAACTTGCCCCTTGTTTGATTTTTGTGGTTTAAATACCGCACTTCAAAAAGCATTAAATGCTTTTTTTGAGGTGTTGTCCATGATATCCCTTGCTGATCTACAACAACCATCCTTTCAAAATCATTTTAAAATTAATGACAAAAAAGAAAACTAAGATTATAATACAAGGAGATTAAGTATTTCTATTGCAGCAATAATATTAGCCGCTGGACGGGGTGAAAGAGCAGGATCTCCCTATAAAATTCCAAAACAATATCGGCTTCTAGGACAAAAGCCGATTATTTATCATACCGTGCATTGTTTTTTGCAGCATCCAGCTATCACAACAATTATCCTTGTTATTCATCCAGAAGATCGTCAAATCTGTGAACAAGCTATTGGCGATTTTAAAGAGCGCCTTATTATCGTTGAAGGAGGCAATACACGTCAAATCTCTACCTTACATGGACTTCAGGCACTTAAAAAATTTTCCCCCCAATATGTGCATATTCATGATGGTGCACGCCCTTTTATTGAAAACAAGCTTTTTAATAACATTCACAACACTATCACGCCTCAAGAAGGTGTTCTTCCTGTTCTGCCCATCTCTGATACCCTTAAACGTATAAATAATCAGCATGTTTTAGAAACAATTCCCCGTACCCATCTTTATAGTGCACAAACTCCACAGTGTTTTCCCTTTGAACATATCTTAGCGGCCCATAAACAAGCAAAACAAGCTTGCAAACAAGAATTCACTGACGATTCTGCAATTGCCGAATGGTTTGGAATTCCTATGCGTACCGTTCCTGGGGATCCTAACAACATAAAAATTACATGGCATGAAGATTTTAATACTGCACATTTATATCTCCAAAAGAAAATGCAAATGTTTCCTGATATCCGTACTGGCAATGGTTATGATGTTCACTCTTTTGAAGATGGTGATTTTCTTATATTATGTGGTATAAAAATCCCTTTTCATAAAAAATTAAATGGACACTCCGATGCGGATGTTGCTCTTCATGCATTAACAGATGCCCTTCTTGCAACTCAAGGTGCTGGAGATATCGGTACACATTTTCCTCCCTCTGATCCTCAATGGAAAAATGTATCATCAGAAATTTTTCTCCGTCATGCTCTCGATATTATAAAACAAGCAGATGGTCGTATCGCCAATGTTGATATCACAATTATCGCTGAAAATCCTAAAATTGGTCCCTATCGTCATGCTATGACAGAAAATCTTATGACAATACTTGCAATGACACCTGATCGAATCTCTATCAAAGCAACAACAAATGAAAAGCTTGGATTTATTGGTCGTGGTGAGGGAATTGCTGCTCTTGCAACAGCGAGCGTTCTTTATTCAGGAGAAATTCCCCAATGACATATCTTTGTGAAAAACAAGCACATGAAGTCCTTAATACCTTTCGCCAAAAAGGTTTACTGTTAACAACTGTAGAGTCTTGTACAGGGGGACTCATTGCTGCAAGCCTCACAAATATTGCAGGATCGTCAGATGTTCTCGATTGTGGATTTGTTGTTTATTCAAATGAATCCAAAACACGCCTTGTTGGCGTTTGTGCTGAACTTATAAGAACCTATGGTGCCGTTTCAAAAGAAGTTGCTCTTGCAATGGCTGAGGGTGGATTAAAACATTCACAAGCTGACATTGCAGTTTCTGTAACAGGGATTGCTGGTCCAGGAGGTGCAAGTCTTGATAAACCTGTAGGACTTGTGCATTGCGCAGTTGCTTACAAAAATCACCCCCCCCTGCACAAAGAAATGCACTTTGCTCATCTTAATCGCAATGCTATCCGCCATGCAACTGTTGAAAATGTTTTTAAAATGATTCTGGAATTACTTCACTGAATTCCCCATACTAATTTCAAAATTCTCTATTCCACATTGAGTCTATAATCGCCCACAACTTGAAAATGAAAGACCTGAATAGCGTAAAGTTATCTCACTTCAGCCCTGTGTAGGTTGAATTAATCAAATTTATTCACTTGCACGCCACAAGAGAAAAAAACTGTAGTAAATAAAATGATTAAAGAAAGGGACACTTGTACCTCTCTCTCAAGTGCTAAGAGCTGGCGCAACATCTTGAGAGATGGCAAATAAATGGTGCAGGCTGACTTGTTCATAAACGTACAGATGTGGAGTTTATATGCTTTTACGAAGGATCTATACTATTTATTATGAGCACTATTATGAAATGGGTATGACGCAAGCATGTTCTATTTGGGCGTTCTGTTTAACGGATGTGTATCCATTAAAAAAGAGAGAAACAAAAGAGTGAAGCTGTACATCATCTTCATTATTTAAAATGACGTTCCTTCAATATGTTTTTGAAAGCTGGATTAAAAACAAATAGTAAAGATGGAAACCGATTTCCACCTTCACGCTGTTATAAGCAATACGTATTGTTAAAAAATAACAGAATAGACTATGTTACCGTAGAGCCATAAATCTGATGCGCACGCTTCTCAAAAGCCTCGGTAAATTTACGAAACGCAATATCAAACATTGAGCCCATCACTAATCCAAGCGTTTTACTTTTAAATTCATAATCAATAAAAAACTCTACATTACATGCATTGGTATTTTCAATATCATGAAAGGCCCAACGATTTTCAAGATATTTGAATGGACCATCAATATATTTAACTTCTATAAGACTTTTTTCCGGCTGAAGAAATACTTGAGTCGTAAAAGTTTCACGAATAATCTTATAGCCAACGGTCATATCCGCAAGAAGCAATATTTTTTTTCCATATTCTTTTCGAGAACGTATTATTAAAGACTCACACATTGGTAAAAATTCAGGATAACGCTCAATATCTGAAACCAGATCAAACATCTCACTGGCACTATGGGTGATCTGCCGATGTATTGTAAAAATCGGCATAATTATCTCTGTAAGGAAAATTTTTCATCACGCGCTTTTTGCAAAATGGCAAAATCATCTCCAGCGTGATGAGATGAACGCGTCAGAGGATTGGAAGCCATATGTAAAAATCCTTTTACTTTACCAATCTTGGCAAAAGACTCAAATTCTTCAGGAGGCACAAAACGAACAACTGGATGATGTTTTCGTGTAGGCTGCAAATATTGTCCAATTGTCATAAAGTCAACATCAGCAGCGCGCAAATCATCCATCAATTGCAAAATCTCATTTCGCTCCTCCCCAAGGCCAACCATAATTCCCGATTTTGTAAAAATTGTTGGATCAAGTTCTTTAACGCGTTGTAATAAACGAATTGAATGAAAATAACGCGCCCCTGGACGGACCTTCAAATATTTAGAAGGAACTGTTTCTAAGTTATGATTAAAAACATCAGGCTTAGCAGCAACAACAACTTCTAAAGCGCCATCCTTATGACGAAAATCAGGTGTAAGAACTTCAATTGTTGTTTTAGGAGTTTTTTGACGAATCGCATAAATAACTTTTGCAAAATGCTCAGCACCACCATCAGCAAGATCATCACGATCAACAGATGTAATGACAACATGTTTTAATTCCATCCGTGCAACAGCATCGGCGACACGTTCTGGCTCATTATCATCAACGGCAAGTGGAATACCTGTTGCAACGTTACAAAAAGCACAAGCACGCGTACATATTTCACCTAAAATCATAAAGCTAGCATGCCTCTGGCTCCAACATTCGCCAATATTAGGGCAACCAGCTTCTTCGCATACAGTCACTAACTTATGCGTACGTACAATACCATGTGTTTCCTTATAAATTGGTGATGTTGGCGCTTTTACACGAATCCAATCTGGCTTTTTTTGAACGCTTGTATCAGGACGATGTGCCTTTTCAGGATGACGCAAACGTCTATTTGTAACTCTATCAACAACCGTAACCATTTAAGCCTTTGCCTTATAAATACGAAGTAACAATCAAAAATATAAAATTTTTCATACAATCCAGTCATCAAGCGTTTAAAACTTGACCATAAGCATCTAATACACTTTCTTTCATCATTTCCGATAAGGTCGGATGTGGAAAGACAGTATGCATTAATTCTTCTTCTGTTGTTTCAAGATTCATAGCAATAACAAAACCCTGTATCAATTCTGTTACCTCAGCCCCTACCATATGGGCCCCGAGAAGCTGTCCTGTTTTTTTATCAAAAATCGTTTTTACTAACCCCTGATCTTCACCCAAAGCAATCGCCTTACCATTCGCAGCAAAAGAATAACGACCAATACGTATATCATAACCTGCTTCTTTTGCAGCCGCTTCTGAAAGCCCTACAGAGGCAACCTGTGGTGTACAATATGTACACCCTGGAATTTTTCTTTTATCAAGCGGATGAGCACTCTTCAAACCTGCAAGATGCTCAATACATATCACTCCTTCTTCTTCTGCTTTATGGGCCAACATAGGAGGACCTGCTACATCACCAATAGCATAAATGCCTTCCACCCCCGTCCAACTCCATTCATCAGTTACAATGCACCCGCGATCGGTTTTTATTCCCAAAGATTCTAAACCAAGATTCTCAATATTACCTTGCACCCCTACAGCGGAAATTAACCGGTCAACAGTTATTGTCTCTATTTTACCTTGAACATCAATATGTACAGTCACAGAATCGGAAGACTTTTCAACCTTTGTTACTTTTGCTTGACGAAGAATGCGTAAACCTCTTTTCTCTAACTGTTTACGAGCAAACGTTGAAATTTCAATATCTTCAGCAGGCATGATATGGGGCATCATTTCAACAACAGTTACTGTCGCCCCCATATCACGATAAAAAGAGGCAAATTCAATGCCAATAGCCCCAGACCCTATAACCAAAAGCGATTTTGGCATTGATGACGGTATCATAGCTTCAAAATAAGTCCAAATGAGTTTTCCATCTGGCTCAATACCAGGAAGGACACGAGGACGTGCACCTGTTGCAATAATGATATGTTTTGCTTGATAAGTTCCCTCCCCTAACGTCCCTTTAGGGACTGGATTTTGCGGTTGCATAATCGGCTTGGAGGATGAAGAAACCATAATTTCCGCAGGATGGCTTCCCTTTGCTTTTTTAGTAAGCTTTGCTTCACCCCAAATAATATCAATTTTGTTTTTTTTCATTAGAAAATCAACACCAGCATTTAAACGTGCTGAAACACCGCGTGAACGTGCCACAACATCTTTGATGTTTGCCTCAATTGAACCATTAATTTTTAGTCCATAATTTTTTGCATGTTCAGCAAAATGTTTCATTTCCGCTGAACGTAGAAGGGCCTTTGTGGGAATACATCCCCAATTTAAACAGATCCCTCCCAAATGTTCACGTTCAACAATCGCAGTCTTAAAGCCACATTGTGCTGCACGAATTGCGGTTACATATCCGCCTGGACCTGATCCAATCACAATTACATCATAAAGATTTGCCACAGTAATTCCTCCATGGATATATATAAAACGGATATGCACTTTTTGAACTTAAGTCTGCAAAATAACATGACAGAATTATCTTATGTCTTTTGCTTACGTAAATGCTTTACCCAAACCAGAAATAGCAATAACATTGCTCTTCAAACTCGTTAAATTTGCTTTTATTCTCTTAATACACTCTCTCACAATTTACGTGAAGAACTGTTAAACAGTTCAAACCAACATTGCTAATGGATTTTCAATCATCTTCTTAAAAGTCCGCGCGATCTCTGCTGCTAAAGCACCATCGACAGCACGATGATCAGCAGAAATCGTAACTGACATAACTGTCGCAACGACTAATGCATCATTTTTAACAACGGCGCGCTGCTCCCCTGCACCAATCGCAAAAATCGTCGCATGCGGTGGATTAAGAATAGCAGAAAAACTTTTTATACCATACATCCCCATATTTGATACAGCTGTTGTTCCACCCTGATATTCTTCCATTTTTAACTTGCCCTCGCGCGCACGCTTTGCAAAATCCTTCATCTCTTTGGAAATAAGTGATAACGGCTTTTCCTCTGCATGGCGAATAATCGGTGTAATTAATCCATTGGGAATGGAAACAGCAACCCCAACATCACAATGTTTATGATGAATCATCCCACCTTCAAGCCAAGAGACATTCGCATCAGGAACCGCTTTCAAAGAAAGTGCGACAGCTTTGATCACCATATCATTAACAGAAAGCTTATAAGTAGGCTGAGTTTCTTCTTGCCTTTTAACCATTGGTGCAGCAGCATTCAGTTGTGTACGCAGTGCTAATAGCGCATCAAGTTCACAATCTACCGTTACATAGAAATGTGGGACTTTCTGTTTTGATTCCACCAAACGTGTGGCGATTGTTTTACGCATATTATTATGGGGAACGAAGCTATATTCATCCTCTTTGAAGAGTTTCAATATCTGTTTGTCTGAAGCACCTGTAGCTGTTAGCTCCCCTATCTGTGATGAATAAGACACTTTAGAAATATCGCTGCTCACAGCTTTTTCCACATCGCGCTTAATAATACGCCCATGCGGACCACTTCCAGAAATAAGGGATAAATCAAGACCTGCCTGAGATGCTAATCGCCGCGCTAAGGGAGAGGCAAAAAGACGAGCTTCTTTTTTATCTTGCTGTATTAATTGCCCAGTTGATGATTCATGAGACATTTTTATTCCCTTTGAGTCCGTCTGTTTCAGAGAATCTGTCTGTTTGATGCCCTCTGATTCTTGTCTTGTAGAAGAAGAGATTTCTTCTGTAACTTTTGCAGCTTCAGCTAAATCTTCACCTTCTTCTGCTAAAACAACAATTAAAGCATTTACTTTAACGCCTTGTGTTCCAGCAGGAACAACAATTTTAGCAACCCTACCTTCATCAACGGCTTCGACTTCCATTGTCGCTTTATCCGTCTCAATTTCAGCAATAACATCACCAGAGGAAACCTTATCTCCCTCCTTAATATTCCATTTTGTTAAATTTCCCTCTTCCATCGTAGGGGAAAGCGCTGGCATTGTAATTTTAATGGGCATTATGCTTTCCTCCGTTATGCTCTGTATGTCACAGCTTGAACTGCCTCAATAATTTCAGCAGTATTAGGCAAAGCCAACTTCTCAAGATTAGCGGCATAAGGCATCGGAACATCTTTGCCAGAAATCGTAGCAATTGGCGCATCAAGATAGTCAAAAGCCTGCTGCATAACACGCGTTGCTATTTCAGTTCCCACGGATGACTGAGGAAATCCCTCTTCAATTGTTACCAAACGACCTGTTTTTTTAACTGACGAAAGAATTGTAGGAAGATCCATAGGGCGAATGGTTCGTAAATCAATCAATTCAACATCAATACCAAGTTTTTCAATTTCTGGTAACGCTTGAACAGCATAATGCATCCCAATTCCACATGCAACAATCGTCACATCTTGTCCAGACTTATGAATACGCGCCTTACCAATAGGCAAAAGAAAATCATCCAGTTGAGGAACATCAAATTGATGCCCATACAAAATCTCATTTTCAAGGAAAATAACAGGATTATCATCACGAATAGCAGCTTTCAGCAAACCTTTTGCATCTGCAGCACTATAAGGCATGACAACTTTCAGACCTGGTACATGACTATACCATGCAGCATAGCATTGAGAATGTTGAGCACCAACACGGGCAGCCGCACCATTGGGACCTCGGAAAACCATAGGAGCGGTCATTTGTCCACCAGACATATAACGTGTTTTGGCTGCTGAGTTAATAATTTGGTCCATCGCCTGCATCGCAAAATTAAAGGTCATAAACTCGACAATAGGACGTAACCCACCAAAAGCAGCCCCAACAGCCAGCCCAGCAAAGCCGTGCTCTGTAATTGGGGTATCAATAACTCGGCGTTCCCCGAACTCTTCCAACAAACCCTGACTAACCTTATAGGCACCTTGATATTGCGCGACTTCTTCCCCCATAAGAAAAACTGTTTCATCACGCCGCATTTCTTCAGCCAAAGCCTGATTAAGCGCTTCACGAACTGTCATTGTAACCATTTGTGTTCCCGCTGGAATATCAAAATTAAGAGATGTATCAAAAGTAGGAGCAGCCTGCGGAACTGACAAAGGTAGAGAAAGAGCAGATTCCTTAGGTTTTTGTGCTGTATCCGTAGGCTGCGAAATATCCTCAGCACGCTCACCTTCTTCTAACAAAATTGCAATAACAGTGTTAACCCTTACGCCTTCTGAACCTTCAGGCACAAAAATTTTACCAAGAGTACCTTCATCAACGGCCTCTACTTCCATTGTAGCCTTATCCGTTTCAATTTCAGCAATAACATCGCCAGAGCTAACCTTATCACCTTCTTTCTTGAGCCATTTAGACAGTTTACCTTCTTCCATAGTTGGTGAAAGCGCCGGCATCAAAATATCAATAGACATACTTGCTTCCCTCGCATCAAACTAAAATATCAGTATAGAGCTCAGAAGCATCTGGCTCTTGATCACTTTGTGCAAAATCTACCGCATCAGCAACAATTGCACGGACCTCTTTCTCAATAGATTTTAAATCGTCTTCGCTCGCCCAATTTTTTTTAAGAATCCGACTTTTTACTTGATCAATCGGATCGTGCTCCTCTTTTATTTTTTGGACTTCTTCCTTTGAACGATATTTTGCTGGGTCAGACATGGAATGACCACGATAGCGATAGGTCTGCATATCAAGAATGATCGGTCCTTTACCTGAGCGTGCCCAAGAAATTGCTTCATCAGCAGCTCCTTTTACTGATCGAACATCCATACCGTCAACAACAATACCTGGAATTTCAAAAGAAAGACCACGTCGGGAAAAATCAGTTTCTGCAGATGCACGTGAAACTGACGTTCCCATAGCATACTGATTGTTTTCAATAATATAAACAACGGGAAGCTTCCAAAGTGAAGCCATATTAAAACTCTCGTAAACCTGCCCCTGATTTGCAGCACCATCACCAAAATAAACCAATGTCACATTATCTTTACCAAGGTACTGATTCGAAAATGCCAAACCTGAACCAATTGGAACCTGCGCACCAACAATACCATGTCCTCCATAAAAGTTCTTTTCTTTAGAGAACATATGCATCGAGCCACCTTTCCCTTTGGAAAAGCCACCTTGGCGCCCCGTTAATTCTGCCATAACCCCACGCGGACTCATCCCAACCGCTAACATATGACCATGATCACGGTAAGACGTAATAACCTGATCACCTTCTTTTGCCGCTTTCAATGTTCCTATAACAACGGCTTCCTGACCAATATAAAGGTGACAAAATCCCCCTATAAGCCCCATACCATAAAGTTGTCCTGCTTTTTCTTCAAAACGGCGAATTAAAAGCATTTCACGATAAGCATCAATTTCTTCTTCTTTTGTAAAATCTGCTATTGGTGCTTTCTTTGTGGTGCTTGATAATGCAGTGCGCGCCGCCGACGCAGAATTTTTTTTAAGTCGTTCTGCCATATTAAACTCCCTTTTATGATTATTTAGGAATAACCTTTACGAACAAAAGTTACAAGCCTTATCAATCGGCTTAAACAATATCATTGCTGATTGTTGTTTAAATTAAGCGATTTTTCATTTACCTTTGGTATCATTTCAAGGTATTAAGATTGTCAGTTCATTTGGCTTAGAGAAGTTCAAATTCTTTCGTACATACTCATCCAACATATCTTTTTCTATATGCCCATTGCGTAAAAGAGAAATACGCTTTTCCATGAATATCCGCTCAGCTTCTATTTTATGAAGCTCCTGTTCTAATTCGCTAATATGCTGATTAACTTCACTGCGTGAATACAATCCATACTCACCATGATAAATGTGATAACTGAAATAGCTTAAGACTCCCACCGTCATAAGAGGTAGTACAAAGCGTACTTTGATTGATCGACGTTTCTGCTTTGTCCACATAAAATAGCACAGTCTTTACAGCACAAATTTTTTAATATTTTGCCCAACTATGCATGATTTTGATTAATACCTCATTACCAAATCTACACCAAAATAATTTGTTATCATCAAAGTCCCCCCCTTAATACAATTAAAGTAAGCTGAATAACCCACTTTTTATATTATAAATATTGGATATCCTCTAAGTTGTGATTTTACACCCATCTTTGTCCTTAAAACTTCCTGTTAAAATGACTATAAAATCAATCAATACCCAAGGTGTAATTATCAAAAAAATTCCTATAAGCCCTACCGGCATAAGTATTACACTTATTATAAGTATTACACTTATTATATTTATAAGAAGCATTGCAATGCCCGTTCCAACTTTACCAACCATAAAACGATGAAGTCCTAGTCCACCTAGAAAAAAACAAACGACCGCTAACGTCACTTTTGATTGCTGTGACTGACCTTCAGTCAAGATAGGGAAAATAGATTTAATGGTATCCCCTTCACACACAAAATCAACGACGTCACCAACTTTCGGCGGCGTTTTTCCTGACCAATCCCAATTCGCAAACTGATAGCGCTTACCATCAGCCCCTGAAATGAAATAATCTCCTTGATCATGACCAATAATCTTACCTTTCATCTTCACCACCTATAAAATTGTTATTCATAAAGAAGCTTTTCTTCTAATATGATAATATGTTGAATAAACCTCACAGCATGAATACAGTCTGTATTCACCGTGATATATGACAATTTAAAAAGCTAAAAATTCCCCAACAACTTAAAATTCCCGCAATTACAAGTGGTAATACAAAGCACGCTGTTCGATTTGCACCTTTGCTTTTTTCATATGAAATAGTACAGTCTTTTTCAATAGTTTTATTTAAATATTCATAATTTTCTTTAATATTTCACATTTAAAGACATATATTAAAATAATTTACATTATTAAATTAATATATTGACAACATTAAAAGTAAAGAAAGTGCCTCACTCTTTAACTTTTTATATTATTCTAAAATTTCTACCAATTTATAATTTTATCCCCATTTTCATCCCTAAAATATCCGGATAAAATAACTATAAAATCAATGAATGACCAAGGACCAGTTACTAAAAGTATCCCTACCCCAAAAGTAAATGGTATACTTAGTAGGCTTATAAGAAGCATTACAATACCCGTTCCAACTTTACCTGCCATAAAGCGATGAATTCCCAACCATCCAAAAAACCAACAAACAAGTGCTATCGCCAATCTTGATTTTTCTGACTGAGTTTTACTCACGAGAGGGAGAACAGATTTAACAACATTATCTTCATATACAAAATCAACGGTATCACCCACTTTTGGTGTTTTTTTTCCTAACCAATCCCAACTCGTAAATTGATAACGCTTACCGTCAGCCCCTGAAACAAAATAATCTCCTTGATCCTGACCAATAATCTTACCTTTCATTCTTGCCCACCTATAAAGCTGCTCCTCATGTGTTATTCATAAAGAGATTATTTCTAATTCGATAATATGCGGATTAACCTCACGGTGTAAATACAATTCGTACTCACCATGATAAACATGAAATTAAAATAGTTCGTAACTCCCCAATAATCTAATATTTCCCCCTGCTATAAGCAGTAACAAAAAACATGCTTTAGTTGATTTATATCTTTGCTTTACCCATATAAAATAGCATTGTCTTTTTCAATACGTTTACTTAGCTGTACATGTTTTTTAATATCTCATATTAAATAAATGTAGTACAATAATTTCGCATGATGCAACTTAATATATTTATAAAAATAAAAAGCGAGCTAAATTACCTTTTTTTATTATAAGATTTTCACAAATCTGTAATCTGATTTCCATCTTTATCCGTAAATCTTCCACCAAGAATGACTATAAAATCAACAATTGCCCAAATGCCGGTAATTATCAATCCAAACAATGATAAAGATAGAACTAGCATTAAAGCACCAGTCCTAACTTTACCAACCATAAAGCGATGGACACCAAAAATACCTGCAACCCAACAAAGCAGTGCGAACATTATCTTTGTGTTCTCTGTACCTGATCTCAACAATGGAAAAACAGAACTGACAACCCCCCCTTCACAGACAAAATCAACAGCATTACCAATCCTTGGTGGATTCTTTCCCAACCAATCCCAAGTCGCAAACTGATAACGTTTACCATCATCACCAGCAACGAGATAAGTTCCTTGATCTTGACTAATAATTATACCTCTCATCTTAATCCCTATAAATTTAAACACTTAAAAATTATTGCGTATATGCCTTTGATAAGAAATCTCAATTTCATAATCTAAATGATCTTATACTTTCATATTTTGTGCTCAGAACTATACACTAAATCACCAGCATAACGCGCTTGGGCTCCTAGCATTTCTTCAATACGAATAAGTTGATTGTATTTGGCTAATCTATCCGAACGTGCAAGAGAACCTGTTTTAATTTGTCCACAATTCGTTGCAACCGCAAGATCTGCAATGAAAGAATCCTCTGTTTCGCCTGAACGATGAGATATAATGGCACGATAACCTGCTTTATGTGCTACTTCTACAGCATCAAGTGTTTCACTCAATGTACCAATTTGATTAACTTTTATGAGAATAGAATTGCCTACCCCCATTTTGATACCATCACGCAAACGTGCTGAATTCGTTACAAACAAATCATCGCCAACAAGCTGACATTTTTCTCCAATTGTGTCAGTGAGTAACTTCCAACCTTCCCAATCATCCTCTGCCATTCCATCTTCAATTGTAATAATAGGATAATTTTTCACAAGATGTGCTAAATAATCTACCTGCTCTTGGATGTCTCGGCATTTCCCCTCACCTTTATAAAAATACGAACCATTTTTATAAAATTCGGTTGAAGCACAGTCTAAACCAATGGCAATTTGTTCACCTGGTTTATAGCCACATATCATGATAGATTCCATAATAAAATCAATTGCTTGATCAGCACTTTTAAATTGAGGTGCAAAACCACCTTCATCACCAACATTGGTATTATAACCCGCATCTTTTAAACGCTTTTTCAATGCATGGAAAATCTCAGCGCCATAACGGATAGCTTCTCTTACAGTAGGAGCTCCTATAGGGATAATCATAAACTCTTGAAAATCAATCAAATTATCAGCATGAACGCCACCATTAATAATATTCATCATGGGGGTTGGAAGAATATGCGCTTGTGTACCACCAATATAACGATACAAAGGTAAATTTAATGAATCCGCAGCTGCTTTTGCAACAGCTAATGAAACACCAAGAAGTGCATTGGCACCAAGACGGGCTTTGTTTGGCGTTCCATCCAAAGCAATCATTGCTTGATCAATAGCAATTTGATTTGTTGCATCCCGCCCACCAAGTTCTTCAAGAATTTCGCCATTAACTGCAGCAACCGCTTTTTCAACACCTTTCCCTTGATAGCGCAAACCACCATCACGAAGCTCTATAGCCTCGTGTGCTCCTGTTGAAGCTCCCGAAGGAACCAGAGCGCGACCAAAAGCTCCATTCTCCAAATGAACATCAACTTCTACCGTTGGATTACCACGGCTATCAAGAACTTCACGCCCAATGATATCGACAATTATAGTCATATGTGTTTCCTTATCCAATAAAAGTCTCGATTCATTTATAATGCCCTATTAATGAAATATTTTTTCTCTTCTCAACTCAACTTTTTTGACAGATAATCAAATTCCATTAAAGTCTCAAGCAATCTTTGTAAATCATCAACTTTAACCATATTGGGTCCATCAGAAGGTGCATTATCTGGATCTTGATGTGTTTCTAAAAAAATACCAGCTACCCCAACAGAGACAGCTGCACGCGCTAAAATTTCAACAAATTGACGCTGCCCACCAGATGAAGCCCCCTGCCCCCCAGGTTCTTGAACAGAATGCGTTGCATCAAAAATAACAGGAGCACCAAATGAACGTAAAATAGGCAACGAACGCATATCAGAAATAAGTCGGTTGTAACCAAATGACGTGCCTCGCTCACAAAGCATAACATTCGGATTACCACTGTAAACAACCTTTTTTAAAACATTCTCCATGTCCCACGGCGCTAAAAACTGACCTTTTTTAATGTTAATAACACATTCTGTTTTGGCGGCTGCTACCAAAAGATCTGTTTGACGACATAAAAAAGCCGGTATTTGTAAAATATCAACTGTAGAAGAAACAATTGTACATTGCTCTTCTGTATGCACATCAGTTAATATGGGACAATTAAACTCTTTTTTTAAATCAGAAAAAATGGACATTGCTTTTTCAAGACCAATACCACGTGCCGCCCCTAAAGAGGTTCTGTTGGCTTTATCGTAACTTGATTTATAAACAAACCCGATACCAAGCTGATCGGTAATTGTTTTAATACGACCAGCCATTTCAAAAGCATGATCACGACTTTCCATCTGACACGGCCCTGCAATTAATGAAAGAGGCATTTCATTTGAAAAAATCATATTTCCAACTTTCACACGGGCATTTGGTTTAGTCATTTTATCCCTCAAAAGCAAAGTAACCCAATTTATGCATTAAACTAATCGACTTTGTTCTACAGCAGCTTCAATAAAAGAAGAAAAAAGCGGATGTGGATCAAAAGGACGGGATTTTAATTCTGGATGATATTGAACACCAATAAACCATGGATGATCTACATATTCTATCGTTTCTGGTAAAATACCATCAGGAGACATCCCAGAAAAAATCAAACCACACTGTTCTAACTTATCCTTATAATCAATATTAACCTCATAACGATGACGATGTCGCTCGACAATCTTGGTCATCCCATAAATTTGAGCAATATGACTCTCTTCTTTTAATTCAGCAGCAAAAGCACCAAGGCGCATCGAACCGCCGAGATCACCATTTCTTGTACGTTTTTCAAGGACGTCTCCTTTAAGCCATTCTGTCATTAAACCTACAATTGGATTGTCTGTTTCGCAAAACTCACTCGATGAAGCATTCTTAATCTGTGCAATATTGCGCGCAGCTTCTATACAAGCTAATTGCATCCCAAAACAAATCCCTAAAAATGGAACTTTACGCTCTCGTGCAAATTGAATTGCTCGAATCTTCCCTTCTGCCCCACGTGCCCCAAAAGCACCTGGAACCAAAATTCCATGGGCTTTTTGTAAAGCTGAAACAGAATCTTCTTTTTCAAAAAGTTCCGAATCAATCCACTCAATATTAACTTTCACTCTATTCGCTAAACCACCATGCGCAATCGCTTCAATAAGAGATTTATAAGCATCCTTTAAGCCCGTATATTTTCCTACAATAGCAATCGTGACTTCTCCTTCAGGATTGTGAATACGATGCGTAATATCCTCCCAACGATCCATCTTGGGGGAAGGTGCCGAATCAATTCCAAAAGCGCAAAGAACTTCAGAGTCCAAACCTTCCTTATGGTATGCCATAGGAACATCATAAATCGTTGGCATATCTAATGCCTGAATGACTGCATTGGAGCGAACATTGCAAAAAAGTGATAATTTGCACCGTTCTGTTTCTGGAATAGATCTATCTGCACGTACAAGCAAAATATCAGGAGAAATACCAACTGCTTGCAATTCTTTGACAGAATGTTGTGTTGGTTTCGTTTTTAATTCACCTGCTGAAGGAATATAAGGCATTAATGTGAGATGGACATAAACGACATTTTGTCTCGGTAGCTCATTGCGAAGCTGACGAATCGCTTCTAGAAAAGGCATTGCTTCAATATCACCAACCGTTCCACCTATCTCACAAAAAACAAAATCAAATTCTTCATTTCCCATCGTAATGAATCTCTTAATTTCATCCGTAACATGAGGAATAACTTGGACTGTTGCCCCCAAATAATCACCACGCCGCTCTCGTTCAATGATATTGCGATAAATACGCCCTGTTGTAATACTATCTTGGCTATTTGCAGAACGCCCAGTAAAACGCTCATAATGACCAAGATCAAGATCCGTTTCTGCACCATCATCGGTCACAAATACTTCACCATGTTGATAAGGTGACATCGTACCTGGATCAACATTTAAATAAGGATCAAGTTTGCGAAGACGTACGCGATAACCACGAGCCTGTAATAACGCTGCTAACGCCGCCGCTGCGATGCCTTTTCCAAGGGAAGAAACCACACCACCAGTAATAAAAACATAACGTGCCATGGGCTTATGGTGATAAGCAATTTATAATGATTTTTCCAGCAAAAAATGCAAAAAGAAACAATTTTTCTTCTAAAATAAAAAAGGTGAAAAAATCACCTTTTTAAAAAGTCTATATTTTCTTAAAAAACTATTTTGTACTGTTATCCGGAACTGTGTTTTCAAGAACCTGTGGAACTGGACTTTCTGCTTCAGGATTTGTGGACTGTTTCTGTTCCTGCGGAGAATTCGAAGTGCCTCCTAGCTGTTCAAGAACAGAAGGGGAAGACTCATCATTTGATGATGGAACTGAGCCTGAGCCTTTATCGGTAGAATTCTGTTCTGAATTAACCGGTATACGCTTTAAGATATCAGAACTAGAATTTGATATATTACCCACCACGGTAAGTCCAATAGACACAACAAAAAAACAACAGGCTAAAATAGCAGTCAAACGTGTTAAAGGGTTTCGAGATCCACGAGTTTTCATCAACCCTGAGCTATTACTCACACCTAGCCCACCACCTTCTGAAGGTTGAATTAATATAACACCAACCAAAGTAATCACAATCAAAAAATGAATAACTATAAGTACTGTTTGCATAAACCCTGCTCTTCAAATAACTCTTTAATAGCTATTTACACATAAATAACGCACAATCCAAGGGGAAACTCAAATTTCTCTGCTATAGTTTACGACAAACATCGCAAATAGTTAAAAAATCAATCGCTTTTAAGCTTGCTCCACCTATCAAAGCACCATTAACATGAGCAATGCTTAAAAGCTCAAATGCATTGGATGGCTTTACGGATCCACCGTAAAGCAAACGAATCTTATTGCCTTCATCACCAAAACGAGAGCGCACCTTATCACGAATGAAATGATGTACTTTTGCAATATCTTCTGGAGTCGCTGTATTGCCGGTGCCTATCGCCCAAACTGGTTCATAAGCAATAATGGTATTCTCTTCTGTTGCATCATCTGGTAAAGATTCTTCAAGCTGCTGCGTGAGAATATCCAGTACTTTATTATTCTTACGCTCCTCCAATGTTTCACCAATACACACAAGAGCCACAAGACCTGCTCGCCACGCAGCTTGTACTTTGGCACAGACAATCGCATCATTTTCTTGGTACACTGTACGACGTTCTGAATGCCCAATAATAACATGACTTGCTCCCGCTTCTTTAAGCATAAAAGCTGAAACATCTCCAGTATAAGGACCATGATCATCAAAGTGACAATTTTGTCCTCCTAAAAGGAGATTTTCACCATTCAGCGTATTAGAAGCACGCGATAAAAGCGTTGCTGGAACACAAATAAGCGCCTCAAAAAGATGACCTAGATCAGAGCTAACGCCTGTAGCAATAGCACGCAACTCTCCAAGCGATTCACTCGTTCCATTCATTTTCCAATTTCCAGCAAGAAAAGGCCGAATATTTTGAGACATATTTTCACCTCAAGAGCTCTTACAATACATTGTTTATCTGTAGTTACCAAATTATAAAATGAAAGCAAGTCTTTAAAGCTTGCATCTTTCATCTCTTTATTGCAAATTCCATTACAGCTTTGATAATAACTCACATTAAAAATGGACCTGAACAATGCTTGACATCATAAGAAATGCTACAAATTCTTGGATTTTTAGAATTTTCCTTGCTATTTTACTCTTATGCTTCATTCTTTTATGGGGGGTACCGCAGTTACACAAAAAAAGTGAAAGAGATCTTATTACATCTGGAAAGTCCACAGTAACTATCGATGATTATCGTCTTGCACTCGCCGATCAAAGCGCACGTTTAGCATATGCAGCTCATCTTGGACGAATGTTTACAGCAAATGAAATGCAGCAATACCAAATTCCTGCTTTTGTATTTAATCAATTACAACAAAATGTACTTCTTGATGAACAAGCACGTAAAATGAAAATAAGTCTTTCAAAAGATACAATAGCTCATACGATTGGTTCTGATAAGATGTTCCAGGTAAATGGCACTTTTGATAAAAACTTGTTTTATAACTATCTTCAGCATTTACGTATTAGTGAAAGTGCTTTTCTTAATTATTACACCAAACAAGAAAAGCGTAATCAGCTTATTGCTGCTTTACTTTCTAATATGAAGGCACCAAATCTCTTTTATAAAGCACTTGCTCTTTATCAAGAAGAAATGCGTATTGCTGATTATCTTGTTATTGATCTAAAAGAAAAGAAAACAATTGCTGATCCTGATTACGCAACATTACAAAAATGGTTTGAAACACATCAAAGTCAATTTCGTGCTCCAGAATACCGCACTGTCTCTTTGCTATCTATGGAACTTAATGATTTTGTAAAACCTCAAGATATCTCAACAGATGAGGCGAAAGCCTATTATACACAAAATGCTTCACGTTTTGTAACGCCTGAAAAGCGTACATTCGAAGAACTGCGATTCCCCTCACGCGAAGAAGCCGATAATGCAGCAAAAAAAATAGCTGATGGATTGAGTTTTGATGAACTGGTAAAAGCTGAAAAAAAGACTCTTAATGAAATAAAAAAAGGGCCTCTCGCAGAAAATGAACTTCCTAATCATCTGACATCTGAAATTTTTGAACTTCAACAAGGCCAAGTCAGTTCTGTGATAAATGACTTACAAGGACCTGTTATCATTCGCGTCACGCATATTGAACCCTCAAGCTCTCTTCCTTTTGAAAGTGTAGAAGAAAATATTCGCCAAACACTTGCCAAAAATCGTGCTACTGATGATATCCGTAACAATTATGCAGCCATTGAAAATGCTCGTTTTGAGGGTGCTTCTCTCAAAGAGTTAGCTGACCAATACAAGTTATCTTTGCGCACAATTACCATTGATAAAACAGGAAAAACGCTTGAAGGTGCAATACTCACGGATTTACCTCAAAAAGATATTTTACTGAATGCCATCTATCAATCAAACGAAGGAGTCGATCTTGATCCTCTCTCTTTTCAAAATGGTGGATATCTCTGGTACAAGGTCGATAAAATTATTCCTGCCCGTGATAAGACACTTGAAGAGGCTAAGCTAGATGTTCTTTCTCAATGGAAAAATGAGGAAATCCAACGTCTTCTTGATGGAAAAGCCCAAAATGCTCTCAAACAGCTCACGGAAGGAAAAAGTCTTGTTGCTCTTGCTCATACCCTTGGTGTTACAAAACAAACAACACCAACCCTCCGGCGTCAGGACTCATCTGAAACCCTTGGCGTTGAAGGCATTAAAGCATTATTTTCCGCTCCCAAAGGTCATTATGGCATCATAAAAGGTCCGGTTGCAACAAACCGTATCATTTATCAAATAAAGACTGTAACCATGCCTAAAGATATCACGTCTCATACTCTTTCAACTGAAGTCCGCACCAATATAGATATGATGATAAGAGAAGATCTCAAGCTAGAAATGCTACAAGTTGCCAATAAAGAACATCCTTTGGAAATTAATAGCACAAATTATAATCAGATCTTTAACGCTCTCCAATAAAAAGATTTTACATAATTTAAAGAACTTATTTGATAAAGTTTCCGTCAGCTCTTCGTCTATAGTTGAAGAGGTAAGATAGATCTCTTGTTTGCATATCTTAGGATCAAACATTTGTATAATGATTCATTCTCTCGCAAATCAGTGCATGTATGGATTTGCGAGAAAATAGTCAATGGAATGTAGAGTCGTTTTTGCAACGCATTAAAAAATATTATTCATCCAAAGGTTGTAAAGGTTGTCGCCCATTAAGCTATAAATATCATCCCTATCGTCACTCATTTATAGCTCATCATATTACTACTCTTAATATCATTCATAAGGAGCATATTGCTTCTTCCTTAAATGATTTCATTTACACACCAAACTTATAATATACAAAAAAACTATTTTTAAAATTCATTATAAAAATGGAGAAATCTTTTTCTATTCAAGACTCTCATTCAATATGAGAAAAAACAAATTATCATTATAAATCAATATATTCATAAATCATAACAGTCATCAATTATGATGTTATAATTTCTCAAAAATAAGAGTTTTTTATAGACTTATAGACTGCTAAGATAACTTCTCTCATAAAATAGAAATTTTATTTCATTTGCAAATGAGCTACAATCAATACATTCAGAGTACTTAAAAGTTCTTCATCAAACAAACCAATGTATTAAGATTTATCTCATGTTTTTCTTTCTCTGTATCTCACCCATCCAATACACTGTATAAAACATATTACTGATGAAGAAATACACTGTATTTTCAAGATCATAAAATTTCTTATTCTTTTGCGTTCATAACAACCAAAACATCAACATTTTTTATAACAAAAAAATGGTTTGGAATCACAATGGCTCCTTTTATCTTCATATGAGAAAATCAGTCTCCATGTTACGCATTCCAACGTAGTAATATTCTTTTACAGTATCTTTGGAAAATTGCCGCTTATTGCTGCCCTTGTTATCAACCAATAACGATATATCAATGGCAAAGTTGCACTCTCTTGAAAAATTGCTGCCCCCAGCTGTATAGCTTTTTGAAGAGAAGCCGGTACAATGACCAATGGAAGAAAAGCTGGCTTAAGAATTCTAGGTAAAGTACAAGAATACTCGTAAAATTGGGTATAATGATCGCGTGATAATGCTACCATAGCTTCAACAATACGACCCTTTTGTTGATCACTGAGACGATGAGATTCCAAATCTTCCCTATTCACTCCTACAGCCTTTAATATATCAGTAGGTAAATAATATTGATATCGTGATTGCATGAATGATAAAAGACGCAATACACCGCTTAATCCTTGAGAAATCCCTCCATGTTCATAGATATCTGTAAACTCTTGTGCAGTTTCAGGATCTAATATCTGACAAGAAAGCTGTAAAATTATGCCTGCTGTCTCACCACAATAATGCTCTAGATCATGAAGTGTTTCTATTGGATTGTGATAAAGATCTAAAATTTGCGCATCACAATAACGTAAAAAAGCTGTCTTAGGTAAATTAAAAAGAGTCATTGCTTTTAATAAATCATTCAAAATCGGATTGTTTCCACTCATTTGCATTTCACCATGAGCAATAGCATCATACCACCAACGTAACCGTATTTCTCCTATGAGTGGATCATGTACACTTTCGCGGATACGAGAAACTTCAGCATTAAATACATAAAGAGCAGCCAATGCTTGGCGCTTTTTTTTAGGTGCAAATAAAACTGATATATAGCGATCACGATCTATGGTACGTAAAATATCAAGACAATAAGGAAGAGAGCCTATCATTCTATGAACCTATTAACGTCCCTTTTTTAGCAATTAAATTAATATCCTCTTTTTATTCATATTAAAAAATGAAGGATAAGCAAATACAGTTCAGAAAATAAGATTTTTAAATGTGTCTCTTAACTGTATTGTGAATTAAAGTTTCTTTTCTAGTCACTTTTCGTTTTAGAAAGAAAAAAATTAAATAAATAATTTTTCTGATAAAACTTATCTTATAGGACTTCAAGTTTTCATTTGCAGTAAAAAAGCTAAAAAACAATCGTAACATGCATAGTAAAACTTGAACAACAAACAACGAAAAACACTTTTTCAGTGGATAGATGACAATGTTATTTTATAAAAATGCACTAATCACAAAAACTTCATCAACTCATTGACCTCCTCCCCATCCTAAAAGACAAAGGTTCTTACCAACACCAATTTGTAAAAAGTCCAATTGCTCTCGGTGAGTTTCTGTTACTATCAATACATTGATTTATAATCATAATTTGTTGTTTTGTATGTTAAATTAGAATCCCAAATATCGTAGATATGCTTTCATTTCAAACCAATTCCATGTTAAATTAATAAAAACCATTCCCTTGCACGTCCCAAGCGTAACTGGCTTGTAGGTAACAACTGTATAAGAAAGAATTAAAAATGCCTCTTATGAACTGTCTCAAGTGCCAAGAGTTGATCACTCATGTGATTCATTAGGAACGACGAGCAAGCTTTGTCCTAAATACTTGCCGCTGTATTTAAAAACACTTTTGTATTTAAAAACACTTTAATATGTTAAGTTATGTATATTCTATACCCTTATATCACCGCCTTAAACGACGGTACTTTACGGCGCAGAAAAATAATCGCACAAGTCTTTCATACTAGACGAGAGCATTTGTTTTATTAAACAATACTCTATTCTACCGCAAATAATAACGCCGCAACAGCGCGATCTTCAGCCAATAAAACATTAAATGTACGCACCGCCGCTCCCGTACTCATTGTATCTGATGAAATACGTTTTTCCCCTAAAAGCACCCGTAACTCTTCAGGTAATCGTAATAATTCAATTCCAGTACCTATTAATAAAACTTCGATTTCAGAAGCTTCTTCTAAAATACGAGATATATCCCCTTGAGTGGGAATAGGCTCTGCCATGTCAATGCCATAAATACCTGATGGTACACAAATAATAGAACCTCTATGAGACATATCAGCAAAACGAAACCCACCATTTCCATAAGCATCAATAGGTGCGCGACTTGGAAAATGTGCTTCACGAATTTGAATTGCATCGAACATGAATAAGCACCTTTTATTTTTGAATAATCCAATTGTCTTTGCTACTTCTCACCATAAAAATTAAAGTAAGGCTGATATAAACATTGATATGTTAACCATAACCTAGTACTGAAGTGAAAATTTTTATATAATACCCTAATCTTCTCATACAACAAATATAGGAAAATTTGGTAATAAATCGCGATAAATTGCTATACCTGCTTCAATAAATCTATCTTTTAAAAAGTTTCCTCAGCTTATTTACTCACAAATTTCTTTTTATAAAAACAATGATCTTATTTAAAAAACAGAAAAAAATTGCGTAATATTCTATAAATAAAGCAACTATTTTAATAATCTAAAGAAAACCAAAACCCCATTTTCTGTAGCCACTATAAAGCCCCTTTTCCAATGAAATTGTCTTGATCTTGCCAAGCTTTTTACAAAAATGCTTAAAAAATGTAATAAACTGCTATTACACCTTAAGATGCATTTTCCTTTGATATAGCTTTTTTCTCTTTAGAGATACTCATATCTTCTTTTGTTGTCGTTTTAGATTTAGACTTTTGTGGTGTTTTTGCTTTAGCATTAAGTTTTGATTTTTTTTCTGCAATCGGCTCACCTTTAACGCGCACATCAGCTAATGTTGAGCGAATAACACGAATATTTATACTCTCACCAATTTCAACCTCTAATTCACCACTCTCGTCGTGAACCTTCGTAACCTTGCCGATAATACCACCACCCGTTATAACTGTATCACCACGACGTACTGCATTAAGCATTTCTTGGCGTTTTTTCATTTGGGCACGCTGTGGACGAATCATAAAAAAATACATAATTGCAAAAATTAAAATGAATGGGACAGCGTTAGCAAATGAAATTCCACCGGAAACATCGCCTGCAACTTGAGCATAAGCGTTCGTAATAAACATTTTTATCTCCTATAGTTAAACCTCAGGTATTTCCCACTCTATTAAAATGAAATTCCGATACAGAAAAAATTCCTAAAGAATTTATCATAAAAAGCAATAACTACATAATCTAATCACAGCTTTACAAAAATACAATAAATCCTTAAGAGGCAGAATACCAAAATATAATGAGAAAAATCTTAAAAAATAGATTCACTTTCCCCTATTGTATATCCTACAATATAAATCTTTTCACTAACTCAATAAATTATACAAGATAATTTTTCTAATGAACAAACTTTAATTTATATAGATAATTTATCGTTTTTGATATCGAACGACAGATCTAAATACAATAAAACGCTCTTATTTCAAACCTTCTGAATTAATCAAAACGATTTTCTTGCACGTCACACATATGAAATGAGCCTGTAGATAAAAACTTTTTAAGAAGGCGTGAAATTTTTTTTCATGCTTCTCTCAAATGCAAGAGCAATTGGAATACTCAAAGCTGACAAATAGTATGATACTATTTCTTACACTTTCATAAATACAAAGATGGTAATATCTAACGCCCCCCACGAACTACTCTCCTGAAACCAATGATTTTTTGCTGCTATGTTATTGATTTAAGAAAATCAATTGTTTTTCATGAATTTTCTATAAACTGTAAGACTATTCAAATGTAAAAGTCATCAATAAATTAGTTTTCTAAATATTTAAGGGGATCAACAGGTAATGAATTCTTACGCATCTCAAAATAGACACGTGGCGTTTTAACATTTCCTGAAACACCAGATTTAGCAATCTCATCACCGCGCCTTATCCTTTGTCCTTTGTTAACAACAAGCTTACTATTACATCCATAAATAGTGATAATATCATTTTCATGTCGAATCATCACAACATTACCAAGCTCTTTTAATCCATCTCCCGCGTAAATAACCACACCATTTTCTGCCGCCTTTACCGAAGACCCTTCAGGCACTGCAATATCTATTCCTCGATTCATTACTGTTCCCTTTTTTTGACCGAACTGGCTTAATAAACGCCCTCGTACTGGCCAACGCATCTTAGAAATTCCTGTGGCTTGCGGAGTCGTCATATTATCTGTATTCGTAACAGTACTTGACAAACCAGTCTCATGTTTCAATTGCGTCATCTGTTTAGAAAAATTTTTCTCAGAACTTGATTTGTTCATCTTTGCAGAGGGTGGCGTTGTTACAGGAGCTTTATATATAGGAGAGGACTTCTTGTTTTTTATAGAGGACATCACTTGAGATTGGGATGTAGATTCTGTAGTTGACACTGCCCAATCGTTATTATTGTGTGCATTTGAAGCTGATAATGTACGCCTGCTTGGAACAACCAGTACCTGACCGATATAAATGGAATTGCTGTTTATACCATTTGCTAATTTTAATGCCTCAACACTAACCCCTACTTGTCGTGCAATACTGAGCAGTGTATCTCCACTCTGGACAATATAAGAATTCCGCCGAAAAATAGGAGATTTATCCATTTGTGAACGAGAAAGTGTTCCAAGATTACGTGGAGGGGAGCCCATAACGCGACCATCAGAAGAAGTTATCCTATCTTGATGTGGAAAATTATAGGGAGAATTGTCATCTCCCCACGAATCATCACCTGATTCCACAGGTGGCAATTCAGTGCTTTGTATCATACCACTACCGTATGATAGCATTCGCGGATCTGTATACATAGTGCTTGATATATTTGATTGAGATGATACCGTACGATGAGAGAACGTATTGGAAAAACGCTGTGTACCAGAACTACAACCAGCAACAATAGTTACCACCGCTAACAAAGTTATTCTCTGAAAATTATGCTGGAAAATATTATCCAAAGCTTTTAGATACATCGTTTTGCTCACTCATCAATAATCAACTCACTCCATTAAAGCTTTTTTAAATTACCGAAGAGTTAAAATGAGATGTTTTATTCATAAATATCTTTATATAAGATCAAAATGAATTTAACGTAGACAATTTGCAGAAACTTCTTAGCTTTTAAAAATTAAAGTATCTCCGCAATGCCTTTAATAAAAGGTTGGTAACGCACTTGGAACAGTTCTAAACACTCAAATCGACTACCAATTTTTGTATAGCGCGTCACCGTTTGTACCCCTTCGTCAGGTCCTATCGCCTGAATGAGAATTCCATTTTCAGCTAAAAGTTCTAAAAATTCCTTTGGTTCATCAAAACGTGATGGCCAAATAAGAATGCGATCAAATGATCCTAAGCCTGTCACACTATGACTTCCATCAATCTGCCTTATAACAATATTTTCAATTCCTAAAGTTTGAAATTTTTGGCGTGCTAAATCAACAAGCGTTTTATAACGATCAATCGTTGTCACGCGGTCACTCAGACATGCCATAAGAGCAGTACAAAAACCAGATCCTGTACCAATTTCTAAGACACGATGCCTTTTTTTCAACGATAATGCCGAAAGAATTAAGAGTTGTTCTTCCAAACGTTCCATATATTCACCACACTCAAGGGGAATAACTTTATTATCATAAGCACTATTGAACCAAGGAGCAGCAACAAACTGTTGACGCGGAATTTTCTCTAATGCCGAAAAAAATCGCACGTCATCAATGCCTTTGCTACGCATTTTCAGTACAAGAGCGGCTAACTCCTCACGAAATTGTAAAATACCCTTTTGCCCCATAGTATCATTCAATCTCCAATGGAGGTACACTTTTATCATACTGACAAACTGCTTCTTTTAAAATGGCAAAAACTTGCGTCTGTGTATCATCACCTCTTGGCAATAAACGCATATTGTCTCTCCTTTCGTAAAATTAAGCAGTAATACAGCGCATGCCTCCCATATAAGGTTGTAAAACATCTGGAATAATAATTGATCCATCAGCCTGTTGATAATTTTCAAGTACGGCAATAAGACAACGTCCAACAGCCGTACCAGAACCATTAAGGCTATGAACAAAATGCAATTTTTTATCGCCTTCTTTACGATAGCGCGCATTCATACGACGACCTTGAAAATCTCCACAAACTGAACAGCTAGAAATTTCACGATAACATTCTTGACCAGGAAGCCAAACCTCGATGTCATAGGTTTTACGCGCTGCAAACCCCATATCACCAGTAGAAAGAACCACTGTGCGAAAAGGCAAACCAAGCCGCTTTAATATATCTTCTGCACATTCCGTCATACGTTCTAATTCAATTAAAGACTGCTCTTCACTGGTAATCGAGACCATTTCAACTTTCCAAAATTGATGCTGACGCAACATACCGCGCGTATCACGACCGGCTGCTCCCGCCTCTGAACGAAAACAGGGAGATAAAGAAGAAAATCGCAGTGGTAAATCTGATATTTCAAGAATTTCATCGTTGACCAAATTGGTTAATGGCACTTCTGCTGTGGAAATAAGCCATCGACCATCTGTTGTACGAAAAAGGTCTTCAGCAAATTTCGGTAATTGTGCTGCTCCGTAAACAATTTCATCACGAACAAGAAGAGGTATTGAGACTTCTGTGTAACCATTCTCATTGACATGCACATCAAGCATAAACTGGCCTAATGCTCGTTCTAGCCGTGCTAATGCCCCTGAAAGTACTGTAAAACGTGTTCCAGACAAACGACTAGCTCGTTCAAAATTCATCTGCTTGAGATCTTGACCAAGATCAAAATGTTCCTTTGGTGTAAAATTAAATGTTGGAGGTGTACCAAAATGTCGAATGACGACATTATCACTTTCATCTTTACCTTCTGGAACATCATCTAATGGAATATTTGGAAGTGCTGAAAGAATTTTCTCAAGACTCTCCGTCAGCTGTTTTTCTTCCACTGTTGCAGAGGAAAGAAAAGCTTTAATCTCTTCAACTTCAGCTCTAAGACGTTCAGCCATTTGCTGATCCGATACCGCTAAAGCCTGTCCTATTTCCTTTGAAACAGCATTGCGACATTCCTGCGCCAATTGCACCTTAGCAATATGCGACCGACGTGCAAGATCAAGTTGTATTAACCTTTCAGCTTGTGGCTCAAGACCTCTACTTACGAGTGCTTTATCTAATTTCTCAGGATTGTCACGAATCCACTTAATATCAAGCATAAAAATTCCTCATTTATATTGTTTTTATTCATTCCTTATCGCATAAGATTATACACTTTTCTTAAGCGGATTTTCTTCTCTTTTCTATACTGTAAGCAATTAAAATTGAAATCTCGTAAAGTGCTATCGTTGGTAAAGCCACTGCAAACATCGTAAAAAAATCCGACGGCGTTATGATTGCCGCAATAATAAAAGAGAGCAAAATAGCCCATTTTCGTTTAGACGCCAAATCATAAGACGTTAAAAATCCAATTTTTGTTAAAAGACTGATGACAAGAGGTAATTGAAAAATCAAACCAAAAATTAGGATAAATGATGTCATAAAGCCCAAATAATCAGAAATACGCACTATAAACTCTATTTTTAAATGAACATCTGGAAGAAATTGTTGAGAAAGGCTAAACCATAGTATTATTGGCGCTAATAGACCATAAACAAACGCTCCCCCAATACAAAATAAAATAGGCCCCCCAATGAGAAATGGTAAAAAAGCCATCCGCTCATTTTTATAAAGCCCTGGTGCAATAAAACTATAAAACTGAAAAGCCGTATAGGGAAAAGATAAAATAATTCCCCCAAAAGCAGAAAGCTTCATCTTCGTTAAAAAAGTTTCCCATACTTGCGTTGATTGCAAACGAATACCCTCAGGATTACCCCCTGCTATTTTCATTGCCCACTGATATGGCCATAGTAAAAAAATTAAGATATAATCTTTAACAAGAAAACACATCATAAAAGCGATCATAAATGCAACCAAGGCAGCAATAATTCGCTGACGAAGTTCAATTAAATGTTCTAAAAGTGGTGCCATATGGGCATCAACTTCATCTTTCTTAACATTCATGACATATCTTCTTTATCTTTAGAAGCAATAGATACTGTCGTATCTTTATTGGTTACGTTTTGATCGCATTCCAAAATTTCTTTATCTTTTTTTGATTTATGGTGTGTTGCCTTAACATCCAAATTATCGTGGATATCTTCTAATGTATTTTGAATGGGATCAAAAGTTTCTGCCAACTTCTTGCTTGAATCGCTAATATCCGAACATACTTTTTGCAAATCATCGCGCTCGATTTGTTTTATTACATCATCAAACTGATGACGAAGTTCATTTGCTGTTGAATACACATACGCTCTTATCTTGGCTACTGTCTTTAATATTTTAGGTAAATCTTTCGGTCCAACGACAATGATGAGAACAAGTAAGATTACGATAAACTCTGGTCCGTCAATCCCAAACATCTCTTAATTCGACTTTCTCATCAAAAAATAATGCACAATGATGATTGCGTTTTTGTTACTGTTTTTTAGCAACAGATGTTTTGCTTTTTTTAGAAGCAGAAGAAACCTTTCTGCGCGCTGTTGCATATTTTACCGATAACGGCTGAGATTGTTGAGATTCTACATCAATTATTTGGGAAGTAGGAGCCATTTCAACTTTATCCTCAATGCTGTCATCTTCTTCCTTCATATTTTTTTTGAAGGCTTTAATTCCCTTAGCAACATCGCCCATTAATTCAGAAATTTTACCGCGACCGAAAAGCACAAAGATAATCAATAAAATTATAATTAAATGCGTTGGTGAAAAAATATTACCCATTACTCTCTCTAACTTATGCTTTTAAATTTGATTTCATTTATTCATGCTTCCTCTGAAGAATGTATCAAAATAATATCTTACTTGTATATTTTCTTCTTAACTTAAAAACAATTACACGCTTTTATTGCAAAAGAACTTTTTATCCTCTCATCCCTTTTTAGCGTACTATAACACAAACCATTCAACAATGATAAACCGCCTCATACAAAATTCAAAACACTTAAAAACTTTTCTAAAATAACTTCATCTGATCTCCTAGGTTACTCATCTTCCTGTAAATACTATAGCTAATGTCTCTCCTTTTACACAATGTTTTACGTATCATTACAAACATTTCCGTCAAATTATCCTTTACTGATAAAGATCATAACATGTTGTAAAACACTTTACGTATTCAATTAAAAAATTCAGAAAGAAAAATCTCTAAAAAACTTTCTTAACACATCATCAGTCTCTTCAAAAACTATCATCTTACGCACAACATTTATTCTTTGCGTTGGGGTAGGAATTTTATCATTCATTATTCTATGTACAATACGAAATATGAGCCATCATCGCGTTCAGTTAAATATCTGGCGTGTAAATAAAAACTATTAGCGGAAAGAGTAAAAATGCACTTTATGAACTAACTCAAGTGCCAAGAGGTATGGCAATACTGCTAAAAAATAAAAAAGGTACCAGCTTGCGCCTTTATTCAGAAAATACCTCCATATAACTAGCTCTCTAAGCCACTGTATGCTCTAACTATTACACGTCTCCGGATTCTGGGCATGCGTTCTCATAATATCATGTGTTTAACCTATCTCAGTATTGAAAACAGAATGGGCATGAATAGAAAATTACATTCAATCAAAAGCATGGTATCGAAGCATAATCCATATAAAAAGAATTTCTTATCCTAGCCTTTTTTATAAGATTACCTCATAAAGCCGCTCGATAATATAGTGTTAGAGATAGATAAACCTATTTACTTTAGTTTAAAATTCCTCATTTTATTGAGATCGCTTGCAGAGCACATATCAATTTTCAAAAGTTTTATTTTAGCATCATACACAATAACCTAGCTATTTAGCGTGTATAATGTAAAGCTTTGGCTCTGCTTAAAGCAATGAGATTCATTCACACTTTTACAAAAATCTATCACTATAACACCAGCACTTTATTGCTCTATCCATAATTTTACGCTCGCTAAAAAAACTTATAAATGTAACAATGTTTTTATCAAGCATTTGAAATTCTTTAATCTTTAAACAAGAAAATTTATGAATGAATTTGAAAGATACCCTTCAATTTTTCAAAAAACTTCACTAATATTCTCGTTAATTGAGTGTTTTTATAGTCTTCCTGGAAGAGTCCGCGATCATAAAGAAAAATCTCTTACAACATAAATATCTCTATTGAAATGTTTGATCTCTTCTTGTCTATCTTTCATATAAAAAATTTAAAATTTTAACGATTAATCTCATAATATAAAAATAGTCTTGTGAATAAATGCTCCGATGACATTAATATTTTTTCTGTAGTGTATAATGTGGGAGTGAGGGTATTGTTTGATTTCTATAAGAATATTTTTATGGATATCAATTCTATTATTCTATGCTAATAATCCGGTACAGTTATACATATGATAGAGTTTACTCCATGAATTATCGGCATATTTATCATGCTGGCAATTTTGCTGATGTTTTTAAACACATTATTGTCACTCGCATTGTAGAATATCTCAAACGCAAAGAAAAAGCTTTTCGCGTTATAGATACGCATGCTGGAATCGGTATTTATGACCTTTCTTCTTTAGAAGCACATAAAACAGGAGAGTGTCGCGAAGGTGTCCAACGACTTTTTTCAACTCCTATCCCAGAAGATTTAAGAACACTCCTTTGTCCATGGTGTGATATCATTGATGCCCTCAATAAAGGGGAAAAAGAAATTGTATTTTATCCTGGATCTCCTGTTCTTATTCGTCAATTATTACGGAAACAAGATCGCCTCACTGCAATAGAATTGCACAATGAAGATTATCATATTTTAGCAAAAAACTTTGCAGGAGATTATCAGACAAAAGTTCTGCATTTAGATGGTTGGCTTTCCTTAAATGCTCATGTACCACCAAAAGAAAAACGTGGGTTTATCCTTGTTGACCCTCCCTTTGAAAAAACTGGAGAGTTTTCCCGCCTTATTGATGGATTAACGAAAGCCTATCGTCGCTTTTCTGGAGGAATCTACGCTTTATGGTATCCTGTTAAATATGACAAAGAAATTGAAAGTTTTCTTCACGCGCTTTATCAAACCGGAATTCCTAAGATTCTACAGCTTGAAATGCGTATCCGAAAAAGTTCAAGTCCACCGACAATGAATGGAAGTGGTATGATTATTATTAACCCTCCCTACCTTTTGGAAGAAGAAATGAAAAAACTCAGCCCCTTTCTTATCAACCGTCTGGGACAAGATGAAAATGCCCAAATAACGCATAAGTGGCTTCAAAAAGAACATCTATTATGTTAGACTTTTCTCTATATTTTTTCTAAATCAAATATCATGTTGTAAAATACAAAGGCATTAAATGATAAAGTTCTTTGATTCTTTGGATAATACCAACATATTATAATGGTAAGCTAATAACGATCAGCGTGAATTAATTTTTTTCCTTTTAGAAAGTCTATCCTCTTAATCATCATGAATTTCCTATTCAATCATTTTAATGGATAAATTAGGCAAATTCATAAAGCTGTCTTAGAATAACAACTCTCATGTTTTTTATGAAAGATCGGCTCTCTAAAATCATACTCTTATGCTATAAGATATTATTTATAGAAAAAAATTATAAAGACATAAATAATCATTATTTAATAAAAAAGAATATTTCATACATTAAACGAACAACATATTTGTAATAAACGGAATGGTCCTGAAAAGTAATACAAATTGTCCGCAAAATGAACGGGAAAAACTTTCTTTTCTCTCTAATATTACATGGCATAATGCTAATCAAAGCAATGAGAAAAATCAATTCCAAGGTATCAAGTTCATACAAGAGTTTGTTAGACACCTTCCGCATAAGCCAGGGGTTTACCGGATGATTGGTGAAAATGGTGATATTCTCTATGTTGGCAAAGCCCGTAATCTCAAAAAACGTGTTTCAAACTATACACGTGAACAAGGACACAATAATCGTATTACCCGCATGATTCGTGCAACATATCATATGGAATTTATCGTCACCCATACAGAAACAGAAGCACTCCTTTTAGAAGCCAATCTCATCAAAAGATTGCATCCACATTTTAATGTACTCCTACGTGATGATAAAAGTTTTCCTTATATTATGATTACAGATGATCATCGAGTGCCTGCACTTTACAAACATCGTGGTGCTCGAATACGAAAAGCTCACTATTTTGGTCCTTTTGCTTCTGCTGGTGCAGTGACACAAACAGTTCATGTTTTACAACGCGCCTTTTTATTACGAACCTGTACTGATTCAGTTTTTGAAAACCGTACACGCCCCTGCTTGCTTTATCAAATTAAGCGATGTTCTGCACCTTGTACTCATGAAATTAGTGACAGTGATTATAAAGAACTGGTGAAAGGAGCAAAAGCGTTCCTTTCGGGAAAAGATCAATCTATTAAAAGCGATATGGTTCAAGCTATGCATAAAGCCGCAGAAAATCTTGATTTTGAACAAGCAGCTTCCTATCGTGACCGCTTATCAGCCCTTTCTCACATACAAAGCCATCAAGGTATTAATCCTCAAACGATAAAAGAAGCGGATGTATTTGCAATTGCGCAAAAAGAAGGAATGACCTGTATTCAAGTGTTCTTTTTTCGCATGGGGCAAAATTGGGGAAACCGTGCCTATTTTCCTAAAGCAGATCCCTCTTTTTCCCGCACTGAAATTTTAGCGAGTTTTCTTGCCCAATTTTACGATGATAAACCACTTCCTAAAAGCATCCTTTTATCTGAAGAAATTGAAGAAAAGACACTTCTTACAGAGGCATTTAGTCTCAAAGCAAATCACAAAGTGTCCCTCTCTTTACCTAAACAAGGTGAACGAAAAACTCTTGTTAATCGTGCCTATCTCAATGCTCATGAAGCACTTGAACATAAGCTTTCTGAAACAGCCACCCATACAAAATTGCTTCAAGGTCTTGCTAAAACATTCCAACTACCTGTTCCTCCACGCCGGATAGAAGTCTATGACAATTCTCATATCATGGGAACAAATGCTGTAGGGGCTATGATTGTTGCTGGTCAAATGGGATTTATTAAAAATCAATATCGAAAATTCAACATTCGCTCAACAGATATCACGCCTGGCGATGATTTTGGCATGATGAAAGAAGTGATTAAACGAAGATTTTCACGCCTTATCAAAGAGTATGATCTGCCAAATAGAAGTCATGACATAAAAGATGATGATCTTTTTCCCATTTGGCCTGACCTTATCTTAATCGATGGTGGTGAAGGACAAATCAACAGCGTACATGCAATACTTGCTGAATTACAATTAAATGATCTCTTCACAGTTGTTGGAATCGCCAAAGGTGTTGACCGTCATGCGGGACGTGAACGATTTTTTATAAAAGGTATCCCCCCCTTTACACTTCCTCCACGTGATCCTATCCTCTATTTTTTGCAACGTCTGCGTGATGAAGCACACCGTTTTGCGATTGGAACTCATAGGATAAAACGAAAAAAAGCAACATTCAAAAACCCACTTGATGAAATCGAAAATATCGGTCCGACACGAAAGCGTGCATTGCTTCATCATTTTGGAAGTGCCAAAGCTGTTGCTAGTGCCTCATTTGAAGATTTAAAAAAAGTTACGGGAATTTCTATGACAATTGCACAAAAAATTCATAACCATTTTCATGAAAAATAGGCTTGTTTCATAACCTTCGACTTGTTACGTTAAGGAAATATATTCTCTTTCACAAGAATTAAAAATGGCTCCATGAAAAATCATACTTTTTCTTTTCCAAATATTTTAACTTATGCACGAATTGTTGCAGTCCCAATGGTTGTTGCATGCTTTTTTTTAGAAGGGCGACTACAATCAAGTGATATCACTCGCTGGATTGCTGTTTCCATTTTTATCGTTGCATCCATTACTGACTTTCTTGACGGTTACCTTGCTCGTATTTGGGAACAAACATCCAATATTGGTCGCATGTTAGATCCAATTGCCGATAAACTTCTCGTCTCTGCTTGTTTGCTCTTGCTTGCCGCAGACAGTACCATCGCTGGGTGGACACTATGGGCAGCTATTATCATTCTTTGCAGAGAAATTCTTGTATCAGGATTACGTGAATATTTGGCTGAGTTAAAAGTTAGTGTTCCTGTCTCTCGTCTTGCAAAATGGAAAACTTTTGTACAGATGATCGCTATTGTATTTCTTTTAGCTGGACCAGCCGGTAATAAAATTTTCCCTTACACAGTAGAGTTTGGCATTACTATGCTGTGGATTTCTGCCCTCCTTACATTGTGGACAGGGTGGGATTATTTTCGTGCAGGTTTAAAACACGTTATCCTATGAAGAGTATGGAGATTTATAATGGATAATTTATCTTTTTGTACTTAAATAAGAGATAAGAATAGCATAAGATTGATTTATTTTTATTAATGATAAATCAATCAAACACTTTTTTGCACATTACAAGTAAGGGTGGTATATAGATAAAAGCTCTTCAAAAAAGAGTAAATAGGCTTTATATTTTCGTAAAAGCAACTGTAATATTAAAAGCTAAAAAAACAATTAATGCTCCATATGCTTTCAAAAAAGTCTATAATCTTATAAGCAAAAAACCGAAATATAGTGTTTCGGATTTTTGCTTTTTATATACGCTTTATTATTATAAACGCTTTATTAACCAACAATTTCTATCTCAGAAAACCAAAAGGCGATTTCTGTTTTTGCCGTTTCAGCACTATCGGATCCATGGACAGAATTTTCGCCAATCGATAAAGCATGAACCTTACGAATTGTCCCTTCTTCTGCATCACTAGGATTCGTAGCCCCCATTACTTCACGGTTTTTAGCTATTGCATTTTCGCCTTCCAAAACTTGTACAACGGTTGGACCAGAAGACATGAATTCAACCAATTCACTAAAAAAAGGGCGTTCTTTATGAATAGCATAAAATTTTTCAGCCTCACGTTTGCTCATCCAAACACGTTTAGACGCAATAACACGTAGCTCCGCATCCTCAAGCATTTTAGTAATTGCGCCAGTCAAATTACGACGGGTTGCATCTGGTTTAATCATCGAAAAAGTACGCTCTAAAGCCATTTACTCACCTTTATTTCATTTATAACATTCTCTGACTGTTTCTATAGCGAGCAAGGAGCCCTTTGCCAAGTGACTCTGCAAAAATCTACACAAATTCTCAAAATATAGAATGAATTATAAAGAAAACTTTAATAAAAATACCTGCAATCGCTCATCCCATCATAAAGATGCGCTACCGACTCTCAATAAATATTGAACCTTCTTTCATAATCTTAAATGCTTCCCATCAAAATTATCATTTAAGCAATAAAAAGTCATAAGAAAAAACTCACATGCAAAAAATATATCTTTTTGAAAGCCTTCTTCTTTAAAGAGGACGAACCTAGACACTTGGTTTGAAAATCCTTCTACACACATTGAGATCAATTAAAAATAACCATATATTTAGAAACTATAGCGTACACCTATAATTCCCTGAAGGGACTGTTTTGTTTTACGCCCTTTAATAT
>NZ_JBHINR010000033.1:0-10427 GCF_042195105.1 Bartonella sp. CL436QHHD | reverse complement strand
TGCATGACCATCTACACGAGCGTTTCCATAAACATGTGCATCACCAAAAACCTTGGCATAACCATAGACTTTTGCATCATCACCTACCCAGCAATTACCATCATGACTTAGATTGTCTTCTTTCTCGATATAGCCGCCTAGGTCGTCTGCTTTAACATCATCAAAATCCCTTAAAGCACGAATGCGGTGGAGAGTTTTTCTATCAAACTCAATTGTTTCATCAGTAAGTTCGTATTTTTTTTCCATGGTTTTACTCCTTTAAGTTAGATTCTGCCTTTGTCGTTCTTGCAAAAGAACGGCATTGCATTGTGTGGTGAATTTTTTGAAAAGGTGGCGTCTTTTAAAAACGCCTTTAGCTTTTAAAGCACATCACAAGGACGCAAACGGTGTTGTTTTTCGTAAGAACCATACATTGCATCATCATATTCGCGCTGTTTTATATCATCTAAAAAAAAACCGTATGCTGTGCTGTGTAGAATAAAATCGTGAGGAATGTTTCCGTTGAAACACTGCTCTTCACATTCTTTAAGATAGAATTCGGCAATATCTTCAGAGATATCTTCGCAACGATTAGTCGTTGGTTCAATACGCAAAATTTGGACAGCATTATCGGCTTGGTCGATAAATTTGATCATGTCACTTTCTTCTAAGAAAGGACCAGATTTAGCGAGATTTTGCTCTTCATTTTCGCACATCACTAAGAGAATTTCATCAGAATTTATAAACACTGGTTTATTCACAAATGCCTCCATACTGCCTATTGGCAAAAGTTATTTTCTAAGATATGGGATATCTTGATACCAAAATGGTAATTTAAAGTCAATACCAAAATGGTTATTTTTTATTTTTTATTTTTTATGAGTAGAACAAATGGATGAAAAATGGTCAATTAATACGCAAATATTGGAACTATGGAATAAATTGACAGAAGATGAAAAAAGAGAGTTTATTCTTTTTTATCTTGATAAAATGAAGAAAGGAGATCCAGAAGTTTAACCTTATTATCGTAGCTTAGATGCTCTAACATATCTTCAATTTGTTCATCTAAGCTATTAGGCTTATTTCCTGAAAACAACAATTGTTTGGGAGTAATTTTTAAGTGTGGTGCCAAACGTATAGCCCACTCTTTTGTTAATTTTCGTTGCCCATTTTCTAAACGAAAAATTTGTGGCTGACTAGTTCCCACCAATTCGGCTAATTCTTTTGGAGTTAAACCGACTTTTTGTCTGAAAAATTTCAAATTATTCATGATTCTTATCCTAATTAAAAAAAAAATCCTTTCAAATGCCAATATGGTAAAATTTCCTTGTTTTAATAATACCGATATGGTATAAAAAGGAATGTCTAAACTAAAACTGTATTTATCAAAGAATAATATTACTTATGCCGAGTTTGCGATTTTGGTAGGTGTTACGCAAGCATCTGTAGCACGCTATGTAAATAAGAAGCGATTTCCGCATCCTAAGATAATAAAAAAGATAGCAGAAGTTACCGATAATTACATAAGCCCTAGCGATTGGTATCAAGAGAATTTTCCTTCAATTGCAAAAAGTTCCGGCGTTGATAGCGCGCGTGAGACTTTGCAGCCTTAAGGAGGTGATGATGGCTGTAGAAAAGAAATACGAACTTACTGATGAAACAATTGAGTTTGATGGCAGAACACTTCACCGCATTCGTGCACTGAGAGACTTTGGTGATGTTAAAGCAGGTGATTTAGGAGGCTATATAGAGAAAGAAGACAACCTAAGTCATGAAGGTGATTGTTGGGTTGGGAATAGGGCATGGGTTTATGGTGATGCACGTGTTTTTGGCAATGCCAAGGTTCTTGGTTTTTCTCATGTTTATGACAATGCCCGTGTTTATGAGAATGCCAATGTTCTTTTAGCAGCTGCGATTTATGGCAACGCCAAGGTTTGTGGTAATGCGCATGTATTTGGCAATGCCAAGGTTTGTGATGAAGCTGCGGTTTTTGGTAATGCTTACGTTTACGATAATATCCATGTTTATGGCAACGCCAAGGTTTATGGCAACGCCAAGGTTTGTGGTTATGCCAAGGTTTGTGATGCTGCTAAGGTGTTCGGTCATGCCGTGGTTTATGGTAAGTCCAAGATTTATGGAAATGCATATGTTTGCGGCACTGAAGAATATGGTGGCGACAGAGTTTATATGTGTTCACATAATGCAAATGAAGCGCATAAGAATGATGATGGTAAGCCTCGTGTAGAGCTTATACCGCCGTTGGCACTGCTTGAAATTGGTAAAGTTTTAGAGTTTGGGGCAAAGAAGTACGGAGCAAACAATTGGCGTAATGGCATGCACTGGAGCAGGTTTCACGGTGCTGCTTTACGTCATTTATTAGCATGGTTTGGTGGAGAGCATAAGGATGCTGAGAGTGATTTATCACACTTGGCACATGCGGCTTGTTGCATTCTTTTTTTAATGGAATGCGAAGCACAACAGATTGGTCATGATGACCGCCCTCATAAAAATTAAAGGAGATAAAGATGAGTTCGAATGAAATTTTATGGATAGCAGTGGTTTCAGTTTTGCTCTTAAGCGGAGTGATGTTTCGTATTGCATTGCATTATCGCAACCAAGTTAAAGCACTTAAAGAGCAGGTTCAAGATATTAAGAAAAAAATGAAAGAGAATGAGTTTAGGTATTTAATGGAAAGCAAGCAGACAATTGATGAATGTGATGCGGATCTTGAAGAACGTGACAAGGAAATTAAACAACTGAAGCAAGAGATTGAAGAACGCGACGAGGAAATTAAACAACTGAAACAAAAGACTGAAGAGCATGAAAAGGCGTTCAGAAATGTAAGTGAAGTTGTAATGACACTCGAAGCAGATGTTCAATCACGTGATACGGAAATTAAAGAATTGAAGCAAGAGATTGAAGAACGCGACGAGGAAATGGAAGAACTGAAGCAAGAGATTAAAGAACGTGAGGAGGAAATTAAAGAACTCGAAGCAGATGTTCAATCACGTGATACGGAAATTAAAGAATTGAAGCAAGAGATTGAAGAACGTGAGGAGGAAATTAAAGAACTCGAAGCAGATGTTCAATTACGCGACGAGGAAATTAAAGAATTGAAGCAAGAGATTGAAGAACGCGACGAGGAAATTGATGAACTGAAGCAAAAGATGGAAGAATGTGACGAGGAGGAAATGGAAGAACTGAAGCAAGAGATTGAAGAACGTGACGAGGAAATTGAAAAACTTAAACAAAAGATAGATGCGTACCGAGAAGAGTTTAAACGGAAAAGTGAAAAGATACAGGCACTAAAAGCAGATGTTCAATCACGCGACGAGGAAGTTGAAAGACTAACACAAGAGCTTAAACAGCGTGATGAAGCAGTAAAAGCACCGTCTCATAAGAATAAGAAGAGTAAGAAGAAGGGTAAGTGAGGAGAGAAAGATGAGTCCAGAAGAAATTAAGTATTTATCTAAATATATCACATTAATAATTTGTAACGTAGTGGCACTTTATCACGTTTATTACTTCTATAAAAAGACACAAAATTTAAGAGATGAGATAATGGAAAAAGATAAAATAATACACGAGCAAGAAAAGATAATTCAAAAATTATCTCCTTCTAACATTTTCTATTCTTCAAAAGATAGAAAAAAGCTAGGCCAAAACTTAGTTTGAACCACTCTTTCTGGGTGATTTGATGAAGTGTGTTCAATGATAAAGATTGGTACAGTTTCGATATTTGGTTTGAGGTGGCGAACTGTGAGAGTAAATAGTGCTTTTTCATGTCTTTTTAGACTAAAATAGCCGCATATGTCCTGAGAGTTTAAGTCTGCTCTAAAAGGGCTTTCAAACCCCATGTATTTTTCATTCTCAGGGGTAAAAGCTATTACATGATCTATAGAACCACCTTCAACAAATGCAAACGGACTTTTTTTATCTATCTGAAAATTATTCATTTTTATTGAATATTTTGTAGGATTTTTTATGATTACATCTACTCTAATAAAGAAATCTTTACCGCTCCTATATGCGTATGGTTTCCCATCTATAACAACCTTTAGGTTTGGACCTAAGTCTCGCGTTTCTTTTTCTTGCCATAAGATGGTGAGATGTTTTTTTGCCGTTTCAGCTTGGCTTTCAAGGTGCTTTATTTGTTCATCTATTTTTTTTAAGTCTTGTTTTCTAAACCAAAAAAGGAAAATTCCATTAAGAATAGCAATGACAGTAGTATCTAATGCACTTATCCATTTAAGTATTGTTTCCATATCCTATACACCCTTCTTTCCTTCATTTTCGGAAAAAAACAATCTTATAAAACACGTTATGTATGGAGTGGTGTGGTGATTAACACGATTCTTTGTTTTGATCTAGGTACCAAAACGGGGTGGGCGATACGTGGTGCAAGTGGTGACATGTTCAGTGGTACCGTGAATTTTCAATCGCGCCGTTTTGAAGGCGGTGGAATGCGTTACTTGCGCTTTAAGCAATGGCTATCAGAAATAAAGCAGACAGCAGGTCAAATTGACGTGGTGTATTTTGAAGAGGTGAGGCGTCATAAAGGTACAGATGCAGCGCATGTTTACGGTGGTTTGTTAGCAACGTTAACGGCGTGGTGTGAACAGCATCAGATACCGTATGAGGGGATACCAGTAAATACGATTAAGAAAGCGACGACAGGCAAGGGGAATGCGTCGAAAGAAGAGATGATTAAGGCGGTGCGTGCAAAAGGGCACAATCCGAAAGATGATAACGAAGCAGATGCTTTAGCAATTTTATATTTAGTTAAAGAAAGGGAATTGGGGTATGTCAACTAAGTTGCCATGGACGAGGCTTTTTGCAGACAAGTGGGCAATAGTTGTTGATTATTTGCCTGCTGTAGAGGGCAATATCTATATGCGATTACGGTTACGTATGTTGCGTACTGGTGAACCTCTTTTTTATAATATTAAAGTTTTATCTAATTACACTGGTTATTCAGTGAAGAAGTTTGAAGCGGCACTGAATGTTTTGCTTGAAGAAGGATATTTCATTCGTTTAGCAGATGGTCGCTTGTGGAATTTAGATGTTGAAGAAGAGCTTACTAACTCTCATGAGAGTTTAGAAAAGGTATCAAAAGCATCACGATCAAAGAGATTATCGGAGAGAGCAAAGAAAGCAGCGCAGGCAAGATGGGATAAACATACAACTTATACTTGTGATGCTTGTGATGATGCTCAAGTTACTGAAAATACTGATAAAAACGATGCTAAAGCAATGCTTAATGATGCTAAAACGATGCTTAATGATGCTAAGCATGCTAAGCATGATGCTAAAGCGATGCTTAATGATGCCTATATATATAACAATAACATTAACAATAACATTAACAATAACAATAAAAATAAAACTATTATTTTATCAAAAAGAGAAATTGATTTTGAAAATTTAGAAACAAACGATTTTGTTGAAAAGGCAATCGAGTGTGATGTTGAAAGCCAATCAGAGCAAATCAAAACGATAGAAACCAAACAACCAATCATTCGCGAGCAAAATATCAATCTTTCAAACGAAGTTAACAACCGATGGCAAATTAACGAAGCGATGATTGCGAAATTGCCTTCACGAAAAGTTAAAAAGGTTGGAAAAAAACTTTCAGAAATCTTTGACACGATGATGCCTGCTTATTTTCCAGAGAAAGCAAACTTTTTTGAAGGAACAAAGAAAACAAGGGAAAAACAAGAAGTTGAAAGAATACTAGAAGATTTCAAACCCGATTTTCAATACGCAACTGAACAAGGATTAACGCATGGTGAAGCCTTATCAGAATTTGAAAAATTTGTACGCTTTTCAAAAACCAATCCATGTCGAAATGCAAATGAACGCGATTGGCAAAGCGCTTGGGATAATTGGATTACGCATCCAGAATATGGATTGGTAATTAAGAAACACAAAAAATTAGAAACGGAAAAACTATATGCAACCGCATGCTATAAATCATCATCAAACAATTTCGCAAATAAGCTTTCAGAAAGATTTAGCATACCCCCAACAGCGATCTACGCTTAAAGACACTTATGGATCAGAAATAGAGCTTTTTTCGGGAGCATCAGTCATGAAATCGTATTTAAAAGGATCCGAAAAAACAGCAAAGTAGTGAAATTTGCTGATGATTTTGAGAATAGAGATGCGTTTAAATTGACAGAAAGGCACCGTACAGAGCGATTTAAAGATTTTGTGATAAAAACCACATTGAAATTAAAAACGCTTCTGTACGGTCCATTTTGAGGCAAATAAACCCATTGGTAAAGTTATGGATTTAGATAGGGGATATTAAACCAGATGTTTTTAAAAAAACGTAAACAGAAAGGGCAAAAAAAGTGGGTTGCAACGGCGGTGGGGCATGCACCATGGGGATTAGGGGTAGCAGAGTATTTTTATAACCTTTACGAATATGATGATGGCACAAGAGAATACGAAGAATTTGACGGTGGTCAGTATCATGAGATGCCTGAGAATGTTGATTACAGTACCAAGGCGCAAGTGAAAGCTTGGATATACGGTGGTGATTTGCCAAGAAGCGTATTGAGTTGCGAAGCATTGATAGACGAGGTGAATAGGGAAATCAAAAAACGTACAGTGAAAGCAGTGAAAACTTATGATGATATAGACAGTGAACTAGAGAAAGCACTTGATATTCAATTAGGTAGGTATCAAAATGAAAAAAATTGAAAAAAATAAAAAATACGTATTGACATTAAAGAAAAGGTCGTTTATTAAGGTCGACAAGTGCTTAACAACACTAAATCACAAGCGGATAAACACCGATAAGGTTTTTCCCATTTCTTAAAAATACTGGCTGTCTTTTATGCTTTGAATAGCGTATAACGATTTTGTCGGGTGTGGTTACACCATACAATACTCTTATGAGAAAAGTGTAACGACGGACTTGTGACCGTGTTTGTTAGCACCCGACGCCCTTATGGGGTGTTAATAACAAACCCAATTATCACAAGGATTACTAGCATGAAAGCTACAGTTAAAAATCAAGAATCTTCCTTTTTTATTACAGATGATAATGGCTCTTTTAAAAAGAGAGAGTTTGCAAAAAAATACGAATTTACAGGCGAGACGATTGAAGTTGGTTTTAAGACACTTCATAGAATTAGAGCATTAAGAGATTTTGGAGATGTCAAAAAAGGGGACCTCGGCGGTTTTATAGGTAGTGAATACAATTTATCGCATCATGGCAATTGCTGGGTCGGAGGTAAAGCCAAGGTTTATGCTAATGCACGGGTTTACGATAATGCCGTTGTAAGTGGTTATGCTCATGTTAATGTGGAAGCTTGTATTTATGAAAACGCCCGTGTTTATGGCAAGGCGGTTGTAGGTGGCTTTGTTTATGGAAATGCTGAGGTTTATGGTTTTGCACGTATTTATCCTCGTGCAAGAATTTATGGGAATGCTCACGTTCATTATAATGCTTGGGTTTTTAATGATACACATATTTTTGGTAATGCCAAGCTTTCTGGATATGCTTGCATTTATGCTGATGTAAAAGTTTATGGTAATGCCAAGGTTCTAGGCTTTTCAAAACTTTATAAAAATGCACACGTTCATGGGAACGCTGTTATTGAAGGGCATGCTGAAATTCATGGGATTATTTATGGTAATGCAAAAATATCAGGTTATTCAAAAATTTATGGGAAGGTTTCAGGCAAGGCAAAATTAAGAGAGTGTGATTTTGTTCATAGGGAAGGTGAGGTTTATAGTGGCAATAAAGTCATATATAACTCGAATAATATTTTAGAAAAAGCAGCGTAAATGACGGCGCGGGCGCGGCGGGGGCGCCTCCTTATAACCATTTCATTTAAAAATTTGTTTGAATATTTAGATTAGGAGTAAAACCTATGACCACTAAAAATGTATCTAAAAAATATGAACTTACTAATGAAACTACAGAAGTTAAAGACCATCTCTATGGTAGAGTTAGAACACTTTATCGCATTAAAGCTTTAAGAAGTTTTGGAAGTGTTAAAAAAGGAGATTTAGGGGGCTTTATTGAAAGTGAATACAACTTATCACATGATGGCAATTGCTGGGTTGGTGATGATGCCAAGGTTTATAATGCTGCTATGGTTTGGGGGCATGCGAAGGTTTTTGAAAATGCAATAATTTGTGATGAGGCGTGTGTTAATGGGTTTGCGAAGGTTTACGGTAATGTACGTGCTTATGGAAAGGCAATTATTGGTGGCAGGGCGCGTGTTTTTGGAGATACGCAACTTATTTTGGGGGCATGGGTTACAGGAAGAAAAGAGATTTCTACAGGTTTAATATCCTTTTGTAGATAGATAAAGACTGTAGATAAATTGACTAAAGCGGCTTCTAAAAGATAGAATTAAAAAAAGCCGCGTCCTTTAAGACACGGCTTTCTTTTTTTGTTTAACGCAACAAAACTTTTTCTGATAGTTTTTCTTGTATACATAAAAGCCTCTATTCAATAGATTTAAAATGATTAACTAGGAAGGTTTATAAAATGATTGACTAGGATTAATAGTGATACTATTATTGGTTATGAACAATAAAGTTGAAAAAATAATCAGCTTGATGCAAGCATCACCAAGGAACATTAAGTTTTCAGATTTGTTGGCTGTGTGTGTACATTTTTTTGGAGAACCACGGAACAGTGGTACGAGTCACTTTGTGTTTAAAACCCCGTGGCTTGGTGACCCGCGTGTGAATATTCAAAAAGATTCTGGCAATAAGGCAAAAGCCTACCAAGTCAAACAAGTATTGCAAGCGATAGAAAGGATAAAACATGAACAGTAATCATTATACATATCGTGTTTTGTGGTCGCAAGAAGATCAGGAATATGTCGGATTGTGTGCAGAATTCCCATCCCTTTCATGGTTAGCATCTCAAGCAGAGAAGGCTTTAAAAGGCATTATGGATCTTGTTTCAGAAGTTGTTGAGGACATGCAACATAACGGAGAAGAAGTTCCTGTGCCTTTGTCGCATGGTAAATATAGTGGTAAGTTTCAATTAAGAATCCCACCAGAACTCCATAGAAAACTTGCAATACAAGCTGCCGAAAATGGTGTAAGCTTGAATAGATACATTTCTTCTAAGCTTTGAAAAGTCTATACGACCAGAAGATACCCTCCGCCCCTTATTTATGTTGCTTAGAATTTACATAAAAAAAGCCGCGTCCTTTAAGACACGGCTTTTATTATCAAAACAGCTAGCGATCCAAATAAACGATTAAAATAACCAATCGAAATATAAAAGAACATCTCTTTATTGCACAAAACGTATCAAAACGCAAGCTGTTAAGTAAAATAAAAATGGGATTCACACTGTAGATTCAGTGATTTATAATTATCATTTATCAAATCAATTTAAATCATAATGAATAAAATGAACGCTGTTAAATTACCTTCTTTTCAAACAGAAGAACAATCTTCTTTTCGTCAACTGCCCCATAATATTGAAGCAGAGAAAGCTTTGCTGGGTGCTATCATTATCAATAATAATGCTCTTGATAGCGTTTCTGATTTTTTAAAAGCAGAGCATTTTTTTGAACCGTTGCATCAAAGGCTTTTTGATATCATTTCACAAATTATTCAAAGTGGAAAAGTTGCAGATCCCATTACTATTAAGCCCTTTGTTGAAAATGATGAGAAAATTGGTGACATCACTGTATATAATTACGTGGTGCGTTTAGCTACCGAGGCAGTCACAATCATTAATACTAAAGATTATGGAATCGTCATTTATGATCTGTTTATCCGACGCTCTTTAATTAACCTTGGCACTCAAGTTGTGAATAGAGCTTATGATGTTTCTGTAGACCTTACAACATCACAACAAATTGAAACTGTTGAAAATCAGTTGTTTGAATTGGCAGAAAAGGGAAAATATGGGGGTGGGTTTGAAAACTTTAATACAGCCATTGCAAAAGCACTTAACATGGCAAGTGCAGCGAAAAAGCGTTCCTCAAGGCTCTCAGGGATAGCTACCCATATCAAAACACTTGATGAGAAAATGGGAGGGCTACAGCCATCCGATTTGATTATCATAGCTGGACGCCCTGGAATGGGGAAAACCTCTCTGGCGACCAATATTGCTTTTAATATTGCCAATGCTTGCAAGCGTCATGATAACAGCCAAGCCAATGAAGGGGGTATTGTAGGTTTCTTCTCACTTGAAATGTCATCTGAACAGCTTGCAACTCGTATTATCTCAGAGCAAATAAAGGTTTCTTCTTCTGATATGCGCCGTGGTAATATCTCAGAAGAGCAATTTGCAAAAATTATTCACGCAATGCGTTCCTTACAAACAATCCCTCTTTATATTGATCAAACGGGGGGTGTATCCCTTGCACAATTGTCCGCCCGTGCAAGGCGTCTTAAACGACAACATGGTCTAGATGTCTTGATTATCGATTATATCCAACTCATGACAAGCGGTT
>NZ_JBHINR010000046.1:0-8677 GCF_042195105.1 Bartonella sp. CL436QHHD | reverse complement strand
TTTTTTTAAATAAAATAACCCAAACATTTCCAATAAAATATTGTAACAAAAAATCCTATTTCAAGACATTATTGGAAAAATCTGCCTTCATAAAAATAAAACATGAAAACAAAAGGAGTTCAAAGAGAGCATGGCGCCTTTAAAGTAAAATATAGCACCCCATTGCAATGCATGAAAATAGGAAGTTGCCTAAGAATGAGTTAATCTCAATAACGCTTGTTTTATGCTACTTTAATAAGGAAATTTTTCTGCACAGGTACGATTTATAAAGACATTGCTGTATAAAGAGAATCGCATGATCTGTAATTTGTAAAAAGAATCAAATTCCTGTAGAAGCATGCTAAGCTATCTATCTAGCTTTCTTTATTTAATATTGAAAAGTACTCTTATAAATCTATGTGGGATAACGAACAACAAAAAAACGATCCTGGACAGGACCCTGCTCTTGTCGTCAAACGCTTGCGGCCTGCGCGCCGACAGGTCTCTGCTCGTTGGCTTACGGGAACCATTCTGACAGGAATCACTTCCTGCATTCTTATGGGGATTGCACTTTTTACGGCTCTTGATGAACAACAGCGATTGGTAACACCGCCACAATGGTTTACGCAGGAAAACCTATCAGAATCACAAGACCCTGAGGCCAATGGGTATAAAGGTGATCGTATTTCTCCCACCCATGCACGGCAAAGCTTTGACAGAAAACGTCAATTTGAACTATCGATTCTACAAAAAAAAGGCGATGAAAAAGTCATTCAAACACAACATTTTGAATGGATTCGTATGGCTTTAGCCGAAAATCGCCCCCAGAAATATAGCTATCCAAAATTTGATTCTTTAAGCATTCTTGCCAGTGATTCGCAAAGTCAAAATATTGCACCACAAGAAGATTCTGGGCAGATTTACGGTGCAAAAATCGAAACAAAACTCACCTTACGCAGCTATGATTTTAAGGTAAATCAATTCGATTTTGATGACAGCGACACATTGACAGATGAAGAGGCACAACAAGAAGTGCAAAAAGCTGGATTTACTTTAGAAAAGAGCACCGAACTTCTTTCAGTTCTCACATTGATTGATCCTTTAAAGTTAGAAGATGCATCCTCCCCTTCCCAAGGCACAGAATCCCCTGAAGTTCGAATCGTTCAAGAAAATGTAACCGTTTCTCCTCAAAGCCACCGTATCGATCTGACGAAAAACTATGTTGAAGATATTATTCCTATTCGTAAAAAACAAACGATAGCCGATGCTTTCAAAAAAACCAGTTATACAAAAAAGCAAATTGACCAAGTTGTAAAAACGCTAGAAAAAATAAGCCTTTCCGATACTCTTAAAGAGGGAAGCCTTTTACGCATTGGTATCGTGACACAAGCTGGTGAAAAAGACCATCTCGTACGCGCAAGTATCTATCAAGGGATGCATCATGTTCTCACCATTGCCCTGAATGATAAAGGCCAATTCATTGAAAGCACAGAGCCTAAAATGTCTAAAGCGCTTAAAACGGCTTTTCAAAATGGTATTCCGCATTCTTACATCAATAGCGCGCAATTACCAACGGCTTATGATGCACTCTATAGTGCTTTGCTCAGTCATAATATATCACAATCTCTCTCTCATCGTCTTATTCGTCTGCTGGCCACCAATATTGACATGAAAAGTCCGATAACACCCAATGATCAGATCGAAATATTTTATGCCGTACCACAAAGCGATAAAGAAAACAAAAACGGCAAAAAGAACTTGAAAGCAAAGGAAGCATCCAAAAACACTGATCCAGAAATTCGTTATATTAGCGCAACTTTTGGAAATACAACTTATAAATATTACCGTTATCAATTAAAAGATGGAAGCGTTGATTATTATGATTCTGAAGGGAAGAGTTCAAAGCCTTTCTTGCTGCGCAAACCCACACCAAATGGGATTTTTGGCTCCCCCTTTGGTCCACGCAAACATCCTATTTTAGGCTATATTCGCATGCATACGGGTGTTGACTGGGTTGCTCCTAAAGGATCGCCCATTATTGCTGTAGGAGATGGTATTGTCACAAAAGTAGGCGTAACAGGCGGCTATGGAAATCACACGGAAATTCAACATGCCAATGGATATGTCAGCAGTTATTCACACCAAAGTCGTTATGCACCAGACATCAAACCAGGCGTGAAAGTACGACAAGGGCAAATTATTGGATATGTTGGATCAACAGGAATGGCAACCGGTCCCCATTGTCATTTTGAAATCATTGTCAATGGCGTCAAAGTTGATCCCATGCGCATTCGTATACCGGATAGCAAAGCCTTAACCAATCAAGACCTACAAACATTCCTACAAGAAAAAAACAATATTGATTCTTTGATCAACAGCCCGATAGCACCCTCCGAAGAGACTTAAAGCATGAAAGCATCGGCATTTTCACGACTCAAAACATCTAAAAATATGCTTTAGCGCTTACTTTTCTCAAAGAGATTTCCGCACTTTAAATATCTATTAAAGGATACGTCGAAAGATGCCACCACCCAAGGTCGCATCACAATGATTAAAAATAAAACGCCCTCCCCTTTTCAGGTTTACGCACAATAGGTTTGCAGATTTACGCACAATAGAAAAGTGAAAAATATGAACCCCCAAAAGGCTAACTCTTCTTGTTTATTTTATCAAAACGATAAAAATCCCTTTGTTTTCCATGCAATAAAGTTTTAAATCAAAGGTGAGTTTTTCTAAAGAATGAAGATTCTAAAATCCATATCATTCTATAAACAACCCGACTTCTTGTTGAATAGATTCCACTTGTTGAATGTATGCTGTTCATAGCCCTAAAGAACGGTGTTTCATGAACTTTATGAGCAAGTTTTACCTAAGAGAATATTCCTTACACACTTTTACAAAAAAAACCCATATTTAAAGTTTTAACAGCCCTTACAAAAAATAACAAAACTTAAAAAAAACAATCTCTTAGCAAAGAAATAGAGCTTACGAATATAAGTATTATTATTGGCTTAAAGGAGCACTTATTCAAAATAAATTTAAAGGCTCACTTAAGCACTTCAAAGCTCTAAGACAAGGAGAACTTTGAAAGCCGATCATCGGAGTCAATAAAGCAAAAAAACAACGAGACCAAAAGATGAAGAAGCAAGGTTGCTTCTCTTAAAAGCAATTGACAATCTGATATGAATGGTGCTGTGTTCGCGCTACTGAAGCCGTATTTTTCCTTCTTCTTGTGAAAAGATGCCCTCCCCATACATTCACGATGAATGAAAGGCAGCTTACCACGAGCAAAGAGTTTAACCCTTTAAAAAAATCAGTCAGAGCTTTTTTTTGAACTATTCATGCTAAGTTTTGGCAAAGGAATAACAATCTTTGTGCCTCCTAAAGCAGAAGTTTCAAACAGAGGTTTTTCACCAAATTGCATACAGAGCTGTTCCACAACCACACGACCAAGCCCTGTTTTTTGTTTTAAAGTTTGGCTTTTCATTCCCACGCCATCATCTTCTACAATGAGCATCAATTGTCCATCTTTCTGGGGACCAAAGGAGATATAAATATGACCCGACCGTTGATCAGGAAAGGCATGTTTTAAGGAATTTGTCAGCAGTTCACCAAGGATAATTCCAAGTGTTGTCGCATCTCTTGAAGACAGGCGACAATCTTTAAAGTTGGTGTGAATGGTGATGTTTTCACGCAATTCAAAAGGAACTGCCAATTCGACATCATGCACAACAGAACTAAGAAACTCTGCCAATAAAGTCGTTTCCATATCATCACTTAAGCGCAAACGACGATGTGCTGTAGAAATTGTCTGAATACGATCACGTGCAGCACCTAGAACAGAACGTACCTCTTCATTTTTGCTCCGGTTTAACTGGAGCCCCAGCAAAGAAGACACCGTTCCAAGAGAATTGCCAATGCGATGGCTTGCATCCTGCAACAATATTTCAACCCGTTGGCGTTCTTTTTCAGCGTGATTACGTGCTCTTTCTAATTCTTGTGTTCGTTCTTTCACGCGGGCTTCCAGAGCGATATTTTCGCTATGAAGCAGCAATTGATACAATTTTAAAGAGCGCATATCACGATGAAAACGATTAATAACAAAATAGGCAGAAATAAAGGTACTTACAACGGAAACAATAGCCGCCAAAGTCAAAGCAGCCCGCATCAATGCGATACCCTCACGCTGTTTTTGTCGCACTACATCATCCCCATTAATAAAGCTTGTCATCAATTGAGCTAAACGTGCCACAGGAATCTTTGATACTTCCAAAGAGTCCGCATGAGAAGGTTGAGAAGGTTGTTCAGGAATCGCATCAAGAGCATGCATATGGGCATTCATAAAGGCTTTTCGTGCTTCAACCTCTTCTTTAAAAGCCGTAAACCATTTATACCACTGGGGATGCGCATAAACAATAAGTGCGATATAGTCGAGAATATTCCCCAACTCCCGCTCTGAATTTTCAAAACGTATTTTATCTTCCGCCTTGCGCGTTTTTGCATAGCTGCGATCAGCAACAGCCATATCAATCAAGCTAATAAGAACCAAATCAGCCTGTTCGCGCAATTCTGAACTTGTATTCAACTGTGCGATTTCTCGATCAACAGCATTTGAAAGCAACATAATAAAAACCGATGCCAAAAGAGCCATAACAAGAGAAACAACAATCGCACCCCACCGCCAGCGTGATATCGTTGCATCAGAAGAAGGCATTTGAGGCATCAAATTTGTTTTTGTTGTCATAGAATGTCCATTGGCGAACTTGAAAGTCGTCATTTTTCAGCACAAAGGAAGGCAACCTTATGGAACATAAAACCTAAAGCCCGTGAGAAAGTTTTATACAGGCTTTTCTTGTGTTCCTAAGGATACACGCCAAACTTCTGAATTTCCTCAGATACTGACTTTACTGTAATAGCTATAACGGGAATAAAAAAAACAAGGCTATCGATCATAATTATTATGCTTTTTTAGCCGTTAAATGAACACAATGTACTTCCAGCTGAGTAAGAATCAGGACCATAATCAGACTCACCATCCACCTTAAGAAGTTCTTGTAATCGATTACGCGCCCTGCTCACACGGCTTTTAATGGTTCCAACAGCACAACCACAAATAGTCGCAGCATCTTCATAAGAAAACCCCGATGCGCCAATGAGAATAATGGCTTCTCTTTGATCGGCAGAAAGCAAATTTAAGGCTTTTTTGAAATCTTGCAAATCAAGCGATCCATATTGAGCAGGATGAACAGCGACATTTTGAGTAAACACGCCATCGGTATCTTGAACTTCTCTTCCCTTTTTACGCATTTGACTATAAAATTCATTGCGCAAAATGGTAAAAAGCCAAGCTTTAAGATTAGTCCCCATCTCAAAACTATCTTGCTTAGCCCATGCCTTCATAACAGTATCTTGAACCAAATCTTCAGCTTTATCGTGCTTGCCACTTAAAGAAACAGCAAAAGCTCGTAAAGCCGGCAACACAGAAAGGAGTTCTTGTTTAAAGTTTTTCGCGCGCTTTGACATAAAGGATTCAAACCTTTTCCACATTGTTTAAGCCAAATTGCTCTGCGCGCTCCAACTTCTCTAAAAGCTCAAGCAAACACCGTGGCAGTGCCTCTTCTTGAATTTCCATGTAAAATTGACGTAACTTCCGTGCTATTTCGCTATTGACCCCGAGAAGATCATCTCCAACTGTAAATTGTGTGGTGAGATTTTTTTCATCACGGTCGTTCATTTTTCATCCCCCTAATCCATATAATATTGGTAGCACCGCGAAGAATTTTTTCGCCTTATAGTTGTAAATATAGCTGTCGGTAAAAAGTTCCATACAAATCAAGGAACTTTTTTATCGGTTGAGAATTTCAACCAACAAAGTGCTTGAAAGGTCAAAGGAGTTATAAATTATGTCATTATCAACGCGCATTGCCCCGCATCTTCCCTATCTTCGGCGTTTTGCCCGCTCTGTCACCGGTAGCCAATCCTCTGGCGATGCTTATGTGTCAGCGATGTTGGAAGCACTCATTGCCGACATCTCCATTTTTCCCAAAGCCTCCACTGACCGAATTGGTACCTATTGGCTTTTTTGCCATCTTTTTGACCAAACCACACCGAACATCCCAGAACCCCTGCCTCAATTTGGTCTTGAACAAAAAACCAGTGCCAAATTATCCTATCTCACGCCCCGTGCACGCCAAGCATTTTTGCTCATTGCCGTTGAAGGATTTCATGAACAAGAAGCCAGCGAAATCATGAATCTGGATACGAAAGAATTCCGCAAGCTTCTCAACCAAGCATCTATTGATATTTCTCAACAAATTGCCACTGAAGTCATGATTATTGAAGATGAACCTCTTATTGCACTTGATATTGAGCAAATGGTAGAAAGCCTAGGTCATCATGTTGTAGGAATAGCGCGCACGCGTGATGAAGCTGTCATTATGTATCATAAGAAAAAACCACGGTTGATTTTGGCTGATATTCAATTAGCCGATAACAGTTCAGGTATTGATGCGGTCAACGAGATTTTGAAAAATGACCATATACCAGTGATTTTCATCACGGCTTTTCCCGAAAGGCTTCTCACTGGCGAGCGTCCAGAACCAACTTTTTTAGTGACCAAACCTTTTAACCCAGATATGGTGAAAGCGCTTATTTCCCAAGCTTTATTTTTTCAAGAGAATGCTTCTAAAGCGGCTTAGAACAGGGTAACATCTTAAAATTATGATTGTTACGCCTCTTTCAAAGCCTCCCATGGATAAATCTCATATGAGTGCGCTCATGCAAGCGATTCGTGGTGCGGATATTTGCGTTCTCTATCAGGCAACAAATCTGGTTTATTTATGGGCTGAAAACTTGCCCCACCATTTGCACAATAAATGGCGGGTTGGGTGTCGTGACAGCGACTTTTTTTCGCTTGACCTTGCAGACAATATGGAAACCATCAAACTGCAAGTTTTAGCCAGTGGCAAAATGCAAACTGTTGAAGCACGTTTTGAAGATACAAACAAACAAGAGATTTGGTACAAATTTTCTATTGATTGCCACCGCAATGATAACGAAGACATTATTGGTATTATCACCACCGGTGTCAATATTTCCGGCTTACGCCGCCGTGAACAAGTGCTTAAAATCCTTCTTCGCGAAGTCAGTCACCGTTCTAAAAATCTTCTAGCGATCATTCAAAGTATTGCCAGTCAAACCGCCCGCTATACTGAATCTCTTCAAGTTTTTTTACGAAAATTTCAAGGTCGTCTTCATTCTCTTTCTCATTCTCAAGATCTGATCACGGATTCCGATTGGCGTGGTGCTCAATTTCGCGAATTGGTCCAAACGCAGGCTTTAGGCTATTTAATGAAAGAAACAGAACGTTTTTCACTTGAAGGCGTCGATCCTTATCTTTTTCCCAATGCCGCTTTGCATATTGGTTTGGCTTTTCATGAACTGATTGTCAATTCTCTTTCTTTTGGAGCCCTTTCCCAAGAAAAGGGGAGCATCTGTGTACGCTGTGAAATCGAAACAAAACTGAATGGCAAAACGCAACTTATCATCACTTGGCATGAAAATTTTGAATCCGGCATCCCTCCCACAAACAATAAAAAAGCCTGTTTTGGTAGTGCCGTTCTCGAAAAAATCGTTCCCATTTCCGTGAATGGTTCAGCTTCCCTCAAATTGACACAAGAAGGAATTGTCTATTGCCTCTCTGTTCCTGATACTTATTTTGATATTTTTTCTTAAAAGAGCATTTTAAACAATGAACAAGAGAAGTTTCCCCTTTTTTAGTAAAATATCTCATCTGTTTATTAAGCACAAAGACATTTTCCAACCTCTTTAAACCAACCTCTATAGTCCCCCAATAGTTCCCCAAAACCTTAACGAAAAACCTTAACGATGAGAACTGAAAGCTACATAAAATCCATTCCCGCTGTTAATCAACTTCCATCCCTCATATAACCGGCATATTTTAAAACAGAAACCAAAACGATAAAGAGCAAACCGTTTCAACTTTTACTATGCCAAATAAAAGCGAGCCTATTACCCATCTCTTTTTGTATAATTTTCGCAATGCGCATACAATTTTATTTTGGCATAATATGCAATTTCAAGGAGTAAAGCTAACATCCATCATCATTCTTCAGCTTTACGGGCTTAAAGCCTCCACGAAAACGACAATTAATTGATGAAAATTACATATTTTACGCTTTTATATATCGCATTCTATAATGGAGATATTCTCTTCAGGTACAATAGGACATTCTAAAACAGAATACACTTATGTCTTTCATTCACGCACTTTTTTAATATTTCCCAGCGCATCCACGCTCATTTCAAAACAGTATCTGTAAATAAGATATAATAGCCCCCAGCCCCCGTAAAGTGAACCATCAAACCCGCCCCCCTTGTTACGCCATATCCTTCTTTACCTTCATGCCCCTTTTCACTTCATAAAAGTAGTAGCTGAGCATCATCATACCATTTGTCTTTCATGTTACAACAGCCATTGACCTTTGAGAGCGTCCATAAGAGGCATTTTAGGCTTTTTTTCAAATATTTCTCATTGATACAAAGCCCACACACACCCTTTTATGACGTGCAAGCCAATGACTTTGATTAATTCACTATAGAATAGCATCTCAAAGGGGAAAACCCATCTCAAAGGGGAAAACCCATCTCAAAGGGGAAAACCCATCTCAAAGGGGAA
>NZ_JBHINR010000015.1:0-6464 GCF_042195105.1 Bartonella sp. CL436QHHD | reverse complement strand
GTGTTTTTTTGACGGGTTCAACATTTTTCTCAGAAAGACTGTGCTCTTGATCTGTTTTTCCATCCGATAGAGCCTCTAAAGCGTTTTCACGCGCATCCCCATTTTGCGCTTTATCATATTGGCCATTGCCATTTTTTTGCGACGACATTTGTAATACATCTGTATCACCCTCAACAGTATCCTTTTTTTCACCGTCAAGATTTATTTCACCGCATTCTTGCCCATTGTTTTCATCACGATTTTCGTTTTCATCACCTCGATTTTCATCACGCCGAACCGATTGAGACATTTGCCCAGCTGCTGCTAAAATAATACGCAAATAGTGCTCGGCATGTTGTAAATAATTTTCCGACATAACACGATCGCCTGCACCTTGTGCATCACGCGCAAGGCTTATGTATTTATCAGCAATTTGCTGAGCATTCCCGCGAATTTTAACATCCGGACCGCTACTTTCATAATTGCGAGACAACGGATTAGGACCGCGACGATTATTATTGTTATTACCATTATTGTTATTATTGCGACCGCGTACCCGTCTATTTTGTTGTGGCCTCATCTTTATCCCTTTTTGGAGTGTTTGTCTTATTGTGTGTCTTAATTGACGCTTCCTCATTACATTATCTTTTGATAATGCTGATCATTTTTAACATACGATTATCAAGCTATCCGCGTTTATTTCACTCAAACGAACCCTACTGATATTGATAAAAGCATATATTTTCTTGAAAATCACAAAACAGCAGGGAAATCGTAAATCAAAAATTCCCTTTTTCTCTGTCAAACAGCAGAAATCTAATGATGTTCACGTAAAATGCCAAGTGTTTTTTTTAAAATAAACCATATTTCACTAAAAAAATAATTATCTTGTGGAAAACAAAAAGGAAAACACACACACAACATACCTGACAAAGAAAAAATTCCTGCCAGAGAATATTAGAAGCTTCCTTTTTTGCTCTAAAACCACAGCTCTTAAAAACGCCGATATTCTCTACCCCTCGTGCATTTAAACCACAAGCACTTCCATCCCAACGAGTCACTGCGCGAACCTCTTTATTTTATAAATATAGCCTCTCTTCATCGCTAAAGCAACCCCTTGCGAGCGATAATCCACGATCGCTTCACAAAACCTCTTGATTTTTATAGATAGATTAACACGAAGTATTATTCAAGCCCTATAATCACCAAGAGATCAATCTTCTTTTCCAAATAAGCTAACGATACTATCAATTTCTATTTTAACCCATAGAGTTTTTAAGTTAATCACAGTTTTTATTTATAACAAATTGAGCTTAAAAATAAAATATTTAAATACAAAAAAATATTAAATTATGAAAAACCCGACCAATATATCAAACTTTTTTTAAAAAATCAGTTTCTTCTCAACAAAATACCCTCCTCAAAGCCTATCAATAAGAATGGCCTAACGCATTTCCTCACTTATCTTTTCTGATAAAGTATTTTCTGATAAAGAAAACTAGAATTATAAAACAAGCACATTTGTAAACCCAGCACAGCGTTTTACGCATGAAGAAGCCTTGAATGTTTATAAAAGGAAGTTTTTTTACTCATTTTAGTCATGTCTATTGACTTACCCCCTCAAAGAACGAAGATTCTCGAGTCACACTGGTCTGTCAACAATGAAAATTCTTATAAAATTCGTACAGTGAATTGGTTTATAATGATAATTCATATTTGTTGTGTTGAGTAAGAAAACTTAATACCGTAGGATTTTTCATTTTCTATCTGTTTGCTGTTGAATCAATCTCTTTTTCTTGCATGTTACACGTGGGAAAACCTGCGTGGAGTAAAAACAATAAAAAAGACTTAAAGTACCTCTTATGAACCGTCTCTAAGGCTAAAGGGCTGTCGAGAGGCACCATTGGGAGCAAGCAAAGTGTGAGATAGTACCGGCTTACTCTTTTTCAAACCATAAAGATGAACATACTCTATAAATTTTATATATTTCATGAGGATTATACCATTCACTAAAACCATTATGAAATGGATTTCCCACACTCGTTATTTCCCTTTAAAAAGCGCAACAAATCCTCCTGAAACTCTACCACGCCCTCCCCTTAAACATTTCAAGACGGCATCCATACCTTATGTCGCCACACCTTAAATAAGAAGTGCGATATAACAAGATAAATAAATCAGGTTGCTATTGGTCTTGAGGCAGATAGTCATTTAAGAGGCTTTTATTTTTTTATAAAAATTCGCTTCCTTTTAACTTTCCGTATAAAAACTTAAAAGTAATTGCGCCTTTTGCCTGTTTTATTTTCTTTTTCATTGAGAAAACAGTCTCGTAAGAGAAAATAATTTCCATCCCCAGGACGGACCATCGTCAAACATTGTTTTTTAGCACTATCAGAAAGCTTATCCCACATTTCACGAATAGCAAAATAGGCCTCACTTTCCAAATTAAGACAATGCTGATAAACTTCTCTTTTCATATCGGGCATAACGGAAGCAGAAATTTCCTTGCAATATACGCGCAGATCAAAAACAGGAATAACCAATTCAACGGGTGCTTGTTGTGTTACTTTTTTATGAGAAGAAAAATAACTAACCACCTTAGCAACAACAAAACACAAAAACACTATACAAAAAAGTATTATGCAAACAAAAGCAATCTTGCGATATAATCTTTTGAAATAAGCCTTTTGTCTTGCTCGGATTCTTTTTTCCATAAAGATTGTACCCTTTAATATCCCAAGAGAAGCTTTTACAGCAAAAAATGATAGAAGTATTTGTGTATACAATACAGGTTATAGCAACAAACGATCAAGACTCTTATGTCAAAAGCCCCTCTTTTTTTATCGTATAATTCTTATCGTATAAAATTCTTGTAAAATACTTTTCTCATACCCTTTATGAAAAAATAGGGCTGATGATTTTCTCTCACCACCTTTAAAGACGAAGATTCTTCATCCATGCGGATCTATAAACAATTCGTCTTCTTTAAGACATGTCATATTGATTTATAAAGAGTATTTATTGTTTTGCATGTTGAATGAGAGACCCGAACACCATAGGATTCTCTCATTTCAAACCTGTTTATGTTAAATCAACCAAAACCATGTTGCTTACAAGTTACAAGCGTAGCTAGCATGTGGATTAAAAACTGTATAAGAAAGGCATATGCCTCTTATGAAGCGTCTCACGAACCAAGGCTGTCGTAATATTGGGAGCGAGCAAATACAATGATGGTGCGGGCTTGCCTCTACATAAGCGTAAAGATGGGAGTGCTCAATGGATTTACCGTTATTCACCACACAAACACTTCATATATAAAATCTTACACGCCTTCTATCACCGCACTCTCAAAAGGCAGCACGACAACAAGATAAGAAATTATTGATGTAAAACTCCAAACAAAGAAAAGAACGGACTTTCTAATCGAGATCAACAAATACTGTTAAATCAACGCTTCCATTTTTGATGATGTCACACCTATGCTTTATAGCACCCCTATCACACTTCATAATACCGAAAAATTTTCTCTGCCCTACGCACTATGCGCATCAGAACCAATCAAATAAAACAGAAATGCGCTATCTCCCTACTTTTTTGTTTTTGATTAAATAGCAAGATATAGCTGTAATTCTTTAAAGAGCTTCATACCATAGATTCATTTTATACATAATATCATCAACAGAATGTTTGTATGTGCTGCAGGAAGAATCCCCAGAACGCTCCATATGACCACTGGATGAAGAGCTGTTACAGGATTCTACAAGAAATGCCAGTGACATTGGAGATAACGCATCCTCGCTATCAGAATAATAAGCTGATAAAAAAGTGTAATCTTGTGAAGGAAGTGTCCCCGAATTTACTTGTGATGGAGCGGCAACAAAAAGAGAATTAAAGGTTCTAGGACCAATGACAATATCACCATTCGCTTGCTGCATAATACTTCTTGCAGAGTATATATGATTTGTATTGATTGCCCCCAGCGAAGCCCATTCATCCTGCCATAAATATGCATAATAAAGATCCATAACTTGTTCATGTTGAACAACGTTGTCAGCAGACATGGCTGTATCAAAGAGTGAGTTAGGAACATAATAAAAATTTATATCTGGAATAATTTCATATAGCCAGTACGTTTCATCAGGATTATTAGCAATCTGTTGCCGCGCCATTCTGTAAACTGCATCCATATTTGCAGTTGTAGACACAAATGCTGAAGTCTGTTGAGCAATAGAGTGCCCAGTTACATGATGTATGATATCCTGATCATCCCCCCAAGGGGCAAAACCTCCTCCAAAGAATATAACAGATGGAGAGCGATCATCTATACGGAAAACCATATGGGGAGGATCAATAGCATATGACAGATTTACATCTGAAAAGAAAAAAAATAAAACTGTCACTAAAAATACTGAGAATGCTCTTTGAAACATTTTTATACCTTTGATATACACTCCATATTTTATACCTGTAACCTCTTGAAGCGTTACAGATATAAAAAGGGAGAAAAACCCCTATTGATCTTATTTTAAAGTGATGGCTAAAACCCTTTTTGCTGGCACATGACCCGCTTCAAAAATAACCATTACTTTTCTGTTCAAAATGACTGCGGTTTTTGCCAAATCCAAAATACTTTTTCCAACAATGTTATCACAGCCCCAAATACCTTTTTGAATGTCTGAAGTAGGGCTGATACCGTATCTGAGCTCTAGGCGACATTGTGCTCCTGCGCTAACGACTTGAACCGAATTGAGATAACCGTTTTGTTCATAAACTCCAGCATGAGAAACACCTGTTGTTAATGCTATCATCACCAAAACAATGGATATTTTTTTCAAAAAACTTTTCATAATTTACCTCTTTTAAATTTATTGCAACGGACATGAAATGCATCCCCATGCAATCTAATGGATATTTTTAGCCTCCTCGCCTCCTTAAAGACGAGAATTTTGACCAGCTTTAGCCCGTGATAAGGCTGCCTCATCTCAGTCTATTCTGACCCCTACCCCGCTGTTGCACGATTTATTTTACAGGCTCTACAGCAAAGCCTTCCCTTATTGGTGCCGCGTGAATGATGACTTATTCACACAACAAAACATCGCATGCACAAGCTCTATCATTGGCAATACTACCACTGAAAATGTCTGCCATTGTTAATGTACGTGCATTCTACGGATTCAAAATGTGTCTATGATTTATTGCCTATCGCAAGCGGCATACTGTCAACAAAGACAATTAAGACAAGTATTTACAGCCTCACTACGCTTAAAATCTTTCTAACACCAAACGCTAGAATGAAATTGCCATCTAAGCTCAAACGACGATTGATGCAAAATTACTCAGTTTAAAATAGAAAAAACTGTAGTTGAATATCTTAAGATAGATCCTCAATACCGATCACTCATGAATTCTGTAAAACATGAACGATTATACTCTGAGTAAAAACTGTAAATCAGAAAACTGCTAGGGTTAAAATAACCTTAGTGTAGAAGATTGACCATTTTCCAAGCATCACTTATTTAAGTCACAACGAATACAGATAATACGCTTAATTATCACGCACTCTCAGCCCTCGAATAACATTGATTGGATAGTTACTTCTGTAACAAATATCAACGAATTGCGATGTACTGTAAGCTCTATAGGCCAGCTCAACAATCTCAGGACTTTGAATATGAAATGTTCTTCCTGTAATTTGTGACATTTCTGGCTCTTCTGTAGGCCTCGTTTCCAAAACAGAGAGAATATTTACCCCTTGCAAATTTTTATATGGAATGACAGAAATATTATTGATGATTTGTGATCGAACCATTGTTCCGCCGATATCTGAACAATCATCTGAAATAGTCCTCAAACGTGCAGAAGCTGGTCCAGTAAGACACAAAGCTAAAAATATTAAAATCAATTTTTTCATTATAGAATACCTCTTTTTCATTTTTGGTTGATCAAAAAAATAAATGCTCTATGGACAGGCAAATAACTATCCTGTTCACAACTATCTATCTCACTGCTTTAAAGGAGCTAAATCCCATAGAGACACAAATCGAGATGGTTAATCACCCATCGTTTTACTTTTATCCGCTTCTTCAGCGTCTTGTTTGTGTTTCACATCTTCAAGATCTTTGATAATCGTTTTCAATTGTTGTTCTAAAATATCCAAACGCTGTGTAAGTTGGAGAATATTTTGAGTCTGTATTTTATCAAAACATTGGAGATCTTGACGTGTTTGCTTCAACAGAGCATTCAAAGGAGCATGTCCCATTCTTCCGCTAGCATAAAGAACCACACGAATACATTCCGGATCATCAATATCAGCAATAGAAAATGGAAAAAGTGCCATTATATCCCCCTTTTTGATAAGCTAAACGCGTATTAAGCATTTGAATATCTTTTTCCGTTGTACGGCTCTTGCATTCTTCAAGACAATCTCAGACAATCTCAGACAATCTCAGACAATCTCAGACAATCTCAGACAATCTCAGACAATC
>NZ_JBHINR010000012.1:0-6024 GCF_042195105.1 Bartonella sp. CL436QHHD | reverse complement strand
TTTGTCAGTTTATGTCAGTACATTGAATCGACAAAAGTGATCATTTAGTGAATGATTAAAACATGTCTTATGAGAGTATGTAATCTTTAAAGCCTTTCAAAAGATAGTTTGTAACTCATATGAAATGCTATCAAGACCATTATGGTTATGAGTTTTGAAGATTTTGAGTATTTTGAGGGGTCCTTTTACCCCCCTTTATATATTTTTTTCAATCAAAAAATAAAAGTTATTATATTTCAATATGTTAATGTTTTAAATAAACAACCCATATTACACACAACACGTAAATACAATCTGTAATATATATAAAAAGGGGTTTTGAAGGTATTTTGAGGGTTTGAGAAACCTTCAAAACCTATAAGTAATATAAGAAAATGAATATACATAGCTCTCTTTAAACAAAGCTATCATTTTAGATTACGATATAACCTCTTAAAGGCAATGTAAAAGAAGCGTATTCACTTTAAGATGGGATTTCTTAAAAGTCTTAAAGCAATTCAAATAAGAGTATTTAAAAGTGCAAATGATTTCTTTTTAGAATAACGCATACAAACACTCCTTTTAAAGATTGTATGTAAGCAATTTATAAAGAGGGTATAGAACCTATAGGTTATAAGACCTTATACCCCTTTGTGAGGTTAACATGCCTATCATCTGAGCAAGCCAAGTCTATTCAGTTTCTCTAATTTCTAATTTTGGTAAGTTCTTAATGATTTTTATTGTTTCTAAACTTACGGTAATAACCTTTTGAAACAACTCTAGAGGATAAGCAGAGTTGCCAACGGTTTCAACAGCATAGCGATTGGCATCATTCACAATACCACTCTTTTTATCAGTCTTTACACATTGACGCTCCATAACCCATTCAAGAGCGGGTTTACCATTAACGATATACTCATAAGCTTCAAGAGGAATATCTGTCATGATGATATTGCTATTATAAAAAACAGTCGATTTATCCTTTTCCTTACTATTCCCAGAAAATTTCATTTCAGTCACGTAATAGAATTTTTCGGGATTAGAGATCTCTGTAACTTTTGGATTACCCTTTTTAAAGGTCACTGGATAAGGCTCTACAGTTTCATAATTCACGTGCAAATGACCGAGTTCACGCCCTGCTGTTACGAACTTCCAAAAGTCATCAGCACTCTTTACACACGGGATACGAGGCAGTTCTTTAGAGAGGTTATCAGCATAACGAGAGCGATAATCTTCCGAATGAAGTAGACCGTAAACATAATAGAATAAATCATCTTTCGTGATAGTTTCATTCGGATAAGCAGCTTTAAAATGTGCTAATCCTTCATCCGTAATGGCATCACGCCTCTGTAAACCAACTGTTTTACTTTCTTCTGTAGAATCCGTAAATAAATGGGATTGTTTCTCTCTTTTACTTTTTGGGACCGTACTATCTTCATAAATATAGCGTGGAAAGCATTGTCCATTTTCTATCACCTGAACATCGGGCAGAGCCGTAGTCATAAGCACAGAAAAGCCTCCCATTGCTCCTATGCCTGTAACTTGTATGATTTTATTTTCAACCGCTTTCTCCATTGGGAATATACGCGGCGTTTGGTAAACTCTCTCATTGAAAGTACGATTATAATAAAGCCACTGTCGTGTAAAAGGGCGATATAAACTTTGCATGAGGCATGCATCTTCGAATTTAAGAATTTTTCCTCTTACCAATTCTTGTTTAACATTATGGCTCCAGCTAATCTTGCTCTCATCTGCATTGATGAAATTGTTTACAGCATTTGCACGTATTTTATGATCAGCATGTGGATAGGCATCATTAAAACGTTCTACTTCGCTATTATAGAAAGTAATCATATTATGCATATTATTTTCTAAAATCTTATAGCTTGAGTTATATGCCCAAGCATCACGGTTTGTTTTTAGACCACAGGAATAAATTTTAAAGAGCTTTTTATCATGTCCTTTTTTAACACCTATAGCTAAAAATTTTTTAAAACTGTCATCACGTTGCTTTATCCAATCCCCATGCTTATCCGGTGTAATTATTTGCCAACCTTGTTTACTCCGTGTAATACCATCAATGCTTCCAAGGGATTCAATCATTGTAAGCTTTTCTTGCCTCGTGAGATAGTCTCCAATATCACGAAAATATATCTTACCACGCTGTTGTGCATTTGGATTTTTTACGAGAACGGAAATCGCTATAGGGGCTCGAGATCCAGAACCAAAAATTTTACCACCTTCTTTTCGAGAAAGTTCTCCAGAAGTTCGTTGATTACCCCGTAAATGGAAAATATAAAGGCTGCTAAATTCCTCAACGAGGCACTTTCGTAGACTGTCCGTAGAACTTCCATTAATAAAACCGGCATTTGTGACAAATCCGATTATCCCAGCATTATCAATACGGTCACTTGCCCAGCGAATAGCACGAATATAGCTATCATAAATTGCTTGCATATTGGTTGCTTTTGAATGAGCAGCATAAGTTTCACTAATACGTTTATCTAAAATCGGATAGGGTGTGTTTTTTGCATTATCATTTTCGTTTTTTTGCTTTGTTGAATAAGGAGGATTGCCGAAGATAACTTCAACATTCAGTTTCTTTTGAAGTTCTAAATATTCACTGTTTTCTTTTAGTATACCTTCCATAAGGTCTTTTTCTTTAAGCATCTGAAACGTATCAGCCAGACCAATATGCTTGAAAGGGATATACTCTCCTTTCTTCAAACTATGATAAGTCGATTCAATGTTAATGGCTGCTATGTAATAAGCTAAGAGAACAATCTCATTGGCATGGATATCATGACGGAACTTATATTCCATATCCTCTGGTTTGATGAGATCTGATTGTAAAAGCCGTGTAATAAAGGTTCCAGTTCCCGTAAAAGGGTCGAGAATGGAGACACCCCGTGACCCCAAGCTTTTTCCAAACTCATTACGCAACACATCATCAACAGAATGAATGATAAAATCGACAACCTCAACGGGGGTATAAACAATGCCAAGCCTATCCGTTGTCTTCTTAAAAGCTTTGGTAAAAAAATCTTCGTAAAGTTTGATAATAAGATTTTGTCTTGCCTGTGGTTCGGTAATGCCAGAGGCACGGAACTTTACGCTGTCATAAAACTCTTGTAATTCTTTGGATTCTTCCTCAATATTGGTTTTATCGAGTTCTGTTAAGATTTTTTCCATTGCTTGCGAAATGGCATTGTTCTGTACAAATTCATTGCCCTCAAACAAAGCTTCAAACACAGGACGCGTGACAAGATGTTGCGCTAACATCTCAATCGCTTCTTCTTGCTTTATCTCACTGTTTAAGTTGTTTTTTAATTCCTTATAAAACGCATCAAAGGCATGATAAGCTTCGCTTGTTTGATCAGAAAGCATAGTTTGAAGACGTGTGATATGGTTTTGTGCAATCTCAGCAACATTGCCAGCCCAAATGCCCCAATAATCACTCATGGTAGATTTTTTAACAATCAGTGTTTTGAGAGCATTGGGAAACTCAACAAAAAAGGGTAATCTTCCTTGTCCTTCATATGTTTGGTGCGGTTCATGAGCTTGTGTCCCAATACGAAGTCCCGATTTTTCTGATTTTTCGTGGAGCGTGATTTCGTCAATAACCGTGGTGACATTCTCTAATTCGGTCTTTTTAGAAACTGTAACAATGTCGATGATAGAGCTTACGTCTTGCCCTAAGACCATCTGGTTAAGGGTTTTACTAAAATTCTCATCATGGGCAAGCAAAGCATTGAGAACTTGCCAGACAACACTGTATCTCTTATTGTTTTTTAATGCCTCTTCTGGTGAAACACCAGCAGGAACACCAACCGGCAAAATGATATAGCCCATCTTTTTGCCTTTTGCACGACGCATCACACGTCCCACTGCTTGTATCACATCCACTTGGCTTTTACGCGGGTGTAAAAACATAACCGCATCAAGGGAAGGAACATCAACACCTTCTGAAAGGCAGCGTACATTGGTTAATATACGGCAGACATTCTCACCCGCATCTTCTTTCAACCAATCAAGTTTTATCGTACGGTTTTTGGCACCAGATTTTCCATTAATATGATCTACTTGACAGTTAAGAGGGGGAATATTTTTATGGTTTTCATGAAGATTACGTAAATCTTTCTTAACTTCTTCATCGTTGAATGTTCTACATATGCGTTCAGAAGTATCAATATCTCTACAAAAAGCCAAAGCCCGGTGCATGGGTCTTGTATCATCCCCAAGATCAATTTTCAGATCCATTTTGGTAAGAGCTTGATAACAACCCATGATCTTTGTTCTATCATCAAGAATAAGTTCATAATTCTCATCTGTCATCAGATGCTGGATAGATTTACTCACTTCTCCTTCATCAACACCTAAAACGATAATCTTGTAAGGCGTTAAAAGTCCATTTTTTACAGCATGGGAGAAACTATAAGAATAAAGGATTTTGCCATAAAGCTCTTCATCATCCATAGAAGCCAGAACAGCATCAATCTCATTAGCTTGTTTTTTGGCATTGTCACTAAAGATACGAGGCGTTGCTGTCATATACAGACGTTTCTTGCCTCGAATAAGGCTATTGTCATGAACCTTGATAAACTCAGATTCACTCTTGTCTGTTCCTAACACAGCTCCAGTGGTACGGTGTGCTTCATCACAGATGATCAGATCAAATTCCGGTAAAGCATATTTCTTTTGCGCATCCGAAATCACTTGGATCGAATGATAGGTAGCAAAGACCACTGTCATTGCATCAGGAGAAGTCTTATTGGCTTTTTCTCCAAGCTTTTGAGAATCTGTTGTTGCTGGTAGAGCGAGATCCGAGACATCGAGTTCGGCAGCATCATCTTGGACTTTGCGACGCTTGCCAACTTGTGTATCAGAACACACCGCAAAGGAACGCAAGGGTATTGCTGTATCTGCTGTCCATTCTCTTATTGTTTGTGACATTAAAGAAAGAGAGGGGACAAGGAATAAAACACGTTTACCTTGACCAGCAAGAGCTTCTGCTATCTTCAGACTGGTAAAGGTCTTTCCCGTTCCACACGCCATAATCAGCTTGCCACGGTCTGCTGTTTGTAAACCGTCACAAACAGTTTTAAGCGCTTCTTGTTGATGATCTAAAAGCTTTTTCGGTTCTTTTTTCTTAAGAGTAGCTTCCCCTTTGCTTTCAAAGGTTGACCAATCTATTTGACTGTTTTCCAGATCAAAAAGATTAATCCGTTGAATGCGGACTCCTTGTCCTTCACAGGTGAGATCGGCATTGTTACTCCAATTACCTTCGGTGCTATCAACCAGAATACGGCGTGTGAAGATCTTTTTTCCTGAGGCAGCAATAAAGCTATCAATATCTTCCTTCTTGATTTGATGATTTGCACTATAAAACTTACATTGAATAGCGGCATATCCTTCTTCATCACGAATTTTAGCAACCAGATCAATGCCGATATCACGCCCATCTTCTCCATGCTCTTTTGCCCATTCACAATAGGTTTGAACCTTTTCATATTCTTGGCATTGCAGAGGGTCTTGCGTCAAATAAGCAATTACAAACTTTTCAAAAGAAGTTCCTCTATCGCGCGCATTTTCTGTATGATCACGGTAGGATTGTAACAGAGAGCGTAATGTCAGTGGTTTGTTATGAAATTGAAGCATTTATAATAAAACCCCACCGCTATATAAGCGTTGATCTATCGATGTCAAAAAACTTTAAATAGAATCTGCTAGATCTATTTAAAACAAATAGCAATAATAAAATAAAAAAAGGGTGCTAAAGACCCACAACCTGCTTAAAAAGAAATTTTATTAAAGGCTACTTATCCACAGCCTATGACATGAGGTAAAATCAGCAAAATAGTGAAATTTGCTGTTCGTTTTATGGAAAAAAGACAAATTTGATATGTGCTTTAAGATATCAGAATAAGTATTTTGAAGCATTTTACCACGCATTTTATAGATAGGTTTTGAAGGTTCACTCTATGAATGCAAGGGGATATGGTTGAGCAAACTTATCCTTTATATTTATGGGGATATTGATGTATT
>NZ_JBHINR010000069.1:0-5720 GCF_042195105.1 Bartonella sp. CL436QHHD | reverse complement strand
TGATTTTTAACGTCCATGTTGTATTGTTTTTCAGATCAAAACGTACATTTCTGTCTTTAGCAATATTCGCTCTGCCTTCTAGAATAGACTGATCTGCGCTTAATGTGAAGGTGCCGTTGGAGATCGCTTTAACCTCTTTATTGTTCCAATAATTGTCATTTTTCCAAGATTTTGGATCTTCGAAAAGACCATCTCCTAACAATACATCAGCATGGATTTCTGAATTTTTGAGATTGACTGTACCGATTGACAAACCTGGAATATCTTCCATGTTATCGTTAGTAAAAGCTCCAACAAAAATTCCAGTACCATTTTCAGCGTGAACATCTGCATTGGTTAAATTGATTTCACTGCTACGTTTTTGTGGATCATCTGGATAATCTAGATCAGGATTAGAGAGAGCTATAAATTGCAAACCAGCAACTCCTGCTATCATAGAAGTATTCACGACATCAATATGTCCGTTAAATGCCGCCCATAGTGCAACTTTTTTTGCTTCTATTTTATTTTTTATTGTATTCTCTGCTGCTCCAATATAACCATTCGTCATCTTAATCGTGCTATTATTTCCTGCGGTGAGACCAACATCAAAATTTTGAATGATTGTTTTACCATTTAACTTAATTAAACTATCAGTTTCTGCAACGTTTACACCAACGGTCATTATTTTACTTTCACCACCGGTTATAATTAAATCTCCGCTAATGATTTGACTTCCACCGTCTGCATAAAACCCTTCATCAACATTTTGAATGGTTGTTTTGCCCATTAACCTAACTTCACTACCAGAGTCCGATGTCCATATACCAGTGCGTTCGTTGTCGGGGCCGTCAAGTGCTTCACCACCGATTATTGTTAAATCTTTGCTGGTGATTTTACCACCGTCAACTGCTCCAAGGCCGCCCAAAGTATTGTTAATTATTGTATCTCCATGCAATTGAATTGTGCTGTCATTGCCACTTACAAATGCACCGTTTCCTTTTCCCTCTGTTTTTAGAGCAACATCTGTGGCATCAATATGCCCTCCGTTGATTGCGAATAACGCTGTTTCGTTCGCGGCTACGGATCCTCCCATCATTATGATCTTAGATCCTGAACCGTCTGCAAGGAGTCCTCCGCCATCAGATGATGTAATGTTAGCATTGTTTTTTAAGATAATCGTACTGCTGGCTTCGGCGCTTCCTCCTACATCACGTCCACTAAATGATCCTCCTGAGACCGTTATTGTTGAGTGATCATTTGCAACTATACTGGCGGCTGCCTGAGTCACTTCTACATTATTTAAAACAACGGTACTTTTGTCTGCTTTTATTCCAAAGTTTAGTAGCGCATCGTCTTTACTATTCGATATCTTCACACCTTCTAGCTTGTTTTCACCACTGTTACTGTTTAAGAAGCTGGCACCAACTAGAGAAGTTTTAATGGTTCCTCCAGTCATGTTTATTGCGCCACCATCGTTTGTTGTAAGTCCAATTTCACTATTACTAATCGTTGTTCCCTCAAGCAATTCAACTACACTGCCTTCACCATTAGAAAATACACCAGATGACTTATCGCTATCATTTGTTTTTAGGGTTACATCTGCAACAGTAATATGGCCACCATTTTCAGCAACCAATGCATTACCTTTCCCCGTGACGGTTCCTCCCGTCATGCTGATGGAGGAGTTTGAACTGTTTGCATAGAGTCCAACGTTATCAGATGATGTAATGTTTGCATTGTTGGTTAAAGTGATGGCGCTGCCGTTTTGAGCAGATATTGTTGTATTTTGTGCATGAAATGATCCTCCCGAGATTGTTATTGTCGAATCATGATCTGCAAATATACCGGCTGCTGCTTGAGTCACTGTTACATTATTTAAAGTGACATTACTGTTAGTTGCCTTGATTCCATTGATTAGTGGCGCATCATCTTTCCCACTTGATGTCACTACATCTTTCAGTTCGTTTTCTTTGCTTTTGCTATCCAAAAAGAATGCACCAACTTTGGACGCTGTAATGCTTCCCCCAGTCATTGCGATTGCGCCACTTTCTTGTGTTTTCAACCCGATTGTAGCATCTTTGATCTTTGTATCAGACAATTCAATCACACTGTTTTCACCTTGAGACAAGGCGCCGAATCCACTCTCAATTTTAGTACCCTTATTAGATGCAGGATTATCCCCTTCTGTAGTAGGTGCACTTGTGGTATCTCCCTTTGCTGTTAGAGTACCACCCGTGACTTTAATATGACCACCGTCGTTTGTATACAATGCTGCGTCTTTTCCAGTTACGCTTCCTCCAGTCATTTTTATGGTGGTATTTTCATCATCGGCATGGAGTCCGTTACCATTAGATGAGGTAATGTTAGTACCGCCATCTACAGTAATGGTGGTGCCGCCCATAGCATATACGCCATCCATTTTACCCTCGAATGATCCTCCGGATACTATAACTTGAGAAACGTCATCCGCAAGTATACCAGTTTCTGCTTGCTTAACTGTTACATTTTCTAAAGTAATTAAACTTTCGTTGTTTATTTCTATTCCAAGGAGTGATGATGCTTCATTTTTATTATCTGATATCACTACATTTTGCAGTATACTTCTACTATTCTTACTACCATCAATATAAACGCCAGTTTGAGAAGCTGTAATGTTCCCCCCGGTCAGGTTGATGTTAGCGCCGTCTTTTACAGAAATACCGAAACGAACATCAGAATCAGTGCCTTGAATATTTAAGCCATTTAATTCAAGCGCACTGTTAGCACCTTCAACTGTTACAACATATTTATCGCTACCTGTGTCTGTATTTGTGTTTTCATTTCCAGTTACAGTTACAGTACTGCCGGTGATTTTTCCTTTGTCTTTTACATAAATAGTCTCGTACGTTTTTCCGGATATATCTTTTTCTTCGTTGGCAACGCCAAGAGTTTCAGCATGTGCAGTGAACTGGATGTTGAATAGGATGATAGCAGCCGCAGCCGTGCATGATAAAAGGGATGTTTTATACACCAGTATTCTCCTTATGAGAGCCCCCAAATATTCATTTCCCCGCAAACTTCATAAGAAGAAGTGAAAATGGATAGTTGTTATTAATTTCGATAATTTTCTTTATTTGGTAAGACATTTTTGATTTTTTGTCAAAATTAAAAAATAAATAATATTAAATTTGTATGAATTTATATTTAACACACAATGTGCTTGTAATGATTTATATTATATAATTAAATTTATTGTAAATCTACATTATAGAAATTATAACTATTATTATTATACTTTACATAATTTATATTATTTTTTATAAAGTAATAATAGTATTTTATGTAGTATTTCTGCATTTTTATAGCTTATCAAAGTGAATGATGACGGTAATACTATAACACTGTTGCTAGCACTTTTGATTATTTATACCTTATTTATCATAATATTATAATATAATTGATCTTGATATCCAAAGGAGTTGGGCACTCTAGTATAAGAATATATTTTTTCTCCTGTTGGGGATATTTTAATAGTATACGACTAAGTTTTTATAAGCTGTTGATGTATCGATGACATTTGAAAGAGCCAGAGCCCAAGCTTATAAATCTTAATCAATTAAAGTTCTTGAAGTTGAAGGCTTGAAATCAACAGTGCTTTTATATCATCAAAGTGCACCTTCATTGAAGGATCATTGCTTTCGTTATTTCGAATTTTTGACATATTTTTGACAATAAAATCTAAAAAAATTGTCTCTGAGGAATTTTTTAATATAAAAAATATGTAACGTTTTTATGGTGATAGGTTTATGAGATATAAAGTTGAATTGGTAATCACCGTGATTGCTTTTACTCTCTCTGGTTGTTTTAATCTTGATTCTGAAAAAATAAAAAGAGACAAGAGGCTTCATCATGATGCATTCATGGATTGGTCTATGAAAGAAAAGTCTCTTACAAAAAATTATACTGCTATCATTATGGCTGATCCGCAACCGTGGCGTTTAAACTCTGGTGATGCCAATGGAATATCAAACAGAGAGCCATGGTTAAAGATAAATGAGCAGGTTGCTGGTGTGATAAAAGCGCACAAGGCTGCATTCCATATTGTCAATGGTGATCTGACGGAGTTTGGACAACAAAAAAACTATGATGATTATGAAAATGTTTATAAAACTCTTGGAGCACCTGTCTATGAGGGGCTAGGGAATCACGATTATGCCAATAATGTTGGTAATTGTACAAATCCTCAAGAATTCAGTTTTTACAAAGATGCTTGTGCTATAAGTGCAGTTTCAAGAATGGTATCGGAAATCAAAAAATACCGTAGTCAATTATCGCATTTCAATGCAGATGTTACTGAAAGCTTGGTTCCCATTTCGGGTGGAAATATTCGCTCGATAAGGGGGAGTTTGAGTTATTCTTGGGATTATGGAGATGTTCACTATGTGCAGCTTCACAATTATCCAAGCTATACGGTTGGTTTGAAGGGGCAGTCTACAGAAGTGCAAATCAATAAATCTTTAGATTGGCTTAGGAACGATTTAGCTGCTGCTGATGCAAGAGGTAAAGTGACAATCATTAATTTTCATGATGCGCGTGCTGCTTCCATTGATGGTGAATCCTTTTTTATTCGTAAAAAGAATGCTAAAGATTTGTCGGTCTTTAAGTCAATTATTACCTCTCATAATGTTAAAGCAATCTTCGTGGGTCACACGCATTATCAGTCTTATTGCCGTGCGAAAAATGATAAGGTTTTTGGAAATATCCCTATATATACAGCTGGTGCGCTTTTTAATGGAGATTATTACCTCTTAGATGTGAAAGGCAAGACCATTCACGTTAAAGCCTATAATGGAGAAATAGGAAAACCGCTTTTAATTAAAGATCTTGGTGTTATAGGGAAAGACACCAAATTTTCGGCAAGTTGCAGTAAGTTATAATAGGATTTGTTTCTTTGTCTTAAAGCATGAGGGAAAAAACGTATTATATGTGCGGACTTGAAGAGCAGTAGGAGTGTCTAAATGTTACTTAGAAATAGAGTGAAAAATCAGACATATTTTTTTCAAAGCTGCTAAAATTTCAGGTTATACGCTATAAGTGCAATGGTTTAATGTGAACTGAGCTTTAATACAAAGCAGAATAATGGTTTGTTATTCTATTTTTTCTTTTTAGGCTTTCATCTTTGAAGAAAGGGGAGTTTGTCAAGGGTGTGTTCATAATTTGCTAGCACTTGTTGTCCAGAATCATCAAGAAGGCTGTTTTTATTAATTTGTTGCGGTATAATTATTAAGTTATGCCCTTTATTAGAGCTTATAATATCTACTCATGGGCAACACTTTTCTTTTTCATAAGAAAAGCTTTTTATTTTGATCAATTTTTTACTTATAATCTTCAAACAATTGATGTTTTGTGATGCTGTATAATTTCTCTTGATTAATCGTATGAACTTTTAGTTGTATTACAATTTTATCTTCTTCTTTTATACGTAAGTAAATCGTTACAATAATATGATACAAATATTGGAGTCTGTTTATAGCTGTTATGGTCTCATGCAATTATCCTTAGATGACTCTCACGTGTCTTGGCAGTTTTATCTTTGCTTTGAGAGAGGTGTAAAAAGGGGATTTTAAGAAGTTTCAGTTTAGAAAGAGTTTTTTTACACAGGAAAAGCTCTCGGAGAGTGCCAAGGCTGGTATGGAACAAGCGGGCGAAGATCTGGCTAATTCGATTGTCGATGGCTTTATGTCGTCTATCTCACAATT
>NZ_JBHINR010000003.1:0-5449 GCF_042195105.1 Bartonella sp. CL436QHHD | reverse complement strand
CACTCAATTGTGGAGAAGGCTGTTCTTTATGAACTGGACGCACAATCATCTGATCGGCTAAAGAGTGAGAAGATTCTGAAACAGCAGTTTGTTGCTCTTCAGCAGAAAGAGGATGAGAACTGACTAGAGGAAACACCAGACGATTCTGATTTTCTTGAGAGGGAGATACAGAAACACTAGAGACATTCTGCACTTCTCTTAAATGACGTGGAGGCCGTGGTTTAGCTAGTTGTTTTTTAGTAGGTTTACGAGAACCGGTATTTTTTCCTCTAGAAGAAGCACTTTGATCAAACAATGCAAGAGGAATCTTCGTTTTCTTGTTTACACACTGTGTTTCAGTATTCGAACGTGTCGTACTTTCAGAGGCAGAACTTAAATACCAAATTGTAGAATAACCACTAGAATCAGCACATCTTTCTCTCTTTCGTAAAACATACTGATAAGCTCCACCATCAACAGCTGTAATATAATTACCCGAAAGATCTTCCAGAGTAAAATTAGCGCCTCCTAATTTATCAGTAACTAAATTAATCTCTGTAGCCCAACCATTTTTCTGAGAGATAGGACCTGTAATTTCACGACCAGAATCTGCAACGCTTATTTTGTGATTACCCGAACCTTCATCAATCGACAAGTAATCACTTGCATCCCCCGTAGCACTAATATTGAATCGAAAATGCAAACTTCCTGAAAGTTTCTCAACGTGAAGTGAAATATGTTGTGGATCATACGGTATAGAAGTAAAAATAATAGTCCCATCCTGCCCCCCTAAATCTTCAATTTCAATCTGAGGTTTTTCTCCTATATTCCGTTCACCAACCTCAAATATTGTTTCTTCAACTCTGTCCTTTATAGGAATTTTTTTCTTAGTCGTATGATTTGTCCTATCACCAGCGAATAAATAAAGTTCTCCGTGATCATTGACCATTACTTCTCCAACGACATCTTTTATACCAACATGGAACCATGACTTAGCAAAGTTGTTAACAGTCAGACCATCCACAAACCCTTCAGGATATACAACTTGAATAGCATGATCTTTCAAATTAGTAGCAAAAGATTCTCCTAACGCTAAGACGTGCTGTCTCCCATTTCCAGAGACCTCAGCATACATTGATTTTCCCCCCTCTTTTCTTTCTCCTGCATAAAGGTTTTGTTCTCCGTTATCTACCACTTTCGTATTCCAAACCCACGCTCCATCATACACATTCTGCTGTCCCACTGCTCCACTGCCACCAGAAACTGTGGATTTATATGCACTACTTTTTCTCTCCACGCTTATAAGATCAAGACCTTTTTCTTCATGAATAAACTGCTTACCTCCAAGGATTTTAGCATCTATTGCATTTCCTCCACGTGTAACTATTTGCATCCCTCCTTTTTCAATAGTAGCACCTACAGAAGTTGCTCCATTTTCAACAATTTCAACACCACCACCTTCGATCTTAACATTATTGTTGAAAAGGGTTGTAATCAGTGCTGAACCTTTTGGTACCTTCCCTCCACTTTCCACATTTTCTAATCTTTTTAACTCTTCATTCCTGTTTTCAACTGCACTTGCAACTTGTACAAGACAACTACTGATCATCAATACTGAAAAACTCAACTTATGTTTATACTGCATTATCGACACTCCACTCTCAATTATTTAGAAAAATATCCCACGGCTACGTAGGTAACTCGCCTTAGATTGTATCGTAATGTGTTTTATTTATGTTTAAAAAACACTTTTTAAGTGTATTTTTTAATATAAACAACTTTAAGTTGTGTTTCTATAAAATCCACTAGAAAGTTCTAACTTACGGCTGAAAATCTTAATAAAATTCAAATTGTTTACTTGAGTTCAAGGAACAATTTTCAATATTTGAAGTTAGATGAACAAAATGCTCGTGCCTAACGAGGTCACGTCCTTCACGGAACACAAAACGCCTTTGGATTGTACATTCACGCGCTTGTTTTAAAGAGACATCTCTCAACGCACCCGAACCCATTTCGCGACGTCATCCCATGAATGGTATACCGGTAAAGCCATTGCGTCCCCAATCTTTACGCTTATGAAGAAGCGAGCCGATATCATCATACACTTTGCCATCCTAATGTTATGATAGCCCTTGACACTAGAGAAGATTCATAAGAGACATTTTTACTCTTTTCTTGTATAGTTTTTATCCACATGTTCATCCCGCTTGTGATGTGCTAGGCGAATAATTTTGATTGATTCAACATAAACAGATTTGGAATGAGAGAATCCTATGATACTCGGGACTCTCATTCAACATGCATAGAAATGAATTATTATTATAAATTCAGTATGTTGCCTTTAAAAGAGAGAGTATAAAGATACCCTTACTGTTTGAGTAGATCTCTACACTCTCGAGAAGACAAAATCGAGCGTTATCTGTTTAAGCTTGCAAAACAATTACATTTGTAAAATTAATCAGCCGTGTACACACATATTTAGAAACTATAGCGTAATCCTAAAATACCTTGAAGAGCATTCTTAATCTTATGTCCTTTTAGATAATGTGCTTCCGCATAAAGTGTTAGTTTATCATTGACCGTACCGTTTAAACCAATTCCCAATTTACCCGCACTGCCTGATAAATCTGTAATAAATTTATACTGCTTATTAATTGTCGTATAATTATTATTTATATTCTCACGCAACCAAGCTGCCATAATGTAAGCTGTTAATGAAGTTTCTGAATTCACAAAAAATTCATGTCCTGCAGTCAATCCAACTTCACTGCGGAATGAATTTAATGGGCTTAGATCACCTATCATTTCATTGGAAAGTTTTATTCTTTTACCTTCAACCTGCAAACCTGTTAGCTTGATATAAGGCTGCATCCAAGTATTCTGTGCCGGTTCAAAATAACAGCCAATCTCAAATGATCCACCTATCGCCCACTGATTGTAATGACTTTGAATAGCTAAACCATTCGTTGAGATGGCTTTTAAATTATCTCGGTAATAATTATATTTCAAAACACCATCCATATACCATCCACGATGATCAAAATAAGTTGCGTAAGTTCCAATGCTATAAGAGCTCAAATCACTATCACCACCTCGTGCATGAGAAACACGTGCTTGATCATAACTCCCAAAACCACCAACATACAACTCTCCATGCCTTAATTCACTCAACTGATCAGCACCAAAGACTAAACCTGTCTGCCCAAGCTTAAAGTGTGTATGGCCTGTCGCAACACGTTCTCTGCTCTTAATCCCATAAGTCCATAGTTCGATATCTTTCTTATTTCTGTCCCAAATTTTTCTACCATTCCGTACAACTTGCAACTCATTATTAAAAATAAGTCCAGGGACTACGGACAACGTTAACACTGCATCTGTAGAGGGGGTTGTTGATGTTTCACCAGGAAAAAAAGGATCTGTCGGATCTGGCATAGAAGGCTCTGGTCCACTGAGGCGGTCTGCCGATAAAAACCAAACTTTCCCATTTTCATCCTTTCTTTCTTTCAAATCATACATATAAGTTCCACCATCAATGGCGTTAATTTTTTCACCCTTAAGATCTGTCAGCGTAAAATGCGCACCACCACTTTGATCCGTAATTAAATCACGCTTATTTGAAAAAGGATCCGTGATTTCAACTCCAGAATCAGCAACACTTATTGTATGTTTCCCAGCGCCTTTCTCAACCAAGAGATAATCACCACGGTTATGGGCAATCGTAGTATTGAACGCGAAATGTAAATTTCCTGAAAGATTATTCACATGAAGCTGAGAATAATATGGATCAGAACCTGTAAACGAAAAAATAACACTCCCTTCACCACTTAATTTTTGTATCAAAGAACTTTTTCCATCAAACTCATCAGTAACAGAGTACAGTTTTGTATCTTTTCCATTTAAAATAATATCTTCTACTGTGGTGCGTTGTTGATCATTCCCAGCATAAAGATGGATCTGCCCAGAATGGTTTACCTGTGTCTTGCCTTCTAATGTTGCTCCAGCATGCACCCATGATTTTGTTTGATCATTCATTGTTAGATTCTTTACAGATCCATCAGTATATATTTCCTGAATAGCACTCTCATTTAAAGTGACTCCAATAGCCTGACCGCCTTTTAAGATACGTTGTTTACCACCACCAAAAACTTCTGTGTCAAATGCAAAACCACCATTTTTTGCACTTTGAGACTTTTTTCCAACCTCTTGGACACCCCCTCGCATAACTTTCGTATTCCAAACTTTTCCGCCATCATATACTTTTTGTTGGCCTAGTGTTTCATCTTGACCATAAATGACAGTATGAGAAGCACTACTCCCTTTAATCTCTCCTCCAATATCCCCCTCGCCGAAAACAAGCTGCTCACCACCATAAATTTTAGTCCCTTCTACTTTTCCTCCATTTCCAACACTTTGGTGTCCGCCTTCTTCAACAACAGCATTTTTCGAAAAACCTTGTTTTCCCTTCAAAGCCTGAACATTTTCAATTCCACCATGTTCAATTTTACTATTCTCACTGAGTCCTCCTGCATACACATAAAGCTCTGCACCATTCCTTACAGTGTTATTAATGGATCGCCCTGGACTATCAATCTCACCATCATTTGAAATGTATGCTTTACCTTCATTATCAAGGATATAATTTTCTAAAATTGCCCCATCTTTAATGGAGATAAGTTCAGGCTTTTTAAGAAACGCAGTATTTTGTTCTTGTGCATTATATCCAGCATTGTCACGATGACTACTGTCAAGTTCCTGTTGACTCGCAAACACTCTAGCACCCTTATCCATGATAAAATCGCTAGGCTTTTTCAAAAAGTCTAATTCATTGCGCGTTCTTACCATGGCATCATTAGAGGCTCCAAGTATGCATCTGCCTGTTTTCATATCCTCATTGTATTGATCTTGAAATACTTTATCATTTTCATAACTTGAAGATTGACAAAAAAGTGCTGTTCCCCCCTCATTTGCAGCAGCAGCTTGCACAAAACAGCTGCTCAACATGAGTATCCAACAATGTCGTTTCCATTTATATTGTAGAGCCATATCCTCCCCCCTTCACGCCTGCATAGACACTAAACGTAATTAGCTCTACAAAATATATTTTCAACCTTAGATTGCAACAATCCTTCTTAAAAATCCTCCTTATCTCATAAAAAACCGTTCTTTATAGTTTTTAAATACTTTTTTGATCAAGAATATAAGAGCGCTCTTATAGTGCTTCTTTAGCATTTTCTCGGAGTTTTCTTATCAAAGATAAAAAGTAATGTATAATCAAGTATATAAGGGTATACAGTTTATCATGAACAACGAAGCTGCGTGCTCTGAAAAATTGTTCTCTGAACCTTTAATTAAAGACCTTTAAAAACAATCATATATTTAAAGATAACTAAAAAATAACCATATATTTAGAAACTATAGCGTACACCTATAATTCCCTGAAGGGACTGTTTTGTTTTACGCCCTTTAATAT
>NZ_JBHINR010000066.1:0-4430 GCF_042195105.1 Bartonella sp. CL436QHHD | reverse complement strand
TCTGGTTTTTCGAATGAAATATCGCTATATTCCGTTTTTTCCGTGATGACAGGTGTGCTATCGGCTTTGTTTTTTAGAGTGTTGGTTTGGATATTTAAGTTTCCACCAGCTTGAATAAAGCCTGCTTTGTTCACAAGCGAAAGGCTTTTTCCGCTGCCAGCTGCATTGGTGAAAGATAAATCACCTTCTGTCATTATGGTGCCAAAATCATTGAGCAAAGCACCATCAACTTGTAAAGCACCATTGCCCTTCACATAAATTAAGCCCGTTTTGTTGTTGGTCACATCCCCCGTCACGCTAAAGACTAAATCCTGCCCCGATGCCAATTGACCGCTATTTCCAAGCTCCCCCGTCTTGATCACGAAATCTCTGGCTGCTAAAACCGACGTTGTCTCATCAACCATAACGCTTGGAGCAACAAAAAGAATATCTCCAGTCCCTCCCTGATCTGTCACGGCTTGTAGCCGCGCATGGTGAATCTCAAGGGCATTGGTGCTTTGAAAGTCTAAACCGCCATAAGCCAATTCGCTCTCTGAGACATCAATATGATCTGCAATTAAATACAGCGTTTGCGGCGTGTAAATATGAGAACGATTATTGCTTAAATCGAGAGTTGTTGCCGTCAATCTCACATCCCCCTCAGCAGACAGCACATTCTCAACACTGATCTCTCCAGATACCGATGTCAATGTTGCGCTGCCATAGCCCATGACCTGATCATAATAGATGTCGTTGCCTGCAAAAATTTCAATATTGCCACCACTGGCAATCTGACCAACCTTCACCCCTTCTTTTGCTGTAATCAAAAGAAAGCCGTTTTTATCTAAAATAAGATCCCCTGAACCGCCGGTAGAAACGACACCTGTCATCAGTGTGCCAGCATCAAGGCTGCCTACCTTTAAAACAGCTTCTTCACCCGTCATCAGCGAAGAAAAGTCAACCGCCCCACCCTCAATATTTGCCTTACCATAGACTAAAAGTTGTCTAAAATGAACGGGAGCATTTGTTGCTGGTTGTGCTTGAATGGCAACATTTTGATGCGACAGAATTGTTTGGGAAACAGATAGCCCGTTATGAGAAACCAGGGTGATATCTCCTGCTCCATAAACACTTTCAGCGACAATCGCACCTTGACTGCTCTGGAGATCAACATCCCCTTGGGTGCCAAGAACAACAACACCAGCAGCACCCGTTGCCGCCATATCAACCCCACCGGCTAAAAGCTGCGCCTGTATATCACCACCGGCATGCGCCTTGAGGTTCCCTTGCGCTAAAACAATCCCCTCAAGCTTCAAGTCTCCGCCCGATTCAAGAGCCATATCAGCGCCTGACCCTAGCCCTGAAACTTGAAGTGTCTGGCGCGAAGAAAGCTCCATATTGCCCCCAGAGGTTGCCTTACCGGCAATCGATAAAAGCCCATCCTGCGCCTCTATCTTCAAATGACCATCAGCGCCAACCGTTTCTAACGTCACATCCTTATGGGCGGCAATATCAATATGCTTTTTCGAGGTGATGTGCTTTGCCAATACGCTCTGGCTTTTCGATTTGAGAACAACACCCCCATGACCAAAAACATTCTTCAACGAGATTTTCCCGTCAGCAGAAAGATGCAACTGCCCCGCATTGGCTGCCATATCATGGCGCATGCGAACCCCAACACCTTTTTCTGTTGCCACAAGTTTAATCTGATCCGCCTGTAGAGCCCCCAAAGCAGAGCCATCTATCGCATATTCCGGTTTACCGGTAATATCAGTCAGTTCTTTCATCTCACGAGAAGCATAATCAAAGTGACCCGTCCCTGCTGTCACTCCAATTTCCTTGCCCGCAACAGCTCCTTCAAAATGCACCGTGCGTGAGACAATATCGACAATATCAACAGCCCCTTGGCCTGAGAAAAAATTGGCTCCCTTGGCGCCAAAAGTAATATCCCCACCTCGCACCTCAAAGCCTTTCAAAAAACCGCTCGCATCAATTTCGGGTACACCTGTAGTTAAGGTCGCATGGGGTGTATTGATAAAGCCACAACCATCACAACTTATCCCATTGGGATTGGCTATAATCACATCGGCTGGGCTCCCAAAAACCTCTCCTGGACCATGAAGCGCACTGCGCTTGCTGCTGGTCACTTCATTTAAAATCACTTTCGCTGAACCCGTGAGGCGCAAATGCGGATTGCCCGGCATAATGCCCCCCAACTGCGATTGCCCCACTTCTTGCGCATGATTGTTCCAAATCACACCTGGATTTCCAATATTAAAATCGTTATATTTATTGTGTGATAAGCCCTTGCCATTGGGGGTAACAATATCAATCGAGGGAACCCCATTGGGCGCTGCTACTATATCTGGGCGATGGGCAGCATTCGCGTTAGGATCCACAGTAATTTGTGCCTGTAACACTGAAGGGGCTAACAAACAAGAAAAACCAAGTCCCCCAAATAAAACCTTTTTGAGCATCGTACTGGAGACCAAAACACCTAATAAAGCTGCTCTTTCTGCTCTCTTCTCATATCTCATACTTTAACTCCCCAATAAAAAATGCTTAAAGTTCCATTGTTAATGTCATAAAAAATGTTCCTGATTTTTTGTGCTTAACTGTGCTCCAAAAAATACTGGAATAACTGGCATCAAGAGAGACCATGCCTCCCGCAAGCTTGACACCTGCTGTCCAACCGGCAAGCTGGTCACTCTTAATCCCATACAAAGCTTGCGAAAACACACGCCCATAATCCAAACCAACATAAGGGCGAAGTTCACCAAAAACTTTTTTAAAGGTCGCGTGATTGCTCCACGGAATGGTGCGCAACAACAAATCATTCCGGCTAAAAAAACCGTTATTGCCAAAAAGCAAACTCTCACGCGTGCCACGAACATTGGAAGCGCCCCCCAACGAAATCTGTTCAGCACCCAATAAATTATGCGGTGAATATTGACCACTCAAAAGATTGCTCAGTATAAAGTCCAAGCCCCCTACCTTAAAAGGCGTCATGATACTAAGCGTACCAGTAAATTTGGCAAATTGTGGCTCCGCATCCCCTGCTCCTGGATCGTGCTTCTTGACAGAATGAAACAAGGGAAGACCTTGCAAATAACTCACATCAAAGGTCCATGTCCCACCCAGCATCTGGCGCGAATGCGAAATCCCAAAATTGGCGACACTATATTGACGGCTACCCACTTCAATCTTATTGCCAAGAAGGTAATTGTTGGTTCTTTTATAAGAAAGACCTAAATTCAAGGTTGTAAGGGAAACACTATCACGGTAAAGAACCCTGCTTGTACTGGCGTGCAACTCACTGGAATCCCCCGTCGTCTCAATATCGGTAAAATTGCCAGGGATAATGCTTTGGTAATTATAAACAGTGCCATTCAATCCAAAGGTCCAATAACCGTACGGAATACTCACACTCGCTGAAATGTTATTGCTATGTCCTTCTTGCTTGCTCCCACCCCAATAATCTGTCTGACTGCGCTGATAGTTAAAATCCCACGCATCATTCATCCCTAAAATATTTTCTACCCTCAAGCCCGCACTATAACGCGCATAACCCGTGGAAGATTGTCCCATATTGTCATGAGAAACAGTAACCTTGAAAGTTTTATCGGGATGATTGTTAATATTGACAATGGTGCTCCCTTCTTCACGCCCTGGAAGAAGTTCGCTTTGAGCGTGCGCTGAACTCAAACGGTTGATCTGATCAAGCCCCTGTTCAATATCGCGCATGTTCAGAACATGACCTTGAAGCCCAGGAAAAGCACTCCACACAACATTGTTATAACGAGATGCCGGTGAACCATTATAGTAAATCTCTGAAAGCTTGCCCTCAACGACAATAAATTTGAGCGTCTTGCTGTTTTTGATATCTTGATCAGGAATGTAAAAACGCGCCGTTACATAGCCTTGATCCAAATAAACTTTGGTTAACTTCTTGATTAAGAGCTGAATATCAAAAAGCCCAATACATCTTCCAACATAAGGCTCTGTTACGGCTGATATAGAGCGCTTTTTGACATGGTGCACTCCCTCAACAACAAGAGCATGAATGGGAAAACATTGCTTCCCACCCAAAAGCGTTTCTGGATTTTGCTCTGAAGGCGTCTTGATCCTTTTAGGCGTTAAAGACCGTAATTTCTCAATTCTTTCTAATTGCTGCTTCTCAGATTGTTGGCGAGAAAAATTATCTGTTGGGGAATGAAAAATAGCTGAGGAGCGCGCATAAACATTTACACCTGTAAACAAGCCAAAGAAAACAACAGTGGCACGAAAAATTCTCAAAAGAGAACTTTGGCGTAAAAATACAGAAAACAATACAGATTGCCCCCGCTTTGCATTATTCATGAAGCACTCTTTAAAAGAACTTCATGAAACCTCTAACAAGTCCACTCAAAACAGCCACTGCCCTATGACGCTTTTAACAAAAGCACATGCCT
>NZ_JBHINR010000027.1:0-4169 GCF_042195105.1 Bartonella sp. CL436QHHD | reverse complement strand
GCCGGCACCATCATTATATTTGCCAGCTCGTGGGTGTTGCGACAGCCCTTGCATTAAGACGGTTCATAAGAGCCATTTTTAGTCCTTTCTTATACAAATTTTATCCACACACTCATCCCACTTGTTATGTACAAATGAGTGGTTTTGATTGATTCAACATAAACAGATTTAAAATGAGAGAATCTTGCGTTATTCGAGGGTCTAATTCAATATGAATAACGCTAGATTATCATTATAAATCAATGTGTTATCTAAGTTCGCAACAAAGAATCCATACGATGTGGAAGTTCTGAAGCTCCAAAATCTGTCAAAATTGCCAAGATTTTTGTAATATTGGGCACGTCATCTTGAAGCTTTAAAACTAGAACCTTTTCTATTGCATTCATAGTTTGAACCAGAGCACTACAATCTTTGTCGCTCACATTTTCATCATTAGAAAATTGAGATAATGCTATCCATAGATCACATAAAAAGTTGGTATCTATCTTCATTGTACACCTCCAAAGATTTGTTCTCTCAAACACGCTAATCCTCTGGATGTGATTTTTGTTGAAGGCAGCACCTTTTCTGTACCATCCGGTCTTTGAATGGTAATAGCGGGACAATCCATGAATCCTTTCTTAATTTTATCCTGATAAGGTAACAATGGCGCCCCTGGAGCACGTCGATACACCCAATCATGTTTACGTAGGTAATTAGTCAAATCCTTTGGTCGTACTTCAAGCATCTTTGCTGCTTCAATAAGACCAAACAAACCATCAGAGCGTTTTAAACCTTCCAAAGCTTTTGCTTTTGGTGCTAATTCGGCAATGGTGTTATCCTTTTGCTCGATTTGACTTTGTAGGTGGTTCAAGAAACCTATCATTGCTTGAGGGCTTGAGTAGTCTATCTGTGGAACAGCTACCTGCTTTTCCAATTCTTGCCAACGGTCAATGATTTTAGCTCGTAAAGCAGTGCTGTAACCAGAAACAAGAATTAAACATTCGCGCTTAGGTAAGTTATAACAAGGGCGGCTTTCACCTTTTGCATCAACGTAAGTACCGATAAAATCAACCAATCCAAATTTGGAGCCGTTAAGTTCTTCAAGCATCTTCTTGATATCACGCATAATATGTGCGTGCTGCTTTTTACACAAATCAGCAATTTCACGACTAGACATAGTTTGATGGATAGCACTATTAGCAGTGTTTCCTTTAATTTCTATAAGAGTGTTCATGATGAACTCCTATTGGTTAGACGTTTTTGATTGACACTTTTATAAATAAAGTGCCGGGTGCTCAAAAACACGGCCAATAGTCCGTCGTTATGCTTTTCCCATCAAGAGTATTGTATAGCATAACCACACCCGACGAGATCATTATATGCGTGTAACATACAATGAGTCAAAGCCTTTAATGTGCGGAAAAGAGAGAGATTGTTTCGGCAATCTATCCGCTATTGGTTTAAGGTGTTTTTGAGGCACCTGATTCGATTATTCATACTCCTGTCACAATGTCAATAAGTAATACTACTTTTTTCTAAATTATATAAGTACGTCTTTACTTTATTTGTCGACTCACTTTAAATTTCCCACTTTACTTTCTTGTTTATAGCGGAGGGGGAGGTAATGCTGGATACCCTTGATACAATTGCAATGATCGTATGTTTGTTATCATTGCCAGTGATGATTGTCGGACTTGTTTTAGTATGTATAAAGAAATGGCGGAAAAACGGACTGAAAACTCTTGGTATTGGAGCTTTATTATTTATCGGCTCTGCAATAGTCGGTGGTTTTGTATACAAAGATAAGTCAGATCAAGTTGCACACAATAATGAAATTGTTACCTCCTCCTCGACTTCCTCAATAGATGTTGCTACTCAAAACGAAAGCGTGTCTCAAGCACCAGCTGAGAATACCGATAAGCAAGTTACCCCCACTCAAGTTAACAAACCAGACAAAGATGATGGATTAGGCTTTTGGGGATGGTTTTGGTTAATTTTCTTTGCGTTTTTTGCGTTTTCCATTTTCGCTTATTGGCAAGATAAACGCAAAAAACGTTTTGAAGAGAAAGTTCCAGAACAGGCTTCAAGGTTGCTCCCTCCTGCACATCCTTCTTCTGATTTCTCAGTCGTTAATAAAACATCTCCAGCACTTAAAAAGGAACAACTGGAAAAGGGAATAAAGAGCTTTCTCCTTTGTGCTCTATTGATTGGAGGTATTGTAGCAATAATAAATGTTCCTTGGTTATTATTGCCTTTTCTTATTGTTTTACTTTGTGTTCTCATTGTTTATCATGAAACAAAAAAGGAAAAAAGCTTTGAACAAGAAGTTGCGATGTTACAACCAGATATCCCTCCCTTTGATTTTTTTGAAGCATGTGAAATGTTTCAAGAGCTTGATGCGAGTGAGTATGATTATCGTTTAGCACGCAATGAAAAACTTTTGGGAGTTCAAGAAAATACCAGATTCATTGACGGTAGAAAGAACAAGTGGGATGGACGTCTTTTGGTAACAAATCAGGCTATTGTGTTTGAAAGCTCTGAAAAGAATGAACGAACCACTTGGACACGAATTGCATCAGTAGCTATAACATATCAAGGATGCCAAATCAGTCGGCGTACCATGGAATTACGAATTTACTGCTAATCCCGGATTTGCTGCAGTGGTTAGAGCTCTTGGGCGCCCTTATTGATTTTTAAGTAGTATACCGTATAAATGTACATCACTATTTTATCTCCCGCAAGATAAGCTTATACATACCGGATTCAGAGGCTTGGACATCTGTGATCACGAAGTGCTCTTGAGAAGAGGGGGCTTTGTTGTTTTCAGGAGAGAGGACCACAATACTATCTTGAGGTTTTGGTGGTATTCCCCCCGATATCATTGATACAAAGATCAAGTTCCTTTCTTGCAATTGTGGTGGGGATTCTGCCACCGGCGTCCGATTCTGAATGCTTAATGCCGTAAATCGCTGTAATCCGAAAAGATTGCTGGTTGTCTTTTCGCGTGTAGATGATGGGCTGCCCAAAGGTGTTGCGCACATCTTTAACCATTTGGTCTAGCAGCCCGTGCCATCGCATATTATTTCGCTCCAATCACTGCTTTAAACAGCATTTCAGGGCGTGTACAGATGTAAAGCGGATAGCTATAGACTTCCGGTTTTACCCATGCATTACGGTCGTGGTCGACGATAAGCATCGTGTAGAGAGGTCTTCCAACCGTGTTGGCAAAATCCAAGCTTTCACCAGGAGCAAAGGTTTTTTGGAAGACACCAGGCGCATCAACAGGAAAGAATTGACATTCATCAGGCTTAATGCCTATGGCGCGCTTTGTTCCAGCCTTCGCACTCACATTATAGTTGTGAATACTCCGGTAATTAATGAAAGTCACACCCGCAAAGTCAAAACTGCCAAAGCTCCCAGAGCCAATCGAACTTGGTGTTGCAACACCTCCAGCACTATTCAACGTTTGTGCTAAGGCTGTGTTTAAATAGGTCTCACGAATTGTTTTATGTTTTTTCAATTTGGAAAAGAATTCATTTCCACAAAGCCCAATAATGCGTGAACGATCAGAAAACGCTCCTTTTGAAGCTTCAATCATCCTCATAATGACTTGGTCAACATTGTCAGCAACATTGGTTGTCTCATTATTTAATTTAAAATCAATCGGCTTTGGTGGTGCGATTTCCCATTCCTTATACCAATCGACAATAACAGAGCCATCGGCATCAAGAACCACCCCTTGAATAGCGCCAAGTTGCATGTTTTCCCATGTCAATTCGATTTCAGAAATCAGTTTCTTTTGTTTTCTGGCAATATATTTCATTGCTGTCTCTGACTGATCTTCTGTACCAAATTCACGACGGTTCTGGATTTCCTCTGATTTCACCGTATCACTTTTGGCAATGCGTTCGCTTAAAGCAGGGCTTGCCATAATCATTGGGTCAAGACGGGTTTGGGACAATTTCTTCGCTCTCTCAACCGTTGGCGTCACATAAAGGGCAGGTCCCGGACTATAATGAATGGCATAACCGCAGAAGTTCAATTCTGCTTCTGACATGCCAACTTGCGCCCCTTTCATGACAATAGTTGTTTCAATTGGCACGTAGGAGGAAAGGTTATCCATGATTTCGCGCAAATAGGGGGTCCGCTTTGTTCTCCACAATCCAGGTTCAGCACTTGCTACCGTG
>NZ_JBHINR010000055.1:0-3260 GCF_042195105.1 Bartonella sp. CL436QHHD | reverse complement strand
TTTTGATGATGTTAAAGCAGACGACCTAGGCGGTTTTATACAAAAAGAAGACAATCTAAGTCATGATGGCAATTGCTGGGTTGGAGATTATGCTAGGGTTTATGATAATGCTCGTGTTTATCAAAATGCACATATTTCCGGTTATGCCTATGTTTATGGTGATGCGCGGGTTTATGGAGATGCACTCGTTTCTGATGAAGCAAAAGTTTACAATTATGCAGAAATTTACGGTGATGCATACGTTTACGGTGACGCTAAAGTTTTTGATCATGCACATGTTTATGGCAATTCTCATGTTTATTATGAAGCATATGTTTACGATAAGGCAAGCGTTTATGGAAATGCAAAAGTTGGCGGTAATACACACATTTACGGAAATGTAAAAATTTACGGTGATGCGGATTTACGTTGTGAAGATTGGATTGGCAGCAATAGCAGAATATCCACTGGAGCAAACTAATGGAAAAGAAGTACGAACTTACTGATGAGAAAGCTGAGTTTAAAGGGGTAACTCTTCACCGTATCCGCGCTTTAAGAGACTTTGGAGTTATTAAAAAAGGTAATTTAGGCGGCTTTATAGAACATGAAAACAACCTATCGCATCATGGTAATTGCTGGGTAGGTGGTAATGCATTCGTCTTATCTTGTGCTTGCGTTTACGATAATGCTCAAGTTTATGATGATGCTGAAGTTTATGGTAGTGCACGAATTAAACATAATGCACATGTTTACGGTTTTGCCGAAGTTTATGGAATGGCAACAGTTTCCGGTAATGCACGTATTTATGGCGACGCAAAAATTTATCGTGATGCGGATATTGATGGCGATAACGTCATGTCCACTGGAGAAAAAGCATGGTGAAAAAATACGAATTGACTAATGAAACCACCGATATTGTAAGTTGCCATACATTGTACCGCATTCGTGCTTTAAGAGATTTTGATAATGTTAAGGCTGGGGACCTTGGGGGCTTTATAGAAAATGAAAGCAATCTCTCTCATGATGGCAATTGCTGGGTCTATGATAATGCTTGTGTTACTTGGGGTTCAAAAATTTATGACAATGCAAAAATTTATAATAACGCCCGAGTATATGGTGGTGGTCGCATTTTTGAAAACGCACAGATTTACGGAAATGCAATTGTTTATCCCAATGCAAGAGTTTATGGCGACGCAAAAATTTACGGAGATTCAGAGATCTGCGGAGAAAGCCGTATCACAACAAACGAGAAAAAATAAATCATGTATAAATATGGAATTAAACCTACCTTGTGTGCACAGTTAGTTGTGAGAAATACTCACAATCTAGGTGAACTTTGTATCACTATCTCTGGGTATAAAGACGAGCCTTATGTAGATACCATAATTTCTGAAGACATAATGCAGCCTATAAAATCCAAACTCTAACAACCAAACCAACTTTTAACACATGCGTGATTCACGCCACGGGTGAATTGCGCTCAAATAGGAGGAAATCAAGATGAGTGAACTAAGTACCACACAAATGGAATTAGTGGAAAAAACGAACGATTGTGAAATCAAACCTACAGCTATGGAGCTTATTTTAGAAAGAGCTTTAGAAAATGATGTCGATATGGATCGTCTCAAGCGTCTTCTTGAATTGCGAGAAAAGGAGATAGAACGACAAGAGTGTCAAAACTTTGTCCGTGATCTTTCTGCTATACAAGTGGAATATAAAAATATCGAACAAAATGCCATTAATACACATACTAAAAGCCTCTATACAACGCTTGATAAATATATTGATGCTATTAAAGAACCTCTTGCAAAACATCACTTTGCCTTGTTCTCTCGTATCAAAGACCAGAGTTCAAATGACATAACTGTAGAAATGACTTTAAAGCATATATCGGGCAATGAAATATCAACACAAGGAACATTTCCCATTGATGCTACGGGAAGCAAAAATAACACACAAGCGGTTGGTTCTACTATAAGCTACGCACGTAGATATCTCTTAGGCATGCTTCTTAATGTTGCAAGAAAAGAAGACGATACAGATGGAATAACACTTCTTGCGGGTATCTCTTCTGAACAGATGAATGAAATCAAAGAATTAATTAAAAAAACACAATCTGAAGAAAGTAGGCTTCTCTCTTTCATAGGAGTAAAAAATCTAAAAGATATGTCTTTTAAACAAGCACAAACCGCTTTGTTTGCTTTGAAAAAAAAGCAGCGAAAGCAAATGAATAAAGCACAACAAGAGCAATTAGATGCACCTATACAAGATATTGAATATGCACCAACTCAACAACAAACGGCGGTGTGAAATGGAACAAAGAACAGCACAATGGTTTCAGGCCCGCTTGGGAAAAGTCACCGCTTCAAACGTTTACAACCTACTGAGTAAAACAGCAAAGGGAATGCCGACAAACAAATATGAAGACTACAAAATCAAACTTATAACAGAACGTTTAACTGGTGAAGTAAGCCAATCTTATCCAACGCCGGCTATGCAATGGGGCATTGAACATGAAGAAGATGCCTTGAAAGAATATGCATTTATTTATGATACAGAGATCATAGAGTGTGGTTTCATACAACACCCCACAATCAAAATGGCTGGTGCTAGTCCTGATGGGTTTGTTGGTGATGACGGTTTAGTTGAAGTCAAATGTCCACAATCACCAAACCATTTACGCTTCTTTATAGATGACACTATAAAGCCTGAATATAGCGCGCAAATACAATTCCAAATGGCTTGTACGGGACGAAAATGGTGTGATTTTATCAGTTATGACCCACGTTTTACGAGGCAATCAACATACTTACGCATGAAAATCAAACGCATTCACCGTGATGAAGAACACATTGAACAGATTAATCAAGCGGTCGAAGCTTTTTTAGCAGAAATAGAACAAGAGATGCAAAAGATTTTGACAAAAGCCGCTTGACGTTATGGGGGTGCTCTCTCCTCCCAGCACCCCCACCCATTTACCAAGGAAATTAAACGTGTGTAACACCAAACATATTATCATACAGCCTGCTAAAGATGAGGAATTTTGTTTTTTTACCATTGGCTATGAAGGTAAGTCCCTTGAGAATTATCTTAGTTGTCTCATAGAAAACAATATCAAAACTTTATGTGATGTTCGTAAAAATCCAATAAGTAGAAAACACGGATTTTCGAAAAGACAATTAGAGAAAGCTGTGAGCAATATTGATATTGAATATATGCATATGCCTGAACTTGGAATTGCTTCTGAAAAACGAAGAAATTTGAAAACACAAAAAGATTAT
>NZ_JBHINR010000067.1:0-3212 GCF_042195105.1 Bartonella sp. CL436QHHD | reverse complement strand
GGTCCGGTACTCCACATTCTAAAAGTATTTTATTTCTCCATAATGCTGGAGAAAGTGAGGGAATTGAGTTAACACATCCAGCTGTATTTAACAGAGCTATACAACTCAACAGTTTTAAGATTTTCTTCATTATTCCCCTCTTTCAATGGATTTATTTACAATAAAAAAGCTCATAAGCCTGTTGATATTTCCTGTCATCGCTGTTTAAACAACGGTGAACAATATTGAAATGGTTGGTTGAGGAAACAATCCCGCCATTCCAAGAAAAGGCAAGAATAGTGGGATTGTTGATCATCACAAACAGCAAGACTTAAGGCTCGCATTCAGGTTGTTCTGGATGCTTTGTACAAAAAGGGCTGTTTAAGCGCTTCTTGACACTTCGCTGTGGAACAACAGCGCCTGGACGACAAATGGGCAAGTTTTTCTCTTTAAAAGTATAACATGGCCCTCCCGCTCTTGCTACTTCTTCATCTTTATAGCGGAATCCTGATTGGAGCATGCAAGCATAAGTTGTTGCTTTAGCATTAATACTCTGCTGTTGGTTTTCTGGATCGATATCATAAGGCGTTGGCATGCCACATTCTAATAGGGCTTTTCCTATCTCCGTAAAATCAGTAACACTATTTTTCTCCCACATACTCAAATACCCTGGAGCAGGCTTATCAATGTTACATCCAGCAATATTTAACAGAATGAGACCACTTAATAATTTCAAGATTTTCTTCATTTTTTTCTTCCTGAATATTTTGAATAAATTGGCGTACGATTAGGTGAACCGTAGCGCCATGTACAAGCATCACCGGCATGACCATAACAAGCATGAACACTTGGGTAGCCCTTAAATATTTGCCCTCTCTCTTTCCAGGGACCACTTCCAGGAGGTATTTGTTCAAAAGTGTAAGGATTTTTGCCAATCTTTGTACCCACAACGTCATATTTATGATTTTCCAAGTTTACATAATCCTGCTTTCCATCACTTAAGATATATAACGTATCTGCCATGTTTTGAGTATTATAAGCTGGTCCAAAGAAATTAATCGTTGTTTTCTTTGCTATACCATGAACACCATGCTTTTCTAAATCATGCGATCCATTGCCCGCTGTCATACTGCCGCGGCTATGCGCATCAGTATGCAATCCTATATTGCCAAGGCTATACAACAGATTCTGGTACTTCTTCGTCGAATTGGTCAAAATACCCAACTTACCTTCTAGAGCATACTGATACCCTGCAATGAACAACTCTACCAAGCGCGAATCGCTATGAGGGAACATCAGAAAATAGTGTGGATCATTCTTGTTATCAGCCAACTGAACCGCATTATGGGCTGCGTCATCTGGTGTTGTAAGAATACCATTGAGGAAAAAATGAACCTTGCCATCAGAACCTTTTTGTAAATTCTGTTGTTCTTCATCCGTTAAATAATGTGCGTGAGGAAACAATCGCGCCATTCCAAGTGAAGGCAAGGATGGCAGATTGTTGATCATCACTTAAGGCTTGCATTCAGGTTGTACTGGACTTCTTTTACAAAACGGGCTGTTTAAGCGCTTTTCGACACTTCTCTTCGGGATGACAGCACCAGGCTGACAAATGGGCAAGTTTTCGGCTTTATAGTTTTGACACCAAGTTCCTCCCCATTTATCTTTATAGTGGAATCCTGCTTGAACCATACAGGCATCAATTGTTGCCCATCCATTATTGTTTACCTCTTTATTTTCTGAATCAGGATCGATAAGACTCGGCATTCCACATTCTAATAAGGCTTTTCCTACCTCAGTAGAATCTGCTCCTGTCTTCTCCCACATATTCACGTACCCTGGAGCAGGTTTGTCAATGTTTTCAATGTCACATCCAGCTATACTTAATAAAACTATCCCACTCAATAATTTAAACAGTGTATTCATTTTTTTCTCCATAAATAACCTAAACCTAAATTATCTAAAATTGCATAAGGTGCATAAATTTTTGTATTATCATTATGATGTGCTCCATAATCACGTTTACATGCTGCCGACGCATTACCATAACACCTATGGGTGCTAGATTTAAAGCCGCCTAGAGCTTTCCCTTGCTCTATCATTGGAGTTGCTGGTGGAAATATTGCATAAGGGAACCTTAAGGGTGCCTTATAAAAAGTAGGTAGATTGTGACCAATTCCTGTACCAATGGGATCGAATATATGGTTTTGTAAATAAATATGATCTTTTTTACCATCACTCACATAATAGAGTGCATTCGCTATTGATTGAGAGTTATCAGCTGGTCCAAAAAGATAGATATCTGTTTTTTCTGCTATACCGTGAATGCCATGCTGTTCAAAGTCACGCATTCCATTGCCCACTGTCAAGCTACCACGGCTATGCGCACTAACAATCGCCCCTGTATTGCCATAACGATAGATAAAATCTTGTAACTTCTTGGTCGAATTACTCCATCTCCCAAAATACTCATAAATCGCTACTCCGATCTCTACGAGCCTGTCTTTAGCTTGTGGGTGGTATGTAAAATAAAGGGGTTCATGCTCATTATCAGCTAACTGAACCGCATTACGCGCTGCTTCATCTGGTGTGTTAAAAATACCATTATAGAACATACGCCTGTTGCCATCAGAGCCAGCTTGTAAATACTGCTCATCTTCAGCATTTAAAAAGTGATACAGAGTGATATATTCTCCATCGCTGTCTTTTATATACTCTCCATTTTCATCGGTTAAATAGAGTACTTTGCCATTTTCATCATGCGCAATCTCACCTACTGGATGCTCTTTAACATTTGCGACTTCGCGCACTTTGTCCCAGTATCCCAATCCTTCATCCGATAAATCATTGATCATATCTAGGCGATTATGCACTGCTCCCTCAAGCGATGTGGCGTCCACCGGTGCAACGGCTTGGTGGGCTGTAGCGGTGTTGCGGTTGAGAGAGCCAATGATTTGTCCAGCATCTTGCCCCATCGCCCTCTGTCCAGTTGTATCAGTAAGAATGATAGTCCCATCGCTGATAGCAGATTTGGTTTCCCCTTCTGCTCCATCCTTGGCTTTGCCGTGATTTAAAACATTCTTGGCAATGTTCTTTATCGTGTCATTCCCAGAAATGCTAAACCCATGGCTGCTGGCTTTAGCATGGGCACTGTTGCTGATATCACTGGTGCTAATGCTTCCTGTGGTCAGGCTGTTTTTATCTGCCGGCGCGGTGCTGGCAATGATGCCTCC
>NZ_JBHINR010000082.1:0-2643 GCF_042195105.1 Bartonella sp. CL436QHHD | reverse complement strand
GGCAATATGTTCCAAAGGACATACGCCTAAAGACGACAACGAAGCAGATGCTTTAGCAATTTTATATTTAATAAAAGAAGGAGGCGCGCATGTCTAATGGTATGCCATGGATAAGATTCCATTTGTATGACTGGATAAGTGGTACAGATGGAATGACGCTAGAGCAAAGGGGCGCTTATATGACGCTTCTCGTTCGCATGTACGATAAAAAAGCACCAATTAAAGAAGATTTTGAAACGCTTGCACGTGTTTGCAATTGTTCACAAAAAAAGTTTGCGACTATTGTCGAATATCTCATGAGAAATAATAAACTTGTTGAGACAGATAATGGATTGTGGAATACGCGCGTTGAAGAAGAACTCAATAACCTCAGTGAAGAGCTAGATAATTTTACCTTTAATAATAATGAAGAAAAGGAGGTAAAATATGTCAACTAAATTGGCTTGGACGAGACTTAATACAGACCAGTGGCTATTTAAACTCTCTGATTTACCACCTATGGAAGTCAATGTTTATGTGAAGTTGCGGATAAGAATGTTACACACGCGTGAGCCTCTTTTGAATGATGCACGAATATTATCTCATTTTACTTGTTGTTCAGTAAAAAGATTTGAAAAGGCGTTAAATTATTTATTTAGATCTGGACACATCATTTATTTAGAAGATGGACGCTTGTGGAGTTTAGATGTTGAAGAAGAACTCAATAACTCAAATGAAAATTTAAATAAGTTTTCAGAGAGAGCAAAGAAAGCAGCGCAGGCAAAATGGGCAAAACATCATAAAGCAAAAACAATGAGTGATGATCAAGATGCTAAAAATGCTAAGCATGATGCTAACGGTATGCTTAAGGATGCTAAGCATGATGCTTGTGGGGATTTTAGCAATGCACAAGAAATGCTTAATGATGCCATTAACAATAACAATAACATATATAATAAAAAAACTAAAACTATCGTTTTAGCAAAAAAAGAAATTGGTTCTGAAAGTTTAGCAACAATCGATTTGGTTGACGAACCAACAGAGGTTGCTGCTGTTGAAACCACATCAGAGCAAATCACAACCTCATCAGACAACCAACCTCCCATTCACGAGCAAGAGAACGTTCCCAAAAAAGCAAAACGAGCGCAAGCTAATCGCGGTTGTCGATTGCCAGAGGATTTCAAACCTAATTTGCAATACGCAATCGATCAAGGATTAACCCATGATGAGGCGCTGTTAGAAACCGAACGGTTCACAAATTACTGGATAGCAAACCCAGGTAAAAATGCAAACAAACGAGATTGGCAAAGGACTTGGTACAATTGGGTCACAAGCCCTATCGGAACGCTAGCAAAGAAAAAAGCAAGATTAGAACAGGAAAAACGGTTAGGTGGTTATCATGGAAAATTCACTCAGAAAACTTTCACAGAACAGCTTGCAGAAGGCTTCAACGAACTCAGAGATCATCTCTCATCTGGAGAAGATTATGGAAATGATCAGTCCGGGGTATCCATTGACGCTGAAAGCTGGGAATACATTGACGAAACAGGAGGAAGAGCAAACCTTAGATGCTTGCAATCTTCTACAAGCGTTGCTCTCTGTGAAAGCTTCAGTTAAGCAAATTGAGCAAGCTTCTTTCCTACTCTCAAGCATGAGAGTCCCTGCGAACACAGATTCCAAAGCCGTTGTTCTATCCTATAGCATGATGCTGGAACGGATTTCAGCATATGCTTTGAAAAAAGGCGTCGAAGATATCGTAACTGGTCAAGCAATTGGGATATCAAAAACATTTATGCCAACTTGTGGAGAGCTTTTAACTTATTGCCAGACACTAGAAAATACCCTTCTTTCAAAAGCCGAAACTGTACGTAGAGCAATTGAAAACACATGTGAGAAAACACTCAAAGAAAAAACAGCGAAAGAGCATTTTAGACCACTAACGCTTGTTCACAAGCAAGAGCTTGAAGAAACTTTAAATGGCATTGGTGGGATAATGAAACGCTTTGGTCCACAGCAAACTAGTGAAAAGTGCTGATCGTTTTACGATTAGACATGCATTTAAATCGACAAAAAAGCACCTTACAAAGCGATTTAAAGATTTTATGATATAATCAACATCTGCAATATAAAACGCTCTGTATGATCAAATTTGAGGTAAATAGACCAATTGGTAAAATTAGGATTAAAGCATGTTCATTTTTAAACATTTATTCTTAACAATCCGTAAACAACCCATGCGAAAAAAGTGGGTTGCAACAGCTGTTGGTTATGTTCCTTGGGGGGACGGAGCAGAGGAGTATTTTTACAACCTCTACGAATATGAAGACGGTACAAGAGAGTGTGAAAAGTTTGATGGCGGCCAGTATTATACCACACCAGAAAATGCGGATTTTAGTACCAAAGCGCAAGTGAAAGCATGGGTTTACGGTGGTGCTATTCCGAAAAGCGTTCTCAATTACGAACCTCTTATAGACGAGATCAATAAAGAGATCAAAAAATTATCGAAAACCGCAGGAAATAAATATGTTTACAGATAAACAGCTAAGAGCCTTGTTTGGCATTATAACTTTTATATTTTTATGCTTTTTAGGAATTAAAAAAAATCCCTACTTTATTCAAAGTATTTTGACATTCGCATCTGTTTCTTTGGTAATAGTCACAGCG
>NZ_JBHINR010000060.1:0-1822 GCF_042195105.1 Bartonella sp. CL436QHHD | reverse complement strand
GCGATGCGCTGTTGTGGGATAAGGACGCAGAGGCGTTTGTAGCGACGCATGGAGAGAAGGAAAGCAAGAGTAAGATTACATCACTTGCAGCTGGCTCTATAGTATCAGGCTCGAGTGATGCGATTACGGGTGGACAGATTTATGATCTGCAAAAACAGTTTGCTGGCTATTTTGGTGGAGGTGCTGGTTATAATGAGAAAGGCGAATGGCAAGATCCGGATTTCCAAATTCAGACTTTCAGCAATGATGGTACGAAAGGTGATAAGAAGAGCAGTAATAATGTTGCAGGTGCGTTTAATGACATTAATGACAGCATGAGCACTATCAACGCTCGTATTAAGGAAGTTTCAGAAGGAGTTGCACAAGATTCTTTATCATGGAGCAAGGCTGATGGTGCTTTTGTCGCCTTGCATGGAGAAAAAGATGGTGCAAAGACAAACAGCAAGATTAAGTTCCTTGCGGCAGGAGATATTACGAAAGAATCGACAGATGCAGTAAATGGCTCCCAACTTTATTCCTTAGGAAAAGATCTTGCATCGTACTTAAACGGTGATGCTAAGTATGAGAAAGATCAATGGTTGTTGCCTAGATTTAAAGTTACACACCTTAAAGAAGATGGCACATCAGAAGAAGCTGAGTACGATAGTGTTTCAGAAGCTCTTTCAGGTGTTGGTAATTCTTTCACGAATGTGGTTAAAGACTTTAATGACAAAGTCACGAATATTACTCAGGAAGTTCAAGGCGATGCGCTGTTGTGGAATAAGGACGCAGAAGCGTTTGTAGCGACGCATGGAGGAAAAGACGGTGAGAAGACCAACAGCAAGATAACGTCGCTTGCAAATGGTGACATTACTGCTAGCTCAAGCGATGCTGTAGCAGGAAATCAGCTATATGCTCTAGGTAACAGTGTTGCGCAGTCTTTAGGTGGTGATGCTAGTTATGCAGGTGGCGCTTGGACAGCTCCAAGTTTCAAAGTTAAGACCGTTAATGAGGATGGTACTAAAGTTGAAGAGAAGAAGTATGATAATGTATCGGAAGCATTTGCTGGTGTAGGAACATCTTTTGAGAATCTTCAAAAAGAGTTCACCCAAAACAACACGGAGGTTACTGAAAATATTAAGCAGAATGCGTTGTTGTGGAGTGATGAAGATAGTGCGTTTGTAGCGACACATGGAGAGGGTGCTGGGAAAGGCAACAGTAAAATTAAGTTTCTTTCCAATGGAGAGGTTTCTGCAAGCTCAAGTGATGCGATAAATGGTTCTCAGCTTTTTGATACGAATAAGACTGTTGCAACTTATTTAGGTGGTGGCGCTGAATATAAGGAAGGTCAATGGAGTGCTCCAAGCTTTAAAGTTAAGATCGTCAAAGAAGATGGCAGTGCTGTTGAAGAGCAGAGCTATGATGATGTTGCCAAAGCATTTGCAGGTGTAGGGAATTCATTCACGAGTATTCACAAAGAGCTTAAGAATGAGATTAACCAAGTTGTAGGAGATAGTCTTGTTAAGTTTGATGACACGACAAATGTGATCAAGCTTGGTGGTGAAAAAGAAGGTGCGAGCATCAGTATTGCGGATAAGGAAAGCCAAGATAGAATACTTTCAGGTGTTAAGACAGCGACGAAGGATAATGAAGCAGTTAACAAAGGTCAGCTTGATAAAAGTCTGAAGGAGCTTTCTAACAATCTTCAGTCTGATGAATCGGCTGTTGTTCACTACGATAAACAAGGTGAGGATAATAGCATCACTAATTATGCGAGTGTGACTTTGGGTAAAGGTAAGGGTTCTGCATCTGTTGGTTTGCATAATGTTGCCGAAGGTCAGAT
>NZ_JBHINR010000037.1:0-1442 GCF_042195105.1 Bartonella sp. CL436QHHD | reverse complement strand
TTTGTGATGACCAACAATCCGCCCTCCGTGCCTTTGCTTGGAATGGCGGGATTGTTTTCTCAATCCATCATCTCAATATTGTTCACCGTTGTTTTAAGCAGCGATGACAGAAAATATCAACAAGCTTCCGAGCTGTTTTATAGTAAATAAATCCATTGAAAGAGGGGAAAAATGAAGAAAGTCTTGCAATTATTGAGCGGCATAGCTCTGTTAAGTATAGCTGGATGTGAGTATAAAGCTGAGGTTCCCTTATCAGCTTGGGAATTATGGGATAAGCCTGGTGCAAATACAATTGATATAGGGAAAGCGCTGTTAGAATGTGGCATGCCAACACCTTATAATCGTGATGAATACAACAGAAAGTTAGACGGAAATGCGAACGCATTAATTGAAGCTTGCATGGTTCAAGCAGGTTTTAGATATAAATCCGGATATTTGAGTTCGTGTGAGTTTTTTGATGCTCGTTTTCCGATTTGTCATTCAGGTGCTGTCATTCCTCAAAGAAGTGTTAAGAAACGCCTGAACAGCCCCCATTGTAAAAGAAATAGAAACAAGCCTGAATGTCTACCGTAGTTTTTTGATGATGGTATGATTAAGAGTAATCTTTAGTTTTTTTATCTTTTGCATAAGTGTGTGGGCCAATTGTATCGGCACTCAACATGTTTCAAATTGGTATGGACAGAGGAATATAAAACATCGACAAGCTTATAAGCAATCTTATGATAAAAAATCATTGAAGGAGAGAAAAAATGAAAGCAACTTTAAAGTTATTGAGTGGATTGGCTTTGCTTATTATAGCTGGATGTTTTCCAGGTCCTTACCAGGCTGTGGATGTATTAGAGAAGCTAGGAGAAGATAAGATTGAGATTAAAAAAGCACTATTAGAATGTGGAATGCTGAATCCTCATGATGATTATATGATGGATTATAGAGAGTTAAGTATAAATGCGAATACATCTATTTATGCATGTCTAACCCAAGCAGGTTTTCATAGTAAATTAGGAGGGAAGTGGAGAGATCGGTGTAGAAATTATAATGCCGAAGATCTTCCGATTTGTGTGCCAGGTGCTGTCATTCCAAAACGAAGTGTCAAGAAGCGTTTAAATAGCGCTTATTGCCAAAAATATAAAAATAAACCAGAATGCCAACCTTAAGCACTGTTTGTGATGATCAACAAACCGCTATCCTTGCCTTCACTTGGAATGGCGCGATTGTTCCCTCAATCCATCATCTCAATATTGTTCACCGTTTTTTTAAGCAGCGGTGACAGGAAATATCAACAAGCTTCCGAGCTGTTTTATTGTAAAGAAACCCACTGAAGGAGGGGAAGAATGAAGAAAATCTTAAAACTATTGAGTTGCATAGCTCTGTTAAGTATCACTGGATGTGTTAACTCAATTCCCTCACTTTCTCCAGCATTATGGAGAAATAAAATACTTTTA
>NZ_JBHINR010000024.1:0-1276 GCF_042195105.1 Bartonella sp. CL436QHHD | reverse complement strand
GATGCCATTTTATCTTCTGTCCAGCCAAAAAGCGCTTTCATTTGCGAAACTGTCGCACCAGCATTGGCTGCACGTGTTGCTGCTAATTTTCGCAATCCGTGCGCTGATTTTTTAATACCCGCCGCATTACATGCTTCACGAAAGAGGTTGCCAAAACTTTCTTTGACAAGCTTATTTCCACCTTTACCACAAATGAATGTTTCATTACCTATAGGACCAATTTTAAGGGTTTCCTCTAGTTCTGGTAAAATAGGAAGAAAAACATCTGTTTTAAATTGGCTCTTTTCTGTTTTGAGATAAATGATATTATCTTTGACATCTTTCCAGCCGATACGAACGGCATCACCACGGCGCAAGCCTGTATAAAGAAGAACATCAATCCAGACGCGTTCATGTGTACCATGTGACCAACGGTGATAATATTTGTCTATGTCCTCTTCTCGCCATGGTAGTAATCCCTCACTGTTCAAAGATTTTGGTGCTTTTATATTAAAGGCAGGATTTCTATTTAAAAGGGCATTATCAACCGCCCAATTAAAGAGACCATTTAAAGAGGTCAAAAAATGTTTTGCCGCGGCGGGGGTATCTCGCCTTCTGTCTACGGCTTCAAGAATGTGTTGTTTGTTTATGCTTTTATATGCACGATCACCGATATGTTTAGAAACATTATTCAGAATTCGATATTTAACTTTTTTAGTGGATTCTGATTGATTATGCCATTGCATGCTTTGTAAATACTGATGCAATAACCAATCGAAAGACCCTTCTGTGAGTCTGGTACGCCTCTTTGTTTTGGAGGAGCCATTTTGCGCTTGTTTAATAGCCAGCGTATAATTGTCAACAAACTCTTGCGTTCCATAGGTTCCTTCAATCCGAAACCGTGGTCCATGACCAATACGTACATACCATATAACTTTACCATGGCGTGTACGTTCACGAACAAGATGCGGTGGACGGCGTTTTGGCATGGCTAAAACTTTATACCGTCGACAGAGGGGCAGCTTTTGCTGGTCTCGTAGTCTTCTTGCTCGTTTTCAAGTGGTGGAAAATCGTCAATGCTATAAGTATTATCTGTCGTTGTTGGTGTTATGGTTTTATTGATATGAATTAATAATTCCCCTGTAGGTTTGATTTCTATGAGTTCACATCCTTGTTTTTTAGCTTCTCTTAAAGCACGAGCAATAGCTGGTTGCGTGATAGTAGGTGGGCGGTGTGGCATGTTTATTCCCCTTCATTTTAGATGTAATTCACTCGTGGCGTGAATCACGCTGGTGTT
>NZ_JBHINR010000036.1:0-1274 GCF_042195105.1 Bartonella sp. CL436QHHD | reverse complement strand
CAAGCTATAAAGAACCAGAATAAGAATATATATAAAAAAACTAAAACTAACGTTTTAGCAAAAAAAGAAATTGGTTCTGAAGATTTAGAAACAAACGAACAGGTTGACGAGCCAACAGAGGTTGCTGCTGTTGAGAGCACATCAGAGCAAATCACAACGGGTGTAGAAAACCAACCTCCCATTCACGAGCAAGAGAACGTTCCCCAAAAAGCAAAACGAGCGCAAGCTAATCGCGGTTGTCGATTGCCTACGGATTTTGAACCCGATTACGATTTTGCAATCGAAGAGGGCTTGCCTCCAGAGCGCGTGAAAGTCGAAATTGCAAAGTTTCGAGATTTTTGGAAAGCCTGTGCAGGAAAGAATGCTATCAAACGTGATTGGCAAGCAACATGGAGAAACTGGGTGCGAAAGGCTATCGAGGTTTTAGAAAAAACGAAAAACACGAACAACAATGGTGGAAACAATGGAAATTACACTCAAAAGCAAAAAAGCATTGGGGAACGTATCGCAGACAGTCTCCTTGATATCGGAAATCGAGGGTATTTTGAAACACATTCATGCGATGATACCTCCGAGCGGTCCGTTTGTTTTGAAGGATGGCAGCCAATTAACGAAACAGCAGGAATCGATTGCTTTAGAGGCTGGTGATCAATTGCAAGAGCTCTTCGCAGTGAAAGCAGGTAAAGAGGATATAGCAAAAGCAATTCGCATGCTGTCGTGTGGTTTGAAAATAGCACAACAATCAGACCATGAGGGAATGGCGTTGACCTATGGAATGGTTTTGGAAAATGTCTCTGCATGGTCACTGATGACAGTGGTCAAACGGATTTTATGTGATGAAATAAATTGTTTATCCGATACGTTTTTTCCGAGCACACGAGAACTTGTCAGGTTGTGTCGTGATTTGGAAAACGATCTTTTGAGAAAAGTCAATTTTGTACGCAATGCTGTTTTGAGATTCCGTGAAAAGGAGTTGAAAGAACAAGCAGCGAAAGAGCATTCAACGCCTATAACGCTTGTTCACAAGCAAGAGCTTGAAGAGACTTTAAATGGCATTGGTGGGATAATGAAACGCTTTGGTCCACAGCAAACTAGTGAAAAGTGCTGATCATTTTACGATTAGGTATGTGTTTAAATCGACAAAAAGGTACCGTACAAAGCGATTTAAAGATTTTACGATAAAAACAATATCCGCAATATAAAACGCTCTGTACGGTCAAATTTTAGGTAAATAGACCAATTGGTAAAATTATGGACTAAAAACATGAGAATAT
>NZ_JBHINR010000030.1:0-1270 GCF_042195105.1 Bartonella sp. CL436QHHD | reverse complement strand
CAAGCTATAAAGAACCAGAATAAGAATATATATAAAAAAACTAAAACTAACGTTTTAGCAAAAAAAGAAATTGGTTCTGAAAGTTTAGAAACAAACGATTTGGTTGACGAGCCAACAGAGGTTGCTGCTGTTGAGACCACATCAGAACAAATCACAACGGGTGTAGACAACCAACATCCCATTCACGAACAAGAGAACGTTCCCAAAAAAGCAAAACGAGCGAAAGCTAATCGCGGTTGTCGATTGCCTGCGGATTTTGAACCCGATTACGATTTTGCCATTGCAGAGGGCTTGCCTCCAGAGCGCGTCAAAGTCGAAATCGCAAAGTTTCGAGATTACTGGCGTTCAAAAGCCGGAGCAAATGCAACCAAAATCGATTGGCAAGCAACATGGCGTAACTGGGTACGCAGGGCTATCGAGGGTTTAGAAAAAACGAAAAACACGAACAACAATGGTGGAAACAATGGAAACTTTTCAAAAGATCAAAGAACTCGCGGTGGTACCGGAGAGACAATCCGTAATCTTATCGGTGCAACACAGCTTAGTGACGCCTCTACAAGATACCGTGCAACAGATAGAGCGATGTGTAACTCTGGAATTCCCATGGACCTTGATCAATGGCAGTCAATTGACAAAAACCCTAGAGAAACAAGCTTTAGAAGCTTATCAGACTGTTCAAAACTTACTTACCTTGAAAGCATCTGTTGAAGACATAGCAGAAGCTCTTGATGTGCTTGAAGGTGGTTTGACAATGCAAAAAGTTTCTAATGCAGAAGCGCGTGCAAAGGCTTATATCGCTGCTCTTAACGGCATTTCACTCTGGTCTTTATTGCAAGCCGTTAAAAATCTTATACGTGGTGAGGCAAAAGGCATGTCCACAACATTTGTCCCCTCATGCGCTGATCTGGTGCAGTATTGTCGCGATTTAGAAAGCAGGCTTTATGGTGTTGCTGAGAAGGTTTTTATAGCAGTTGAAAATACGCGTAACCTAGCCTTAGGAGGCAAGCGCATTTCATTCATGAGAATAGGCAAGCCTAGTGAAGAGTGTCATGACAGTAGCAATTCTAAAGCGGCTTAAAACAGCAAACTAGTGAAAAGTGCTGATCATTTTACGATTAGGTATGTGTTTAAATCGACAAAAAGGTACCGTACAAAGCGATTTAAAGATTTTATGATAGAATCAACATCTGCAATATAAAACGCTCTGTACGGTCAAATTTTAGGTAAATAGACCAATTGGTAAAATTATGGACTAAAAACATGAGAATAT
>NZ_JBHINR010000077.1:0-1265 GCF_042195105.1 Bartonella sp. CL436QHHD | reverse complement strand
GATTGTTTATCAGCATCTTCAGTTTAATCAGGCGCGTGATATTGATAATCTTGATGTTGATTTAGGAAAATTTCATCAATGGGTGGGGCGTGTTGGTGGGCGTTTAAGCAAGACACTTAATGTTTCTGAAGAGGGACGTGTCGTTTCTTTTTATAGTAAGCTTTCTTATTTGCATAGTTTTGAAGATAAGCAATTTGTTTCTTTTAAAAACGATTTCCAATTAGGTTTTTTTGGTTCTTTTTTGGAAGCAGGTCTTGGGTTTAATGCTCGTCTTTCTTCAAAACTTTTTCTTCATGGAGATGTAACTTATCAGCATAAATTTAAGAAAGCTGGTTTTTCTGGAGCCAGTTTCTCTGCTGGATTGCGCCATCTTTTTTGAAGAGATATAATGTGCATTTTTATATGAAAGGCAGAAGATTTTTCTGCCTTTTAATGTATTGAAATTTATTTTTCCTCATCAATATGGTTATTTTTTTGATATAAAAGATTACAATAGATGCTTTCTTCTATGCGATGAGGAATTTTCCTAAAATTTTGATATTAAGATATGGGGGCAGATTTCATTGTGAATGTGAGAAGCTTGAATGCTAAATTCTTGTGGTATAATCTTTTAAAAGAGACGATATTGATGGTTGTTTTTGTCCATTTCTTTATTAAATTTTATAGATCATAAGTTTAGTCTTTACGAGCTTTATGCATTTTTTTGAATTTTGTTTTAGAACTTTATTTACGTTTATATCATTTCATACGCATATTATTTGTTTCCTTTTTTAGGATGTTTACTTAAGAATTTTGGATAAATACTTGTTTTTAGAACAAACAGAGGGAGTTTGAGGTCAAATTATAATAAAAGTAAAGTATGCTTTATCGTATTGTTACGGTTGTTGTTTTGTAAATGATAGGTGGCAGAGAAATTTTGATTGGATACAGGATATTATTTTTATTGCGGTTATGCGCGGATATCATCATTCTTTTTTCAGCATTCAATATTTGCGCAGATTTTAGCACTCGAGAATGTTCATAAGAAGCAATACACCTTTTTTCAAAAGTCCTTCTTTACATGCCAGCTTCGTTTGTGATGAACAAGGGGTTAATTGATTAAATATAAACAGGTTTGAATGAAAGAAATTTATAATATTCAGTTTTTTATTCAATATGTAGAATGATGAGTGAGTATTCTAAATCATTGATGAAATTTTCCTAAATCAACATCAAGATTATCAATATCACGCGCCTGATTAAACTGAAGATGCTGATAAACAATC
>NZ_JBHINR010000038.1:0-1253 GCF_042195105.1 Bartonella sp. CL436QHHD | reverse complement strand
GTGGATGGTTATCCTCTCAGTGTGGATAACGAAGGTGATCCGGTGATGATTGCCGAAAAGCGGACCTCAACCTTTGTACAACGAAAGATCTTTAAATTGTCCACACCCACCCACCGTGACACAAGCCGTATTGCCAAGGATTTTGTGCTAGGAGACCAGCGATATTACAACGTGCCTTGTGATGCATGTGGTGTTCTACAGCCCATTGTTTGGTCACAAATTAAGTGGCCAAAAGGCGCCCCCGAAAAAGCTGTGTTTGTTTGTGCCCATTGTGGCCATGAACATGCCGAGCACAGAAAAACAGATCTCATGTGTGAAGAACGAGGAGCATGTTGGGTACCAACCAGTGAATCAAGCAGACCCAATTTGCGTTCTTATCATATTTCGGCACTCTATTCCCCTTGGCTTACTTGGGGGGAATGCGCAAGAGAGTTTTTAAATGCCAAGGATGATCCAGCTCTTCTACAGCCTTTTGTCAATACAGTGCTTGGAGAGCCATGGGAGGACAGAACAGGCGAAGTTGTTGACCCAGATAGCCTCTATGCAAAACGCGAAGATTATCCCCTTGCACCAGAACAAGCCGTGTTGTTGACAGCGGGTATTGATGTGCAAAATGACCGCTTAGAACTTGAAGTGGTTGGATGGGGACGCAGTGAAGAAAGTTGGCATATTGATTATCAAGTTATCCTTGGTGATCCCTCTTCTTTTGAAGTATGGGACCAGCTGGATGAATACCTTACAAAACGCTGGCCACATACAGGCTATAAAGAGGGAATTAGGATAACAGCTGCTTGTATTGATACCGGTGGTGGACACACACAAGCGGTTTATAATTACGTGCGCCCCCGTGAGGGACGACGTATCTGGGGAATTAAGGGGCAAGCGGGATGGCGTGCGGTATGGCCACGCCGTCCAAGTAGAAACAACAAAGGACAGATTAATCTCTATATTGTTGGGGTTGATGCAGCAAAAGATATTATCACGGCACGGTTTAAAAAATCCGGTCCTGAAGCATCGGGTGCTGGTGCAACACACTTTCACAAAAACCTTGATCGGGAATATTTTGACCAACTGACCGCTGAAAGAAAAGTCATCAAATATTTTAAAGGCTTCAAGCGTATTGAATGGCAAAAAAGTGAAAAGGCAAGAAACGAAGCCTTGGACTGTAGGGTCTATGCTTATGCTGCTTTACAAGGTCTGATTTCGGCAGGAATAAACCTTAATCGAGAAGTCGATATCTTAGAAGAGCGTCT
>NZ_JBHINR010000070.1:0-1229 GCF_042195105.1 Bartonella sp. CL436QHHD | reverse complement strand
TAGAAGGCAGAGCGAATATTGCTAAAGACAGAAATGTACGTTTTGATCTGAAAAACAATACAACATGGACGTTAAAAATCAGCAAAAATGAAAAAGATGATGATGGCAATCTGCTTGATATCGCTCAAAGATCTCGTTCTGATATTTCCACGCTTAATCTCGATAACAGCTCCATTGTTTTTGAGAAACCAACAGAAGATCATTACCAAACATTGCATATAGGTTCTGGTAAACCAGACACGCAAGAAGTCTACAATGCAACGGGTGATGCAAAGATTTACTTCAACACGGCTTGGAGTGATGGTGCTGCAATAAATGACCAAAAAACCGATAGACTTTTGATCCATGGGGATGTCTCTGGCAACACATCAGTTTATGTCACGGGGCGCTTAGAAGAGAACAATATCGAAGCAAATACCTCTGCTACTGCCAATGTCCGGGGTCTTTCACTTATTCAAGTTTCTGGAAAAGCAGAGGAAAACTCTTTCAAACTGGTAAATGGCTATACCACAAGAGGTGGCTTACCAGATATGTATACACTACGTGCCTATGGACCAGACTCAAGCCAAGGCAACGCCGATATTGCACAAAACCTCTTTGATGAAAAGAATGAAAATTTCTGGGATTTCCGTTTGCAACCCGAACTGCTTGACTCCAATTCTGGTTCAAATCCTGATCCTGAAACAAATATCCCTACCGTTGCCCCTGTACCACAAACAGCAAGCTATTTAGTCATGCCAAATGCTCTCTTCTATAGTGGATTAACCGATATGGCTAAACAAAACGCACTCTTAGCCAATATCAGAACATCTGTTTTAGGAAAAGAAGAAGAAAAACAAACCGGTTTCTTCCTCTATACTTACGGAAACACAGGAACCTTATCTTCTGAACGTGGACCTCTCAAATATGGTTATGGTGCTGATATCCGCTATGCTGCTCTACAAGCCGGTGTCACATTCGCAGCATTAGAAGGACAAAATACCACAACACATTTCGGTCTTGTAGGCACCTATGGGCGGCTGTCTTTCGCTCCAAAGGATATGGATGATGTAAGTAAGAGCACATTGGATAAATGGTCACTAACAGCTTATGGCAGCGTGCAGCATAACAATGGTTTCTATATGGATACACTGTTATCCTATGGAATTCTAAAAGGAGATATCGGCAATGCTATCATTGGCAAAACCGCAAAATTGCAAAATGCCAAAATGTTGAGTATCTCCACCACT
>NZ_JBHINR010000005.1:0-1202 GCF_042195105.1 Bartonella sp. CL436QHHD | reverse complement strand
GTACTCACCCTCCTTGCTAAACTATTAACGCCAGACAGCAAAATATCATCACTATTATCTCCCTCAACAGGCAGCATCCACCCTTTTTTAACAAATGTTTTTGGCAATTTTCGCACGGCAATATTATCCGCACTCATGCTTTTATCGTTAACCGCTATTCTTGTAAGCTGTGGCGCTTTCTTATCATCAACATTTCCAACTCGCGCAGAACGGCTACCTTCTGTCAAAACATTTACGATAGGACTCTTATCTCTCTTACCAGAAAGGGTTTTGGTTAAAAAATTTGCGTAATCATCAGAAGCATTCAAACCAGCAACAGAGAGAAGGCTTTGTGGATAAGATACACCAGCACTTTTTACACCTTCAAGAAATGTGTTTCTAACATCAGGATTTGCTGAAAAAACAGGCGTAACATTCGATAAGAATGTAGCCGCTATAGCCAACGAAAGAACTTTAACAAAAGAAAAACGAGAACGTTTTAATTCACTCGCAGCTTGTGGGGCATATAATTTTTTCATAACAAACTCTCCAATGAAAAAACTTAAAAACACCTCTAAAACATAAAAAAGACACATTTCAGCATTATTGATGTCTTTGGAATTCAGAGTAGACGATCATTGCTTAGAGTGTGAACATTTTGAGTCTTTAGTCTTGTTTTGTTTGTGCTCTCTGTATTGAGACCTAAATGTTTGTCTTTTTGATTATGTTTTGTGGACATAAAGATGACACATTTAGAGTCTAAGTTTTTTAGTGTGCTGTTTTTTCTAACTAAAAAGGGGTCTTTATATTTAATATTACATTTTACTTGGTAGTGGTTACTATAAAATCCTTTGTACTAGGTTTTAATATGTATTTTCCTAATTATAGACTTTATTTTTATTAGAAAGCATGGTTTTGTTAATAATAAGTAAAGTAAAAAGAAATTGTAATATGTCTGGAATATAGTTTTCCTTGGATAACTGGCTTTTTAGTTGGATTTTTTCTTTTTAATATATCATATAATGATATATGCGCGGTCCCGTGATGTACCTTTTATCTTTACGCACTACTTTTCCCCCTTTGAAAGTTATTTCATCAAAATGAGTCTTACTAATATACACTCCCATATTGCTATAGGCTGTTCATGAAAATAGCAACATAAAAATATAACTTTTTAGCAATATGGATTCTACTATGATCTTTTTTCAACAAAATATAGAAAA
>NZ_JBHINR010000043.1:0-1175 GCF_042195105.1 Bartonella sp. CL436QHHD | reverse complement strand
GCAGAAGACGTCTTAGGGAATATCTAACAGCCAATCCAGAAGCAGCACATGAAAAAGTAAACAAAAAAGGCGAAACCCTAAGAGAGAGGTTTGAGAGAAGCTTGGTGGCAACAGAGACAAAAACTGTTTCTGTTTCACAACACAGAAAAAGAGCAACAGAATACAAATCTCTAATGATGTAATAAGCATTTGGCCATAGCCCTATTCCACATCCACAAAGAATGAAGCTCTGCGGCTTTACGGTAAGATATAAGTTGCTGTTAGCAAATCTTCTTTTCCCTTTGAAAGAAGTAAAGAGCTAAAGATGCAAACAGTAAGCAACATGATCTCTTAAAAGACAAAAAGATACCTTGCCTTTGACTCTGAAAAGCGTGGGGTTTTGTCTTTCGTAACAATTTTTTTAAATAAAGATGATTGCATCTCTTTGTTTTTTTTAGCTAAAAAATCTTTCCTGCAAACATTGTTTAGCCAGAATTGAAGAAAATAATATCATCTATCGATGATCAATATGGAGGCTAATAGTATGAAGCCACAAGATTCTTCCCTCCCTCATTCCTCACAAACACCAGAAGGAGCAAGTGCACCTGAAGGGGCACATGCAAATGTATCATTAGACAATATTACTGCACATTTAGAACAACCCAGTAGCGAAAAAGGAAGAAATATCCCATTCAATCGTGCGGAATTAAAAGATATTGTTGCCCGTTTAGAAGATGACATCTTAATGGGTCGTTGGTTTACAGCTGATTATGCAAGTACAGATCTTAAACTGATGCCAGCCTTGGTAGAACAAGCAAATCTTAAATATCCTGAAATGCGTCTTCAATTGGTAGCATCATCTCACGACTTTGCCCTTGCACTAAAAGAAACACTCGAAAAAGGCATAAAATCTTCTAGATTTATCATTCACACAAAAGATAGAGGAATTCATTTTTCAGTAATTGATCATCAAACTATCGATGACAAAACGTCCGTGATATTTTTTGAACCTACAACATTTAAAAACATGCAATCAGCAGTGCTAGCATTAAGGGCACAATTGGCCATTAAAGCGCATGAATTGTCTAACTGTTCTTTTGCCATGGCAGAAATGGATATTCAACGCAGTTCCTCTGAATGTGGGATGTTCAGCTTAAGCCTTGCTAAAAAGCTTTATCTCGAAGCTCAAAAATTAG
>NZ_JBHINR010000011.1:0-1131 GCF_042195105.1 Bartonella sp. CL436QHHD | reverse complement strand
GGTGCTAATGCTTCCTGTGGTCAGGCTGTTTTTATCTGCCGGCGCGGTGCTGGCAATGATGCCTCCGGTCAGCGTTGTTTTGTCTTTAACGTTGATCTTAAAGCCGCCATCACCGGCTTTGATGCCTGATTGCTCCACAACACTATGATAATCGCTAGAGGATTTATCCTTTTGGAAAGAGGCACTCATGGAGCCCCCACCACCCGTTTGTCCAGCACCAAACCCAACAGAAACAGAGTTTTGCTTGCTGGAAGTTTGTCCCGTATCACTGCGGCTGATAATGGCAAAATCACCCCCTACTTCCATTTCTACACGCTCTCCAGAAGCCACGGCGCCTGCCAATGTGGTGTTTGCCCCACTCGTGGTATGAACAGTGCCGCTACCTATAATATGGCTGTTTTTGTGTTGAACTTCCTCACTGGAACCTTCCCCTTGACTAAAAGCAGCACTACCCGTTGCCCCTGCGCCACCCGTGCCATAACCGGTGCCAACACTCATTGAAGAACTTTCACTGCTGTTTTGTGTGCTTTGCGTGTTTTGTGCACTTTCAAAGATGATATCTTCACCTGCTTCCATAGTGATATTTCCGCTCTGTGCATCATTTTCCAGCACATAGATTGGATTGGTACCAGCGATAATATCAGCGCCAACACCATGAATGCTGCCTTTGTGGGCTTGCATGTTAACAGCGCGTCCGCCTTCTATGCTATCTGTCACCGCTGTGGAGACTTGAGAAGAGGCTTCTGTTTTCTCAGTTTTAAAGCCCACGGTTACACTGCCAGATGCACCAGCCAGATTGGCAAGAGCATCCTTGGTGGAGCCCCCCACCCCTCCTAATGAGCTACTCAGTCCTTTGGTTGTGTTCCCCTTTTCCCCCGTATTGCCAGTCAGCCAATTAATAAAGTTCTCTCCTTTATTAAAGAGGTGACTGATTTTCATGCCGGTCAGTATGCCATTAATAACTGTATTGTTACCATCCTTATTATTCATGTGATCTGCGGCATCTTTTAGTCCTTGTACCGTGCCAAGGACACCGATATCAACGGAAGTTGTCACACCAGCAAAAGACTTTTCATGCTTTTCTTTTGCGTTAGAGGTATCATAGCTTTCTGATAGGGTGATATTATTGCC
>NZ_JBHINR010000002.1:0-1063 GCF_042195105.1 Bartonella sp. CL436QHHD | reverse complement strand
TACAACAACAATTGCCCCTACTTGTTTAAAAATAAGATCAAGGGCATTGGGTAAGGTACCTTGACGCTTACCCGTTTTATCGAGTTTTGCAGCTTGTGAAAGAGAGCCTGCTACCAAAACCGGTGTGTTGAGAGGGAATGCTTGTTCATCGGCATCGGGTGCTGTGCCAACAATCCCGATAACTGCCGATTGTACCGCGCGAAGGGGGCGGGTGCCGTCGTCAACTTCAACGACTTCAACACCGTGTAGAAAACCTATTGCCATACTTTATGCTCCTTTAAATGAGGGGTGAATGAAAATGAATGGGAAAAATGAGGGGTAAAAAGCCGCTCTTGAGAACGACTTGACAAAAACTTTAAAACCGTTAGATTCATACAAAGGTGCTTGAAAAACACCTTAAAACAACAAGCGGATTGGTTACCGAAATAATCAGTCTTCTGTACATTAAAGACTTTGACTCATTATATGCTACACGCATATAATAGCTTTGTCGGGTGTGGTTACGCTATACAATACCCTTTCGGGGGAAAGGCATAACGACGGGCTTGTTGCCGTGTTTTTCAGCACCCGGCATTCTTCATTGAGTGTCAATCAAAAACATTAGTCAACAAGGAGTTCATTATGAACAATCTAGTAACAATCAACAATGATGGAATTGCTGTCACAACCTCTTTAAAAATTGCCGGTGGTGTGGGGAATAGCCACGCTACAGTTATAAAGCTGGTACGTCAAAACATTGAAGACTTTGAAGAATTTGGAAGGGTTGGATTTGAAATCTCACCCTTTGGGACCAAAGGCGGAAGACAGAAAAGAGTAATTGCTATTCTCAACGAACCACAAGCCACTCTACTCATGACCTATATGCGTAACAATGATACGGTGCGTGCGTTCAAAAAAGCTCTCGTCAAAGCTTTCTATGATTTAAAAAACCAATTAATTGATAATGACCGTGATACACGCTTTGATTTTCCAAGCAACTGGGATGAAATGGGACCTACTGAAAAAGCTGTTTATATTTATGGACCGCTTCACATGCATCTTGTTAAAGCCTTTACATTAGCAG
>NZ_JBHINR010000021.1:0-1035 GCF_042195105.1 Bartonella sp. CL436QHHD | reverse complement strand
TAGCCCTTCTGATGATATTTTTCGCATATGCTTCTCCATAAAAAAAGCTCCGCAAAAAGCAGAGCTGGATTAAAAAATTGACATCTTTCTCATTCGGAAAGATAGCTTGGTTAAGCTTCATGTCACTTTTTCATTGGAATAAAAGAAGATTTTTTCTCAACTTTTAATTTCTTTCTTGACAAATATTCGTTTATAAACGAATATACATCATGTTTGAAATACGTCACTACCTTACTTCTGATGGCAAAGACTTGATAGCTGATTGGCTGCGAAAGCTCCGTGATATGCAGGCTAAAACTGCAATTATTCGCCGCCTTAATCGTTTAGAGCAGGGAAACTTTGGCGATTTCAAGCCGCTTCGTGAGGGTGTTCATGAATTGCGTATTAATGTTGGTCCTGGCTACCGAGTTTATTATGTCCAATCTGGAAAGACCGTATTGTTGCTATTATGCGGTGGCAGCAAAAAAACACAAGAGACTGATATCACTCGTGCATGTGCTTGCTGGCGTGATTGGCAAAACCGTGAAGATTAAAGGAGTGCAAAAATGAAAGACCGTAACCATGATGATGCAATGGCAGAAATATTCCGTGATGATCCTGAGTTGGCAGCAGCTACCCTTGATGCAATCCTAGCAGATGGTGATCAGGGTGAGCTGCTTGTAACTCTACGCCAAATGGCCAAAGCTTATGGTGGTGTTCAAGCTGTAGCTAAAGCAGCCAACTTGAACCCAACACAACTTTACCGTACACTTTCAGAAAAAGGTAATCCAGAGTTCCGCAGCTTGAATGCTTTACTGCGTACCATGGGGTTTCGTTTGGCTGTACAGCCTCTTGAACGACCAGTTCCACACGTGTAACTTTAGTTCCACTCCCCACCTTTAAAGATGGGGAAGGGAGGTATTTAAGCAATCATTTTTAATGAGGGGCTCTACATCTAGTTTATAACCTATCATGTATCCTCTTCATCCATATGGATGACGCCTTCGCCTTCGTCGCATGCGTTTTGTGGGGCGTTTGGATCAAGGGTATCATCCT
>NZ_JBHINR010000042.1:0-1035 GCF_042195105.1 Bartonella sp. CL436QHHD | reverse complement strand
TTTCAGAATCTTCTCACTCTTTAGCCGATCAGATGATTGTGCGTCCAGTTCATAAAGAACAGCCTTCTCCACAATTGAGTGAGACGCTTTCAGTTTCTCACTTTTTGACCACGCCCTCTACAGATGCGGTATTGTCTATGTCTGTAACTCCAGCGATGGTGTTTCACAACGAAATGCAAACAGTGCGTGCGGGAAGAGGAATTCTAGATAAAAGTAAAAAGAATGCAGCTTTATGGACCTATGCGATTAAATCTAAAGAGAGTATTGCGACAGAGCATATAGATTTTAAGTTAGATCAGACAGGTATTGTTTTAGGGATCAATGGTTTAAGCGAGTGGGAAAATGGAGAATTTTATATAGGTGGTTTTGGCAGTTATGATCGTGTCCGTGTTGCGCATGCACGGGGGGGTATCAGTGGTATCAATACTTATGGTATTGGCGCTTATGTCACTTATTTGGATCATAGTGGATGGTATCTCGATGGTATTTTAAAATATAATCATTATCAAAATACTCTAAAGGCAGTTTCAACGAATGGTTTAGGGATTGAAGGAAGTTATAGGCAATGGGCGGTGGGCGCCTCCTTTGAAGCAGGTTATCGACTTCAGACGTCAAAGAACAGTTGGTTGCAGCCTTATGGACAATTTACATGGTTGCAAGTTGAAGGTAAAGAAATCAAGTTATCGAATGACATGACAGGTGACATGCGTCCATTCACTTCATTACGCAGTGAGGTTGGCTTATCTTTAGGATATGAATTTGGTTCTCACATGGATTCCTCATCGCTTGCGTATATTACAGCAGCATGGTTACGTGAGAATAAAGATGACAATCAAACGTTAATTAATCAACGGCATTCATTTACCACGGACTTATCAGGGAATGCAGGTAAATTAGGAATAGGTTTAAGCAGTTTAGTGAGTGAGAAGTTAAAGTTATATGGTGAGGCCCATTATATTAAAGGGCGTAAAACAAAACAGTCCCTTCAGGGAATTATAGGTGTACGCTATAGTTTCTAAATATATGGTTATTTTT
>NZ_JBHINR010000006.1:0-1027 GCF_042195105.1 Bartonella sp. CL436QHHD | reverse complement strand
TCCCACCCCCTCCGCCACAGCATTTTTATGGTGCTATAACTTTTTGATTCTGTGTAATCTTTTTTAAGGTTCGGGATAAATAAATAAAGGTTCGGGAATAGGATTTTCACACTTTCCTTTACAAAGCGCATTCTTTTTGCCAGCTTTCTCTAATAATTTTTTTAATAGTTCTAAATCTTCTTGTGAAATAATGTTTATCAGTCTAGAAAACATACCAACAGCTTCACATCTGAATGTATCAGAAGGCTTTATAGTGAAGCTTTTACGACAAGCATCTGATTCTCTTCTCAAAATTTCTGCTACCTCTTGATCTAAAGCATAGAGTTCAATTAGCTTTTCCTCCAGTCCTACAGGAACAGACTTTTTGCCAATTTCTATAGATGATAAAAATGCTACAGATATATCTAATTTTTTAGCCATATCTAAAAGGCGTTCTGAATGATCAATGCGAAGTTTGCGTAAGGTTTTACCAAATGGTGTTGGCATCTAAAAAATCCTATTAAAAAAGAAGCTCTCTCGTGATTCTAGCAGAAATTCTCAGGCTTTCGTTAACTGTTTTTTTACTATAATGGTTTTTTTAATTTTTTGAGAACCACTGCTTTAAATGTGCAATGACATTATCTAGCGCATCCATGAGGCGTGCAAAATCAAGGATAAACAAAAAAAGAAAAAATGCTATCCACTTCATCAAGCGAGACATCATTTTCACGCTTTGATAGGTGATGATCATTTCTTGAAGCATTTCTTTTTCTGATTCTGTAAGCTCTGTGTGTTTTTTGGATTTTTTTCTAACCATGTTTCCACCCACACAAGCGTTCACCTAGATTATTGTGCTTTAAGATCTCTCTTGCTAAGTTTGAACTGATGGTGTTCAGATCTTGCCGGCTTAAATAAATAGGTAACCAACCAACACAAGAAGAAGCATATTTATTTGTCGCGCAACCAATCAGAGAGAGCAGCACGCACATCAGCATCACTTTTTTGATTAACTTCACTTTCCACCTCCAGCCGTGTTGTGGCTGCTTTT